>NZ_LKHP01000002.1 GCF_001440545.1 Caloramator mitchellensis
ATTGGCTTTGCATATAGCTCATTGCTCTCTGCAAGCTCTACCATCTTTCCAAGATACATAACTCCTACTCTATTTGATATATGCTTAACCATGGATAAATCATGTGCTATGAATAAATAAGTTAAACCAAAATCTCTTTGCAAATCCTCAAGCATATTTACAACCTGCGCCTGTATTGAAACGTCAAGCGCTGATATTGGCTCGTCGCATATAATAAATTCAGGTTGAACTGCAAGCGACCTTGCAATACCTATTCTTTGTCTTTGACCGCCGGAGAATTCGTGTGGATATCTGTTTGCATGTTCGCTATTTAAGCCTACAACATTCAATAGATATTGAATTCTTTCCATTCTTTCTTTGCCACTCATAAGTTTGTGAATATCAATTGCTTCACCTATTATATCTCCAACAGTCATTCTAGGATTTAACGATGCATAAGGGTCCTGGAAAATCATCTGCATCTTTTTTCTATAAGGAAGCATTTGGTTTGGTGAATACTTTGCTATATCTACACCATCATATATTATTTGACCATCAGTTGGTTCATATAACTTTATAATTGTTCTTCCAGTTGTTGTCTTCCCACAGCCCGATTCTCCAACAAGGCCTAACGTTTCCCCCTTTTTAATGCTGAATGAAACATCGTCAACTGCTTTAACATAACTTACTTGTTTTCCAAATAGTCCTCTTTTTATTGGAAAATACATTTTCAAATTTTTTATTTCGATTAAAGTTTTATTTTGTTCCATTATACGTGCCTCCTTCCAACCGGTGCTTCAACCTTTGGAGCGTCCTTGTGATTTAACCAGCAAGCCGCTCTATGATTATCGCCTACTTCAAATAATGGAGGCATATGCGTCATACAAACCTTCATAGCATATTCACATCTTGGAGCAAATGGACATCCTGCAGGTGGTTTTAAAAGATCTGGTGGCTGTCCATCGATTGGTTTTAGCCTTTCCTTTGCCTTTGGATTAGGTATACTTCTTAAAAGCCCCCATGTATATGGATGTCTTGGATTGTAGAAGATTTCACTGGTTTTTCCTGTTTCTACGACTAATCCGCCATACATTACGTTAATTCTGTTACATACATCGGCAACAACACCCAGGTCATGGGTTATTAGAATAATAGAAGTATTAATTTTATCCTTCAAATCCTTCATAAGTTCAAGAATCTGAGCCTGTATTGTAACGTCAAGTGCTGTCGTTGGCTCATCTGCTATAAGAAGCTTTGGCTCAGTTATAAGTGCCATAGCTATCATAACTCTTTGTCTCATACCACCTGAAAACTCATGTGGATATTGAGATATTCTCTTTTCAGGGCTTGGAATACCAACAAGTTTAAGCATTTCTACAGCTTTTTTCATAGCATCCTGCTTTGAAATATTTTTATGCTTAAGAAGATGTTCAGTTAATTGGTCACCAATTGTTAAAACAGGATTCAATGAAGTCATTGGGTCCTGGAATATCATTCCAATTTCATTTCCTCTAATTTTTTGCATATCCTGTTCAGATACTTTTGCAAGGTCTCTTCCGTCAAACATTATTTCTCCATCTATTATCTTTCCGTTGTCTGCAAGAAGTCTCATAACAGACATCATGGTAATACTTTTACCACTACCTGATTCCCCAACTATTCCAAGAGCTTCACCTTTATCAAGATGAAAGGAAACTCCTCTAACTGCTTTTACTTCTCCTACATGTGTGAAGAAAGACGTCTTCAAATTCTTTATATCAAGTAATTTTTCCATAGTATACCTCCTACTTACGCATCTTTGGATCGAGCGCGTCTCTTAATCCGTCACCAAGGAAGTTGAATGCAAGTATTGTTAATGAAATCGCAAGCGCTGGGAAAAGCATCTGGTATGGATAAATATAGAGCGTTTCCATTGCCTCTGATGCTAATACACCCCAAGAAGCCATAGGAGCAGAAACCCCAAGACCTATAAAGCTTAAGAAAGCTTCTGTAAAAATAGCTGATGGAACTGATAATGTTAATGTAACAATAATTGGTCCCATACTATTTGGAATCAAGTGTCTTAATATAATTCTCATATGAGGAGCACCAAGCGTCTTTGCAGCAAGAACAAATTCCTGTTGTTTTAGTGAAAGAACCTGTGCTCTAACTATTCTGGCCATTGAGAGCCAGTATGCTATTGCAAGGGCAAAAATTATACTCTTTAATCCGGCACCTATAACTACCATTATAAGAATTACGTAAAGAAGCATTGGAATTGCATAAAGTGTATCTACAATTCTCATCATAAGGTTGTCTACTTTTCCACCAAAGTAACCTGAAACACCGCCGTAAAGAATACCAATTGTTAAATTAAGAATACTTGCTGCGTAACCAACAATAAGTGAAATTCTTGCTCCATAAAGTATTCTTGTAAATATATCTCTACCAAATGGGTCAGTTCCAAACCAGTGTGCCGAGCTTGGCCCTTGGTTTGCTATGCTGAAGTCCTGTGAAAAGTAATTATATGGCGATATATATGGTCCAATTATAGCAATCAATGTAATGAATACAACAAAAATTAATCCACCCATTGAAAGTTTGTTCTGCTTAAGTCTTCTCCATGCATCCTGCCAATACGTTACGCTTGGTCTGACAATCTCATTTATATTTTTTTCATCAGCAGGAACTTTTTCAAATAATTCCTTTGATATTTCTAGATTTGTGTATTCCATATTTTAGCCTCCTTATCCTTCGAGTTTGATTCTTGGGTCGATAACTGCATATAACAAGTCAACTATAAAGTTGAAAGATATAAGCAAGAAGCTGTCGAATACTGTTAGACCCATGATCATACTATAATCTCTGTTGTATATACCTGTTACGAATTCTCTACCCATTCCAGGAATACCAAATACCTTTTCGATAACGAAGCTACCTGTTAATATACCTGCCATAAGTGGTCCTAAATAAGTAACTATAGGAATAAGTGCGTTTCTTAGGGCATGTTTATAAATAACAACATTTCTTGATAAACCTTTTGCCTTTGCTGTTCTTATATAGTCTTGTCTAATAACATCAAGAAGGCTTGACCTTGTTAATCTTGAAATGAACGATAAAGAATACCCTCCAAGAGCCAATACAGGCATTATATAGTTGGCAGGTCCTTCAAGCCCAATCGATGGTAAAAGCAATAATTTTACTGCAAAAACGTATATAAGCATTGTTGCCAAAACGAAGCTTGGAACAGTAACTCCAAGTGTTGCTATTACCATAACTAAACTATCCTGCCATTTTCCTTGGTTAAGTGCAGCAGTAACACCCAAATAAGTCCCTAATATTAATGAACATAATACAGTTACAAGTCCAAGTTTAGCTGATGTTGGGAATGAATATTCGATAATATCATTAACTGTTCTTCCCTCATACTTTAACGATGGTCCTAAGTCTCCCTTTGAAAGATTCTTAAGATACATAAAATACTGTTCTGATATTGGCTTGTTTAAGCCAAATTTTTGTTCAAGATTTGCTTTAATTTGTGGTGGAAGTGGTTTTTCACCATCAAATGGTCCCCCTGGAATTGCATGCATTAAGAAGAATGTCGCTGTAGCAATTACCCAAAGGGTTACTATGCTGGCTACGAGTCTTTTGATGATGTAATTTAGCATATGATCTCTCCCCTCTTTTGCTTATGGTAAGATTAATTTTAAATCATATTAAATTTTTGCACAAATTTAAAAATTCCGTTCTTTTAAATTTAAAATGCTATAAAGTGTGTTTTTTTTCATTTTTCTTTATTTTTAAAGGATTTAGATTAACATAATACATTTGCAAAAATATTTTAAATTAACTCAAAATCATGAAATAATTATAATGTATTCCAAATTTTAATTCAAGAACTTTTTTTTTGAAATATAATTAAATTCATTTTTTCACTATAGTGCATTATTATACATTTTAAACAAGAAAAATCAATAATCATTAAATATTTATAACATGTTAGTAATTTATCAAACTCACAATATCAATTGTTTGAATTATCTTGCGAATGAATTAATTTATTTATTTAATTTTATAAATTTTTTGAATTATATGTCTATTGAATTATATGATATATAATAAAAAAGCATGCCATAGGCATGCTTTTATCTTTTTCTTATCTCCTCATCTAACAACTTATTAACTAATTGTGGATTTGCTTTACCCTTTGAAGCCTTCATTATCTGTCCCACTAAGAATCCCATAGCCTTTGTCTTGCCGTTTTTAAAGTCCTCTATCGACTGTGGATTCTCGTCTAAAACTTTGTTTACTATATCTCTTATAGCACCCTCATCTGAAATTTGAACAAGTCCCTTTTCTTCAACTATCTTTTCAGGCTGCTTTCCTGTTTCGAACATATCTGCAAATACCTTCTTAGCGATTGTATTTGAAATAGTTCCCTTCTCAACAAGTTCAATCAGCTTTACAAGGTCTGCAGGTTTAAATTTTACATCTGTTATTTCCATCTCTCTATCGTTTAATGTTCTCAATACTTCTCCCATTATCCAGTTGCTTATTGACTTTGGATTTCCTCCATTTGCTACAGCTTCCTCAAAAAATGCCGCAAGCTCCTTTGAAGCTGTTATTATTTCCGCATCGTATTCAGGAAGGTTATAGTTTTCTATGTATCTTTTTCTCTTTTGGTCAGGAAGTTCAGGCATATTTGATTTAATATCTTCAATCCAATTATCATCTACAACAAGATAAACCATGTCTGGCTCTGGGAAGTATCTATAATCATGTGCTTCTTCCTTGCTTCTCATAACTATAGTCTGGCCTTTAGATTCATCCCATCTTCTTGTCTCCTGGACAATCCTCTCTCCATTTCTTACTGCGTTAATCTGTCTTTCTATTTCAAACTCCAATGCCTTCTCTAGCGCCTTGAAGGAGTTCATGTTTTTTATTTCGGTTTTTACACCAAATTCTTTGGAACCCTTTGGCCTTATAGAAACATTTGCATCACATCTTAATGAACCCTCCTGCATCTTGCAGTCGGAAACTTCGGTATATAAAAGAATCGACCTTAGCTTTTCAAAAAACATCCTTGCTTCCTGTGGACTTCTCATGTCAGGGCGAGTTACTATTTCTATAAGAGGAACCCCCGACCTGTTGAAATCAATAAAAGAAGCATCACCTTCGTGAAGGGCTTTTCCTGCATCTTCTTCTATATGGATTCTTTCAATCCTTATCTTCTTTAAACCCTCTTCAGTTTCAACTTCAACAAACCCTTCGCTGCAAAGAGGAGTTTCGTGCTGAGTAATCTGATAGTTCTTTGGTGCATCTGGGTAGAAATAATTCTTTCTTGCCATATATGTCTCTTTATTAATATTGCAATTTAAAGCAATCCCTGCCTTTATCGCATAATCTACAACAGCCTTGTTTAAGACAGGTAGGGCTCCTGGAAGTCCCAAACAAACAGGACAGCAATGTGTGTTTACTTCTCCTCCAAACTCAGTTGTGCAACCGCAAAATATCTTTGATTTTGTTGAAAGTTCGGCATGTATCTCAAGACCTATAACTGCTTCGAATTCCATAACTGCACCTCCTATATTAAAGGTCTTGCATTGAAGTTTACTATCTTTTCAATTGAACTTGCAAGACTTAGTATTTTTCCTTCTTGGAAGTAATTACCTATTATCTGTAGTCCTACTGGTAACCCCTCAGATAGTCCGACAGGCATAGAAACTGCAGGAAGTCCTGCAATATTGACAGGAACTGTGCAAACATCTGACAAATACATCTTTAATGGGTCGTCAGCCTTTTCTCCAAATTTAAAGGCAACTGACGGAGAAGTTGGCGAAACTATTAAATCAACCTCTTCAAAGGCTCTTTTGAATTCCTCTATTATAAGTCGCTTAACCTTTAATGCCTTCTTGTAATATGCATCGTAATATCCAGATGAAAGAGCATATGTTCCAAGCATAATTCTTCTTTTTACTTCACTGCCAAATCCTATGCTTCTTGATTTTACATATAAATCGACTAAATCTTCAAATTCATCAGCTCTATATCCATATCTTATGCCGTCAAATCTTGCAAGATTTGAGCTTGCTTCTGAACTTGACAGTATATAATAAACTGGAAGGGAATACTTTGACATCGGAAGGCTTATTTCCTTAACTTCTGCTCCTAAAAGTTTTAAAGCTTCCACGGCCTTCTCAACTTCCCTTTTCACACCTTCATCAATACCTTCTCCAAAATATTCCTTTGGTAGTCCTACTCTTATTCCCTTTATATCCTTGTTTAAATATGTAGTGAAATCCTCAACATCTACGTTCGCAGAAGTTGAATCTAAATTGTCCTTTCCGCATATTGTATTAAGAACCAATGCACAATCCTCTACATCCCTTGTAAATGGCCCTATCTGGTCAAGTGATGAAGCAAATGCTACAAGTCCATATCTTGAAACCCTTCCATATGTAGGCTTAAATCCTACTACTCCACACAATGATGCAGGTTGTCTTATTGAACCGCCTGTGTCAGAGCCAAGTGAAAAATATACTTCTCCAGCAGCAACAGATGCGGCTGAACCACCTGAGGAGCCTCCTGGAACCCTTTCTAAATCATATGGATTTTTTGTCTTCTTGATGGATGAATTTTCAGTAGATGAGCCCATCGCAAATTCATCCATATTTAATCTTCCAATTATTATAGCATCGCTTTCCTTTAACTTTCTAACAACAGTTGCATCATAAGGAGATGTGAAATTTTCAAGTATTTTTGATGCACATGTTGTTTTTTGGTTTTTTAAGCAAATATTATCCTTGATAGCCATAGGTATACCTGCAAGGGCGCCTACTTCTTCTCCATTTGCAATCTTTTTATCAACTGATTTAGCATTTTCAATTGCGTCTTCCTCAAAAACCTCTAAAAAAGCGTCTATTTTACCGTCAACTTCTTTGATTCTTTCTATTGATGATTTAACAACCTCTTCGGCGCTAACTTCTTTCTTTATTAAAAGGTCCTTAATCTCGTGTGCATATTTAAAATGCATGAAACCGCCTCCTATTCTACAACCTTTGGAACTTTAAAGTAACCATTTTCTTTGTCTGGAGCATTCAATAGGGCATCTTCTCTGTCCATAGACTTTTCTATCTTGTCTTCCCTTAATACATTAAACGCTGCATAATTTGTGATGCTTATTTCAACATTCTCTGTATCTACTTCCTTCAACTGCTCAACAAATTGAAGTATGTTATTAAAATCCTGGACGAATTTTTCCTTTTCATCCTCTGAGAATTCAAGCCTTGCAAGCTTTGCAACATAATCGACCTGCTTTTTATCAACTGACATACTGCACATCCTTTCTTAATATATTCCAAACAATATAAATAAGAGCATTATTCCGCCAAGCAGAAAACTTATGATAACAGCATTTCTACTTTGGCGGTAGTTATTGTATATATTATAAATTCCCCAAAGCAGTAATACAAGAACCATTGAAACTTCAAACGGTAAAAGAGTTGTGAAATGTGATATATAGAATAATCCGTAGCTTACCATTATGGTTAAAAAGGTTATTACCGTAGTCAAAAGAATTATAAACCACATTGCATATTCTATAAACCTCATAACGCATTACCTTCTTTTATCAATTCGTTAAATTCAGTCTCATTTAAAATTTTAACGCCAAGTTCCTGAGCTTTTTTAAGCTTACTTCCCGGGCTTTCGCCAACTATTACAAAGCTGGTTTTCTTTGAAACGCTGCCCGAAACTTTGCCACCCAATTTTTCTATTAAATATTGAATTTCGTCCCTTGTATAATTTTCTAGTGTTCCAGTTACTACTACTGTTTTTCCTTCTAATATTTTATTTGTGCTATCTTCCTGCTGAATGAGTTTAAAATTAACACCTGCACTTTTAAACTTTTCGATTAATTTAATATTATGTTCCTCCCTGAAAAAATCATAAATGCTTCTTGCAATTGTTGAACCTATCTCTTCTACCTGAGTTAATTCCTCAATCCCTGCATTCATTATGTTTTCAACGCTTTTAAAATATCTTGTTAAATTTTTAGCAGACTTTAAACCCACATAACGTATTCCGAGTCCAAAAACAAATTTGTCTATATCGTTATTTTTGCTGTTTTGTATCGCTTCTACTAATTTAGATGCAGATTTTTTACCCATCCTCGGTAAACTTTCAAGCTCATCAGCTTTTATAAAATAAAGGTCAGCAGCATCTTTAATTATATTGTTTTCAATGAGCAGGTTAACAATCTGAGGACCTAACCCTTCAATATTCATCGCATCCCTCGATGCAAAGTGAACAATGCTTCTTTTAATCTGAGCTGGGCAGGATATGTTTGTGCATCTTAATACCGCCTCACCATCTTCCCTAACAGCTGTTGCCCCGCATTCTGGGCATATATTTGGCATTGTAAACTCTATTTCGCTTCCATCCCTATCATCGAATACAACCTCTAAAACCTCTGGTATTATTTCGCCTGCCTTTTGAATTATGACGCTGTCCCCTATTCTAATATCCTTTTCCTTTATATAATCCTCATTATGAAGTGTTGCTCTTGAAACTACAGTTCCTGCAATTCTTACAGGCTCTAATATAGCCGTTGGAGTTATAGCTCCAGTCCTTCCAACCTGCAAAACTATATCCTTAAGTTTTGTCTTTTTCTTCTCAGCAGGGTATTTGTAGGCTACAGCCCACCTTGGAGTTTTAGCTGTTTGACCTAATATTTCTCTCTTTTGAAGCTCGTTTACCTTGATTACAATACCGTCTATATCGTAGGGCAAATCTCCCCTTGTCTCTCCAAGCTCCTTTATTTTTTCTATCACTTCTTCAATATCGCTGCTTACAAACCTCACCGGGCTAACCTTAAACCCTAAGTCCTTTAAGTATTCAAGAGCATCTTTGTGAGTTTTTAATTCATCTCCGCCATACCTTTGTATGTTGAATATAAATAAATCCAATTTTCTCTGCGCAGTTATTTTAGGGTCAAGCTGCCTTAGAGAACCTGCTGCAGCGTTTCTTGGGTTTGCAAATAAAGAAAGCTCTAATATTTCCCTCTCTTCATTAAGCCTTTCGAATTCCTTTTTAGGCATGTATACTTCGCCACGAACCTCCAGCAAATTATTATCTTTAATTCTTAGTGGAAGCGATTTTATTGTTTTAATGTTTAATGTAACATCCTCTCCAACATTCCCATCTCCTCTTGTGGCAGCCCTTATAAGTTCACCATTTTCATAAAGAATGGATACCGAAAGTCCGTCTATTTTTAGTTCTACAACGTATTCAACTTCACCAACAGCAGATACAACTCTATTGTTCCAATCCCTTAGCTCTTCAAATGAGAACACATCCTGAAGTGACAACATCGGAACTGAATGAACTACCTGGTTAAATTCCTTTAAAGGCTTACCTCCCACCCTTTCAGTAGGTGAATTTGGAGACTTGAACTCAGGGTGCTGCTCTTCAAGTTTCTTAAGTTCCCTCATAAGATTGTCGTATTCAAAGTCGCTAATTTCAGGACTATCCTCTACATAATATTTGTGATTGTGGTATTCAATCAATTCCCTTAAATCCTCAATCCTTTTTCTTATATCTTCCATATTCTCCCCCCTAAACTACCTCAAGAGGCGCTGTTGATAATAGAAGTGTTTTAACTCCGCTTTTATCAAAACTTATCGTCACCTGTTTATCCTGCTTTACATCTTTTATCGCAACTACAATTCCATGTCCAAATATTTTATGCTTAACTTTATCACCAAGTTTTATTTGAACATTTGAATATGCCTTAACCTCAGCATTTACACTAACCCTTGCCTCAATGCCATGGCTGGAATTAGTTCTTGTCAAACTGCTTTGAAATGCTGGCTCATAAAGCGAAGAAGTAGGTTTTTTCTTCTTATATTGTGAAATATCGTCTATTAAGTCCTCTGGTATTTCTTCAACAAATGAAGATATAGGATTAAATGAAGTTCTTCCAAATAACATCCTCTGCTTTGCGCAGGTTAAATAGAGCTGTTCTTTTGCTCTTGTTATTGCAACATAGCAAAGCCTTCTTTCTTCCTCAAGTTCATCCTCATCATCCCTTGCAGAAAAGTGTGGAAATATGCCTTCTTCCATTCCTGCTATGAATACAACAGGAAATTCAAGCCCTTTAGCAGCATGAACCGTCATTAAAGTTACTCCGCCTTTTTCATCTAGATTATCCTGGTCGGATACAAGGGCAATTCTTTCTAAATAAGCATCAAGTGTTTTAACCTCAGCCTTCTGCTCAAATTCAACAGCAGATGAATAAAGTTCCTGAAGGTTTTCAATCCTTGCGTTTGCCTCTTCGGTCTTTTCATTTTGCAGCTCAGCTAAATAACCTGATTTTTCTAATACTTCGTTTATAAGCTCTGCAACTGAAATTTGGTCCTTTGAATTGATGAAATAGTTAATCAATGTTACAAATCTATTTATTGCACTAACAGCTCTTGCACCAACTCCATCAACTTCGTTGCTTCTTTTAAAAGCTTCAAAAAGGCTCAAATCGTTTCTTGCAGCAAATTCTTTGTATTTTAATATTGTAGCATCACCTATGCCTCTTTTTGGTGTATTAATAATCCTTTCGAGGCTTATGCTATCTTGAGGATTGTTTATAAATTTGAGATATGCAAGTATATCCCTTACTTCTTTCCTATCATAGAATTTAAAAGCCCCTATAACTCTATATGGTATACTGCTTGTTACAAACGCTTCTTCTAATATACGCGACATCGCATTAGTTCTATATAGAATTGCAAAATCCCTGAAGCTATATCCCTTCGCATTTAATTTTATTATTTCGTTAGTGATAAACTGTGCCTCTTCTGTATCATAATCAGCCCTGAATAGTTTTATCTCATCGCCTAATTTGTTTTGTGTCCAGAGCCTTTTGTTCTTACGGTTTTCATTATTTGCTATCACATAGTTTGCAGCGTCGAGTATTCTCTTTGTGCACCTGTAATTCTGTTCGAGCTTTATCACCTTTGCATCTTTATAATCGCTTTCAAAATCGAGTATATTTGATATATCTGCACCGCGGAACGTGTAAATCGCCTGGTCATCATCGCCTACTACACAAAGGTTTCTGTGCTCCTTTGCAAGAAGATTTATTAGCTCATATTGTGCCTTGTTTGTGTCCTGATACTCATCGACTAATATGTATTTAAACTTCTTTTGATAATACCTCAATATGTCTGGATTTTCCCTGAATAGCTGAACGGTTTTAAATATCAAATCATCAAAATCCAGTGCGTTGTTATCCTTTAATTTTTTCTGGTAATATGCATATATTTCTGCAATTTTTTGATTCCTGAAATCCTTTGCGTTTCTTCTATAAAACTCATTTGCATCTATCAATTTATCCTTAGCGCTTCCAATCTTTCCGAGCATCTCCTTTGGAGGATATACCTTTTCACTCAAATTCAGCTCCTTTAAAACATCCTTCATCAGCTTTTCCTGGTCGTTTGTATCAAATATTACAAAGTTCTTGCCGTAACCCAATCTTTCAATTTCCTGCCTTAAAATTCTTACGCAGGCTGAATGGAAGGTGCTTATCCACATATAGTTTGCCTCTGGGCCTACTAGGTCAATGACTCTATTTTTCATTTCATCTGCAGCCTTATTTGTGAATGTAATCGCAAGTATATTGGCCGGATGAACCCCGTTTTCTATTAGATAAGCTATTCTAAAAGTTAAAACCCTTGTCTTACCTGAGCCTGCTCCTGCAAGTATCAAAAGTGGTCCATTTATTGAAACTACAGCTTCGTATTGCTCCTTATTTAATAAATCAAGATTAAGCATAAAATCCTCCTCAAATCCAATTTCCTATATATTATATCATTACTAATAAATTATTGCCAAACAATAAGTTGATTAGACAAAAAAATAAAAGGCTAAATGCCTTTTATTGCTCTAAAATTTCTCTTTATTATAAACAAATCCTCTTCATTCTTTTTCTCTTTGTATTTTAGAAATTCAATGTCATTTGAAATATCTTCAATCTTTTCAATCACATATGTTTTAAATTCAGTTAGTTTAGCTGTTTGGTCAAAAACTGCATCTAACTTCTTTTCCATTCTATTCTGTCCTTCCTCCAGCCTTTCAAGCCTTAAGTTGGTTTCAGCCTGGTTTGCTTTTAGACTGCTTATGTCTGTCTTCATCATATCGATGTCTTCCTGCATGCGCTCTTGGTTCGCCTTTAAGCTGCTTATGTCTTCTTGCATGCGTTCCTGGTTTGCTTTTAAGCTGCTTATGTCTTCTTGCATGCGTTCCTGGTTTGCTTTTAAGCTGCTTATGTCTTCCTGCATGCGCTCTTGGTTCGCCTTTAAGCTGCTTATGTCTTCCTGCATGCGCTCTTGGTTCGCCTTTAAGCTGCTTATGTCTTCCTGCATGCGTTCTTGGTTTGCTTTTACTCCGCTTACATCGGCTCTCAATCCTGCAACATCATTCTCTACATTATCAAGTCGTTTGTTAATGCTTCTAACTTCCTGCAGGATGAGCTTCAACATCTCCTCCATAAACTCAACTCCCTTCACTATAATTATATCCTAAAACAAATATATTTTAAACATGTCTATCATTTTTTCTTAACAGCCTCTTTTAACATTAATAGCTCCTCTTCAGAAAGCTCCCTATACTCCCCAGCCTCTAAATTCTCGTCGAGCTTTAAAGGTCCAAATTCAATCCTTTTAAGATAAATTACCCTTTTGCCTACTGCCTCAAACATTCTTTTTACCTGATGATATTTTCCTTCGTATATAATAAGCTCAATTTCGGATATTTCACCGCTTGCTAAAATTTCAAGTTCTGAAGGCATTGTCTTGTATCCATCATCAAGAACAACACCTTCCTTAAACCGTTCAACATCCTCTAAAGTTACTCTACCCTCTACCTTTGCATAATATTTTTTAGGAACATGCCTTTTAGGCGATAAAAGAAGATGATTAAGTTCTCCATCGTTTGTTATAAGTAAAAGTCCCTCTGTATCCTTATCAAGCCTTCCAACGGGTGATGGTGAAAAAACTAAATACTCATCATCGATCAAATCGATAACCGTTCTTTCAACTTCGTCGTATGTAGCAGTGATAACGCCCTGTGGTTTATTAAGCATCAAATATATAAATTCCTTATATTCAACCCTTTCTCCGTTAACTGTAATGGCATCATTAAATGGGTCTATATGTTCGGAGCTGTCCTTTACGATTTCCCCATTGACCTCAACCTCACCGTTTCTGCACATCTTTTTTATTTCTTTTCTTGTTCCATATCCTAAATTTGCAAGAACCTTATCTATTCTTTCTCTTTTCACTCTTCTCCCTCCATTCGCTATTAGTATATCATCACACCTAGTAAAATTACAAGCAGGATAAAAATCACATCAAATTAAAAAACCTATGAATGATATTCTAAGTCGAACTCATTTCACCACGGCACAAAGTTTTATTCCTTTTCAATAGTCCAATCAAAAATACAGACTATTGAAAAGGAAAACGCCAAGAGTTACTAAGGCAGATGAAGCGACTTTAGAAATCTTTCATAGGGTTTTAGTTCTGCTCTTTATTCCGATTCGCTTACTATTTCGTTCTTGCTGGATTCAATAGTTCTTTTTTCAAGCAAGAATGCAATGAGCATATTTGAAATCATTATTTTGGGGAATGCCATTGCAACAAATCTTCTAAAGCGTTTTATTTTATCGTCAAGTTCAGAAGCATTGGCATCAAATGAAATCAAATATTTTTTTTCAAAACCGTTCTTCAAAATTTCTCTATCGAACTCAAGCTGTGTTCTGCTTGTCAATAGCTTGTTAATCCACGGCATCTTTTCCCTAAAATTATCGCTGCTTATAGTCCTTTGATATTCTTCAAGAATCAAATCAGTAAGTTCATTTAATGTATAAAGCCTTCTTCTATCTATTCCAAGTTGTTCTGCGGTAATTTCAAGCATTGCTGGAAAAATACTATCCATAGATAATTTACCATTAGAATATTGTTGAATAGTCCTTATAACCTTGTCCAAAACAATTTTATTAGTAGTATTCTTTTTAGCTCCAAAGTCCAATCCTAAAAAGGAGTAAAATTTTTTCAAGTAAACTATATCTAAATTCCTAAACATTTCCTTTGTTTCATCGAATTCTTCGTTTGGTTTGAAAAAATATTTATAGCCCTTAAATTTTCCAAAGGCCTTCATTGCATCAAGATATCCCAATTCTATATTCTTAATCGACCTTTCTCCATTAAAATCAAGCGTTCCACCTAAATCATCTGAATTCTTAATTTCAACGATATTGACTCCCTTTTTATTAACCTTTCTAACCAATCCAACACCTGAGATATCAACAACTATAATATTACGAATATCCTTTTTAAGCATTAGTCCTAAAGGGATATTGTCGTAAATACCACCGTCTATGAACTTCTTTTCTCCAATCTCATGGGGTCTAAAGGCAGGAAAACATGCGCTTGCTAATAAATAATCAGCAAGGCTTCCCTCTGGGATTTCATCCTTAAAAAGTTCAACCGGTTTAAAATCGGACAGCGAAAATGTCACTATCCCAAAATCTATATCAGACTTTCTTATTTTTTCTTCATCTAAAATATTGTTGATAAGCTCTCTTAGGGGAGTAACATCTAATCCCCCATTTGTTATCAAATTTTTTATAGTGTTAAAAATTGAAATAAATTTTTTATCTGATTCTTTTGCAACTTCAATTTCCTTTTCTACTTTTACAACGTTTTCTATTGAAAGATTTGTCCAAATATCAATAGCTTTTTCAAATTCTCCCTGAACAATCAAAGCACCATTTAATGCACCTACAGATGTTCCCGTTACCGCCTTAATTGGGATTTGAAGCTCCCTAAGGGCCTTCCATACCCCAATTTCATAACCGCCTTTGGCTCCTCCGCCACCTAGAACTAAACCATAAGGTTCCAAAACAAATCCCCCCTCAGGAATCAAGCCTTTCTATCTACAGATTTATATTTTTGATAATTTTTCATTACTTTATCAACATAATTAACAGTTTCATTAGGCATTTTTACGATTTCTTCAACAGTATCCACACCGCGTCTATTCATTCTGCCTATTCCACCGTTATATGCTGCCAAGGCAAGTTCCTTTTGTCCTTTAAATGAATCAATTAATCTTCTCAAATATTTTGTTCCACCTTCTATATTTTCAATAGGGTCAAATGGATTATCAATTCCAAGCGATTTTGCTGTCGAAGGCATTAGCTGCATAAGCCCCATGGCGCCTGCAGAAGATACTGCCTTTGGATTAAATCCAGACTCCTGCTTTATAACCGCTCTTATAAGCGCTTCATCAACCCCATATTTTCTCGAAGCCTCTTTAATTGCAGCTTCAATTGTAGTCGACTTTAGCCCATCCGATTGCTCCTCAGGCTTATCTAAGTTGCTGCTGGCTGCGCCAGTTTGTTGCTGGTTTACAGAATTTTCATTAGTCTGTGCCTTCAAAAGGCCCTCTAAAATGCTCTTGAAAAGCTCTGTGTTCTGGCTAGTCCCATCTATGCTGGATTGCTGAGTCAATTGCTGCATCATCATTATTTGTATCAATCTTACCGCCTCATCTATTTTCATCTAACCACCACCTGAAAATATTATAGCATATAATTTTTTTATTTTTTACTTTTTATTTTTGTATTTTTTCCCAAAAAATCACACATAATATATAAAAATTCAGCAAAAGGAGTGATTTTATGACAAGACCACCAAAAAACGATGATGCTGACCAAAGACAAATAGATGAACATGTAACTGACATCTATCATCCTACGGGACTTGGCTACCCAATTTTGGAGAGAACAAACAATGCACTTTTTTGGCCTGAAATGCCAAAGGGTAGAATTGACCTTGACGATATTTATGAGGTATCTACTGTCCCAGAAAATCCAAATACACCTATGGAAAATATCGATTTGCTCCAAAATAAAAGAATAATCCCATGAGATTGAGCCTTCATGGCTCTTTTTTTATCCAATCCACCTCTTTCTTCATATACTATTAACAAACGAGGTGGTTAAAATGAAAATAAAAACCAAAATTTTATTATCTACGTTTATATTTTACCTGACTATACTTCATATACTCTATTTTTCTTCATATAATATCATATTAAAACGTTTTGAGGATATAGAAAATGAATCGATGATTTCAAGAATAAAATCAGTAGAGCAGATAATTGATGATGATTTAACTGACCTTGACTTCACAAATCAAGACTACGCTAATTGGGATCAGGCTTATGACTACGTTCTCGGGAAAAACAAAGACTTTGAAAATGAATTTCCAAAAGAAACTATTAAAAGAATAAGGACAAATTTAATATTAATCCTAGATTCAAATTATAATATACTTTATCAAAAATACTATGATTTTAATAACGATATGATATTAGAAATACCTGAATCTTTGTTAGATAAAATAAACAACAGAGATTCCAATTTAATAAATTTAAACCAAAATATAAAAGGAATTTTTTTTATAAATGAAATTCCAGCTTTATATTCTTCACAACCTATAAGGGATAATACTGGAAATTCACCACCAGCTGGTATTTTTATAATGATTCGGTATCTAGATAAATATGAGATAGAAAGATTATCCAAAACAATTAACTTAAGTTTTGATGTATTGAACTATTCATATATGAAATTAAATTCACCTCAAAAATTAAAACTCCCCTCGGAACAAGAGACCTTCACTTGCATTTCAAATGGAAATAATATTAACTTATTTTCACTATACAATGATATCTGGAACAATCCAAACATTGTCATTACTATTCAAACAAAACGAAATGGATACATTGAAGGCAAAAGAACTGTAAATTATTTTCTTATTGCGGTTTCACTTCTTTCTCTTTTTTCAATCATATTGTTCATAAACTTAATAAATCAATTTGTGTTAAAGAAAGTGTTTAAAATGAAGGATGATGTAATTAATATTACAAAAAATTTAGATGTGACGCAAAAAATCTATTATAAAGGAAATGATGAACTTTCTGAGCTTGCCTTATCTATTAACAAACTACTAAATACTATAGAAGAATATCAACAAGATTTATTAAAAAGTGAAAAAATGTATAAATCTATTTTTGAATGCACAGCTACTCCGATGTTGATAATTAATAATGATAGAATAATAAATCTTGCAAATACTGAATTTACAAAATTTTCAGGATATAGTAAGGAAGAAATTGAAAATAAACTTAGGCTTTGCGATTTTATGCATGAAAATGATGTTAAAAAACTTCAAGCGGATTTTAGCAATATCTTTTCTGATTCTAAGTTTATAATATATAGCAATGAGTTTAAACTGATTTTGAACCAAAAAAAAGAGAGATATGTAATAATGAATTTGGCAACGATAGCTAATACTAGAAATATTATTGTTTCAATTTTGGATATCGATAAAATTAAGCGTGCCGAACTTAGTTTAATAGAAACAAATCAAAGGCTATTAGAGATTGACAGATTAAAAACTGACTTTATTAATATGATTTCACACGAGATACGAACACCCCTTACATCAATCCTCGGGTTTTCAAATTTGGTCAAGAAAAGAATAAATAATATAATTTTTCCCTTAATTAATAAAGATGATATTAAACTAGCTAAGTCTATACAACAAATTATAGATAACGTAGAAATAATAATATCTGAAAGTAAAAGGCTTACTAACCTGATAAATGATGTATTAGACTTGTCAAAAATTGAATCAGGAAAAATAGATTGGGACATGAAATCCTTTTCAATTGTTGAAGCTATTAATCATTCATTAAGTGCAACATCTTTATTATATGAGGTGAAGGGGCTCAACATTATTAAAAAAATAGCTCATAATACCCCATATGTATATGGAGATAAAGATAGGATAATTCAAGTTATGATTAACCTTATTTCTAATGCTGTAAAATTTACAAACAATGGCTCAATTACTATTGAATCGAAGTTTGATGATAGATATGTTTATATATCTGTGATTGATACAGGCATTGGAATTGCAGAAGAAAATATCCCGAAAATTTTCGATAAATTTAACCAAATTTATAATAATAACTTACAATATAAACCAAGTGGGACAGGACTTGGCCTTGCAATTTGCAAACAAATTGTTGAATATCATAGAGGAAGAATTTGGGTAGAGAGCTCTGTTAATGTTGGAAGCAATTTTACCTTTACACTACCAATAAGCAATGAAATTATACTTGAAAATCAGCCAAACCCCTTGACCCAGATTTTATAATCGATAAAACTATTAAATTGCTAAAACTCTACAAACTTTGAATGTTCTAGTCTTCCTTTATTTTTGACAAGCATTATCTCAGACAAAATGCTAAGGGCAATCTCCGAAGGTGTATCACCTCCAAGTCTTAATCCTATTGGAGCATACACCCTTTTTATTTGCTCTTGTAATCCTTCTTGCTTTAATCTATCAAAGATAAACCTAACCTTATTGATGCTTCCTATCATTCCAATGTAATTTGCGCTGCTATTGATTACACTTTTTAACGCAATTTCATCCTGTTCATGGCCCCTTGTTACAATAACTATAAAGCAGTTTTCATCTATATTGTAGTTTTCAAGTTCTTTTCCTATATCTCCAACTATAATTTCATCTGCATCTTCAAATCTTTCCTTGTTTGCAAATTCTTCTCTATCTTCAAATATAACTATATAAAAATCTAATAGCTTTGCAAATTTGTATATTTCCAAAGCAACATGCCCTCCGCCTACAATTATCAGCTTATTCCTTCTTGAAAATGTTTTAATAAATACATCTACCTTGCCACCGCACTTGGATTTTAAACCCGCATCGCTCAAGATATATGTCTTATTAACGCTTTTTCCTAATTTTATCGCCTCAACTGCGTCTTTTGTAACCTGCCCCTCTAATATCCCTCCGCCTACAGTTCCAATAATATTCCCATCTTCAAATACAGCCATCATAAATCCTTCCTTGCCTGGTGATGAACCGTATGTATTCGTAATTGTGCAAAGAGCTGCTCCCTTGTTTTTTCGAGTAGCTTCAAGTATTTTTTGAATAACCTTTTCCTCCACTTTCCCCACCTCTTTTATTCATCCTAAAATTTAAAATAGCCTCCAGCACTCCGCCCGCAATTGCAAGGGCTTTCTCAGAAACAGTAAAACAATATTCTTTCTTTCCCCTCGGGTCAACATCGCCTATTTTCATTCCCTCTAAAACTTCATAACCATCTTTAATAATTCCCCTTACAATCCCATCTATCTTTGACTTCACTTCTAATTCATTAACCATTAGCAATGTTTCTCCCTTTTTAACAAAGTCTCCAATATCCTTTACTAATATTACTTTCCCATTGCAGGGTGCTCTTAATACCCTTTCTTCTTTAAATCCTAAAACGTCTCCCGGAGTCCCCGTATTCTTTTCAGCAAATCCTTTATAATAAACCCTTCCAAGGTTATGTCCCCTGTTTGTCTCTATCACAGCATGAACATCCACACCCGCCTCAAATCCCGGTCCTAGTCCAATAGTCAGAGGTGCCATGCTCTTCATCATCCCGAGATTTTTCTTCGCAAGTATTGCATCTATTAAAATATCAACCTCAATATGGTTCAATATATCTAAATTTTCATCAATTATGACAGGGATGGCTCCAATCCTCCATATGCTTTCAATATCAGAATAGCCTGCCAATATACCTTTAACCCCTTCAACATCAGCTTCTTTGTTAAAAACAGCCGAAGCAAATGCTACCCTTCTTCTAATTACAGAAGGATTATTTGTTTCAAGCATAATTATATTAAACCCACATCTAAAAAGCCTTAGCGCCACTCCTGATGCAATATCCCCTGCCCCTCTAATAATAACTGTTTCCCCAGACGAATATTTCAAATCATTTAACTCATCAATATCCCAAAACAGCTTTAAATTTTTAAATGCAACTTCACTGACATCATTATTCTTTTCAAGAATAGCTCTTCCTCCGATATCCCCAGTTAAACTAAGCAAATCATTAATATAGCCCTGTGGAAAAATAACCGGCGCCCTCCTTTTAAAAAGGCACACTGGACAAACTATTTTTTTAGTTTTTTCATATTCGTCGATGAGCCTATTTATGCTCTCAACATCAAAAAAGGGCATATCCCCGGGCAAAAATAAAACTCCGTCCCTGATATTTAAATTTTTAATGCCGCAAATTACAGCTTGGCTCTGACCATTGTGAGCATTTTCATTAATTACTGCCTTTGCACCATATGTTTCAGCAATTTTTTTTATAATTTCATCCCTGTAAACAACTAAAACTTCATCCGCCTTTGATTTAACAGCGTTTAAGATGGTATGTTCAATAATTTTTATTCCTTTAAATTCTATAATAAGCTTATCCCTTCCCATTCTATTAGAAAAACCAGATGCCAATATAACAATAGAAACCAATCAAATCATCTCCATTTTTCAAATAAATCGTTTTTAATGGAAGATATAGCAAATTCACAGTCAGTCAAGCTAAATATTTTTTTGCAAATATCAACTTTATATTCATCATCAACCTTATTTATAACCGCTATTTTTCTTGCCATCGATGGTGTTTCTTTAAAAAGCCCATTATCTGAATTAATCAGCTTTGAGACAACTTTTTCATCCAGCAAATCGCCCTTATTAGACCCCGTAACTTTACAAAATTTTACAACCCTAAAAACATTTTTGTCATTAATTTCTTTATACAATGCATCCGCTCCAATAACTCCAATAACCATTTTCGAGAAAATTGGAACAACCGGCTCAAATTCCTCAGGTGCCTTAATTGAAATTCCCCTGGAACCATCGCCTTCTATTATACATGCATCGAAAATATTTAAATCCAGCAAATGCTTAATCTGTTCCACATCAAGCCCTAAGACCTTATCCTGCCTTAAAACCTCTTTGCATACAACAATTATATTGCACTTTATATTTTTAATATCAAAATCATCAAAATTAAAATACTGGTCGCATTGCCCTTCAGTTGGATAATACATTTTAGTAGTAGTAGTTACAAGCACCCTTTTATTTTGGCTTTTCAATTCACTTGCTATTTTAAACATTATGCTTGTCTTACCGCCGCCTCCAACAATGGTAATTACTTCGTTATTTATTCCCAGTTTCTCAACAATATTCATTCTAAACTCCCCTTGATAACGCCCTTAATATATCCACTTGATATCTTTCCTTTACTTTACTTAAAAGTTCTTCTCCTAAACTACTGTAATAATATAAATCTTCTTTTAAATATTCCTTAAATACATAGTTTAATCTTGCATTATTATCCATATTCCTTTTTATCTCAGCCTTAACCCTTAAAACAATCCCATTTTCAAATGGGCTTTTTAATTTTTGTGCATCCACATCAGCCATCTTTAAATATTTTAAGGATTCCTCATATCTCCCTTCTTTTATGAGTGTTAATGAAAAATATCCTTCGGCAATCGGTCTTAACCAGTGAGCATCGGATTTTTTGTATAAATCAACTGCTCTTTTTAAATAATCCTTTGCCCTTACGTAGTCCCCCAGTTCATAGGAGACTTGTCCAGCATTTGTCAAGAAAACTGTTAATCCTACATTTGTTTTTATTCTACTACATATTTCAATTGCCTTGTCGTAATAGTTTAAAGCAGATTTAAAGTCAGTATTAAGCCTCCTGATATTTCCCAGGTAATTTAAAGAGGCTGCAATATTAAAGTGGTATTTTGCTTCTTTATTGTTTAGGGATTCAAAAATCATGAGTGAGTGCTTAATAACTTCCTCTGCTCTATTAAATTTTTCCTGCATAATAAGATTGAGGCCTTTAAGCCTAAAAAGAATTGCAAGTTCCTTCTTATTCTTTAACTTGTTTGCAATCCTTATCCCATCCTCGACATATTTTGTCATGGATTCAACATCATGCACCTGTATTGAGTAATATATAATTTGTCTAATAGCCTTTAGTTCTAATATTTCATCCCCTAATTCTTTTGTTAATTCAATTGAGTTTTTTATATCATCAATACCTCTTTCGTATTCGCCTTCCCAAATAAGAAGCCTTCCCCTTACATAGCTAAAAAATGCGCAAAGCCACTTATAATCTTTTGAGTTTTCCTTTATCTCAGTAAGTTGATTGTTTATTTCATCAAGCTTTGAATATATTGATTTACTATTGCATTCCTCCAACAGTTTTTCTTCATAGGGAACCTCTGGGAAAAGTTCGTTGCTGAAATTCAAAAGTTCAGTTATGTTTTTCATCTTGTATTTTAAAGCCTTTTTAATTTCTCCGGCTCTTTCAAAATGGTAAATCAAGCCGCTATAAAGGTAAAAATCAGTCCTGTCCCCAGTTAATTTTTCTTCCATGAGCAGTGCAATCCTTCCGTGCATTATTCTTTTTTTCGCATTCGAAAGGTTGCAATACACAAATTCCCTCAGCTTTTGGTGCGAAAATTTATAACCTAAATTTTTATCATTGACTTCTATTATTATAAATTTTGCAACAAGTTCCTCCAAAGTTTCCAATAACGTTTCTTCATCAAGTTCCACAAGTTTGATTATATAATTTAAAGGAGCCTCATCATAAAACATTGAAATAATATTCAATAGCTTTTTGCCTTCAATTGAAATGTCGATAAATCTGCTATTTAGTATTTCCTGAAGCCTTGTATTTAAATAAGATACGTCTAGATTATTCCTAATTAAATTTATATATTCAACTATAAAAAAGGTATTTCCCTCTGTTTCTGTGTATATATTGTTCAGCACTTCATGAGATATTTCAAGGCCATTTAGCGCCTTTTGAACAAAATCCCAAGATTCCTCTCTTGTAAATCTTGTAAGCTCTATTTTTTCCATCCTGTCATATCTTGTTACTCTTGCACAAAATTCATTTATCTTTTTATCATACCTTGAATTCAGAATAAAAAATATATTTTTCTTGCTGAGCATTATCTTTTTAAGTATTGACAGGCTTACATCATCCATCCAGTGAACATCTTCTAATATTATAATCAGCTTGTGTTTATTAGCGATTGTTGAAATTAATTCAATAATTATCTCTTCCAAAAGTTTGTATCTATTAGCGTCAAAATTAATATTTTCCCCTGTTTCAAAAATACCTGCTAATGATGGAAAATATGATGAAAGTATGTTTTTCCATGACTTAGGGATATATTCATTTGATATATACTCCGAAAGCCCTGTTAATACATCTCCCCAAACCTTTAATATGTAGCTCTCTTCAACTGCAAAGCAATTTGCTTTTACAAAGCTTAACTCATGTTCACATCTTTGCAAAAATTCCTCTGTTAGTCTTGATTTTCCAATTCCCGCCTCTCCGATTATAAATATATTTTTGTATTGTAAATCGCTCATGAATTTATTAAAATTATCTAAAATTTTAGAAATTTCAAAATCTCTTCCGTAAAAAAATTTTTCTTCTTCCTTAAGCCTTGTTTTAGTTAATCTTTCATACAAACTTATAGTTTTTGCATCCGGCAAAACTCCAAGCTCTTTATAAAGTTTCTGCTTAAAGTTGTTATAAATTTCCACTGCCTTTTTTGTTTCGCCCTTCTTATAATAAATCTGCATAAGTATTCTTAAAGCTTTTTCATCAAATTCATCAATTTCAATAATTTTTTTAGTATATTCTTCAGCGTTTTTTATGTCTTTACTTTTCAAAGCTTCTTCAATAAACTTATACAGCCTTTTAATATACATTTCACTGATTTCTTGCCTCTTTGAAAGCAGCCATTCTTCAAATGCAACACACTCTTTTATATTAATTCCTTCTAAAAACTCGCCATTGTATTCATTCAATTTATTTGAGTTAACCAGATTTAAAACATCGCATTCCAATATAATAGCCGGATTTAAAGCAAGGGTAGATTTATTGTTTGAAATAAAAACGTCAAATCCAAAGGCCTTTTTTACGCTATATATTGCATTTCGTAAATTTTTCCTTGCAACATCATCCTCATGACCCTGCCACAAAAGATTTATAAGCTCATCCCTTGTAGCCTCCCTTTTTAAAACCATATAGTAAAAGAGAACCTCTGCCTTTTTGAATGCAAAATTAATATTTCTATTTTCAACTGTAACCGCTGGAATTCCAAATAGCTTAACCTTTACCCTCACCGTAATAACCCCTTTTTAATAAATTGGACAAGAATATTATAGCATATTTTTATCATTACCTGAAACTTTTCATATACTCCTTTGCTGACCTATTCATCTCGAGTGAAAAATCCGACATAAACTTTCTTTTGCAGGTTGACCTAATCTCCTCAACAGCATCTTTTCCCTCTATCCCCGATTTTTTAAGTCTTTTACTATGCATTTCAATGTGCTCATCCTTTGATAATCTTTTATATCTATTTTCAAAAGCAATATATTCTTTGTCAAACCTTGCAGGCTTTTTTCTATTTTTTTGCGACTCTGTAGGATATCCATAAACAAGCATAGCAGCAGGAATAACATAATCAGGAAGGTCTAATACTTTTCTAACCTTTTCACAATTTTCAAGTATATCTCCTATATAGCAGGAACCAATTCCAAGACTTTCAGCAGCAACAACTGTATTTTGAGCTGCAATTATTGCGTCGGCACATGCAAGCAAAATATCCCCTTCGCCCGGCTTTCTTGGACTGCAATTTGTAAGGGAATAGGCATCATACCACCTTTGATAATCAGCAAGGAATATCAAAACCATAGGTGCCTTTGCGATAAAGGGCTGATTGTCGCATAGAATAGAAAGCCTTTCCTTAAGTTCATTATCTGTAATGTCCAAAATGCTATACAGCATCATTGCACCAGCCGTTGGTGCCTCAAACGCTGCGTTTAAAATCTCTTCCTTAATCTCCTTTGGTATTTCCTTTTCTTCAAAAATCCTTACAGATTTTCTTTTCTTTATTTGATTAATAACCTCGTTCATAATCTTGCCCCCTAATGTCAACTAAATCATATATGATTATACCATATTTTTGAAATTGAAACAAAAAAATGCTCAAGATATAAATTTCAAAATATCCCTGAAATAAAAACCGCGTAATAGGCAAAGAGCCGAACCACGCGGTTTTATTTTTATAAACATTTTTTCAATTCCATAATATTATCAATTATTAAATCTGCCTCTTTAAGTTCGCCATCCTGAGTATAGCCATAGCTGCATCCAATGGTGTAAATACCGTTTTTCTTTCCTGCTTCTATATCTTGATATCTATCTCCAATTATAACCATATCCTTAGGATATTCATCTTTTATTATTCTTAGTATTTCATGCTTTTGAATAAAACTAAACTCTTCTGAACAAATTAGCCTTTCAAAATATTTGTCTAAATTAAATAATTTTTTATGAGCTTCTTTATAATAAATTTTGCAATTGCTTATAAAAATTAGTCGATAGCCCTTATTTTTTAAATACTCTAAAACCTCTATGGCACCATCATAAAGAACTGGCCTACCTTCTGAAATCGACATCTTCATCTCCTCAGATATTATACTGCTACACTTTTCCTTTAATTCATCCTGAAGATAAGGCATGAAAGATTTCCACATGTTTTGTGGAGTGAATCCCAGCCAATAACTTATCTCTTTGTCAGACCACTCTCTTTCTTTAGCAAGGCCTTCATTTACAAGAAAATCGTATGCACTTCTAAAGGCAGGAGCATATATTTTTATGCTATCATGCAAAGTCCCATCATAATCGAAAAATACAGTTTTTATCTTATTTAAGGGAATCAATTTACACACACTCCACTATTAAAATTGTTTTAATAGATTCGCCATTTCAATGGCTGTAACTGCAGCATCATATCCTTTATTTCCCGCCTTCGTTCCAGCCCTTTCAATTGCCTGCTCAATTGTATCCGTTGTTAAAACTCCAAATATTACTGGAACTTCTGTATCAAGTGAAACATGTGCTATTCCCTTGGATGCTTCACTTGATACATATTCAAAATGAGGTGTTGCTCCTCTGATTACTGCTCCTAAGCAGATAATAGCATCGTATTTGTTTGTCTTTGCCATTTTCTTAGCAGCAAGCGGTATTTCAAAGGCTCCAGGAACCCAAGCAACGTCTATATTTTCTTCATCTGCTCCATGCCTTCTTAAAGCGTCCATTGCTCCTGATAAAAGCTTGCCTCCAACAAACTCGTTAAATCTTCCAACAACAATTCCAAACCTTAATCCTTGTGCAATCAAATTTCCTTCAAAAATTTTCATAATTACTCCTCCTCATTAAAATTTAACATATGTCCAAGTTTTTGTTTCTTGGTTCTTAAATAAAATTCATTTCTTTCATTGTGGTTCATCTGAATAGGAACTCGTTCAACGATTTCAATACCATAACCAGATAATCCCTTTAACTTTTTGGGGTTGTTAGTCATAAGCTTTATCTTTTTCACTCCAAGATCGGCAAGTATCTGTGCTCCAATACCATAATCTCTTAAATCCTCTGGAAAACCTAAAGCAATGTTTGCCTCAACCGTATCCATTCCCTTATCTTGAAGTGCGTAGGCCTTTATTTTGTTAATAAGTCCTATCCCCCTGCCTTCCTGGCGCATATAAAGAAGTATTCCTCTGCCTTCAGCTTCAATCCTTTTCATTGCTGCGGCAAACTGCTCGCCGCAATCACATCTTAATGAGCCAAATACATCACCCGTCAAGCATTCTGAATGAACTCTGACTAGAACAGGCTCTCCGTCTGAAACATTTCCTTTAACAAGTGCTACATGGTGCTCACCATTTAGAGTATTTTCATATCCATATATTCTAAAACCTCCATATTTGGTGGGCATATCGGCATCTGACGCTCTTTTAATAAAAACTTCCTTACTTCTGCGATACGCTATCAAATCTGCTATCGTTATAATCTTTAAGTTATGCTCATTGGCATACTCCATAAGCTGCGGAACCCTTGCCATAGTTCCGTCTTCATTCATTATTTCGCATATAACCCCTGCAGGATAAAGACCAGCTAAAGTTGCCAGGTCGACTGCAGCTTCCGTATGCCCTGCTCTTTTTAACACTCCTCCTTTTTTTGCAATAAGCGGGAAGACATGTCCTGGCTTTTTAAAATCCTCTTCCTTGGCATCTTTTTCAAGAACCTTTTTAATAGTATGTGCCCTTTCATATGCTGAGATTCCAGTAGTAGTGTCAATAGCATCAATTGATACTGTAAATGCCGTTTGAAATGAATCGGTGTTTCTTTCCACCATATATCCTATATTTAGCTCTCTAATCCTTTCCTCTATTATTGGCATACAAATTAATCCTCTTCCAAACTTAGACATAAAATTTATGGCCTCTGGGGTAACTTTTTCAGCAGCCATCAGAAGGTCGCCTTCATTTTCCCTATCTTCATCATCTACGACTATAATCATCTTCCCCGATTTAATATCCTCTAAAGCTTCTTCTATAGTGTTAAATTTATACATTTTCTTTCCTCCCTCTAATCTTACACAAACCCATGTTCTTTTAAAAAATTAATATCCAAACTTTTTTTATTAGGTAACTCCTCTTTGAAATTAAGCAGTTTTTCTATATATTTGCTTATCATATCGCATTCTAAATTTACAACATCACCTACCTTTTTTCTATGCAAAGTTGTAACTTCCCTTGTGTGAGGAATAATAGACACTTTAAAGCTATTATCATCGGCATATGCTACTGTTAAACTTATACCATCTACTGCAATCGAACCCTTATAAACTATATATTTTAGTAACTCATTTGAAGTTTCTATAGTAAGCCAAACTGCATTATCTTCGCTTTCAAGATTTGTTATAGTTCCCATTCCATCGATGTGTCCACTTACAAAATGCCCACCTAATCTATCTCCAATTCTTAAAGCTCTTTCGAGGTTTACCGCGTCTCCTAAAGATAATAAATGAAGGTTACTTCTTCTCATGGTTTCAGGCATAACATCAACTGTAAAGCTTTGCAGATTAAACTCAGTTACAGTAAGGCAAACTCCATTTGTGCTTATACTATCACCAAGTTTAACGCCTTCTAAAACCTTTCTTGCATTTATTGTAATCTTTGCTGCATTATTTGTTTTAATTATTGATTTAACTTTACCTACTTCTTCTATCAGTCCAGTAAACATAAAATTTATCCCTCCTGCCCTAAGTAGCCTTCAATCATTATGTCATCACCAAATCTATGTAAACCTAAGTTTTTTAACAAAAGTGCATCCTTCATCAGGGGTATTCCTATTCCTCCAATGGGGGTTTTGGCCTCATTTCCGCCTATAAATTTAGGAGCAATAAATATATTTACCTTGTCAACGATTCTTTCTTCAATAGCAGAGTAGTTCAGTTCGCTTCCACCCTCCAAAAGAACGCTATCTATTTTTCTTTTTCCAAGCTCCTGCATCAGAAATTTTAAATCAACTTTATTATCCTTAAGAGGAGTTATGATTATTTCAGCCCCCTTTTTTTCATATTCTTTTAGTCTTTCTTTTTCAGCAAGTTCGGTTGTTGCAATAATAGTTCGTGCATTTGATTTAATATTTAATACTTTGGAATCTAATGGTGTTCTTCCCCTTGTATCAACGATTATTCTTATTGGGTCACTATTATTCCCCTTCTCAAGCCTTGTTGTAAGCATTGGGTCGTCTTTAATTATTGTTCCTACTCCAACCATTATCGCTGCAACTCTTTGCCTTAGATTATGAACATATTCCCTTGATTCTTCATTAGTAATCCATTTTGAATCACCTGTCCTTGTTGCAATTTTACCATCTAGCGTCATTGCAGTTTTTAAAATGCAAAATGGAAGTTTTGTCGTTATATATTTGATGAATATTTCATTAAGCTTTCTGCTCTCTTCTTCTAATACTCCTGTTATTACTTCTATCCCATTATCCCTTAATATTTTGATGCCCCTTCCTGATACTTCTGGGTTAGGGTCCTCCATCGCTACAACAACTTTTTTAATCCCCTTTTCAACTATCGCATTGGCACATGGGGGAGTTTTACCAAAGTGGGAACAAGGCTCCAGGGTAACATACATTGTTGCACCTTTCACATCTTCTATAGCATTTCTAAATGCATTTACCTCCGCATGGTGGCTCCCGTAAATCTGATGATACCCTTCTCCAATAATCCTGCCTTCTTTGACTATTACTGCTCCTACAAGAGGATTAGGATTTGTAAAGCCAGCACCTTTTTTTGCAAGTTCTAAAGCTCTCCTCATATATTTTTCGTCCATAAGACCACCTCAAATATAATATTTCCAATTAACAAAAATTTTAAGATTTTGGCAAAAACAAAAGCCCTGAATAAATTCAGGGCTTATCTTACTATGAAAGCAAGATTTATTTACCAAATAGATTATTGATAAATAACTTTATTTTTTTAATCTTCTCCCATCCAGACTATACTGTCGGCCTCGGAATTTCACCGAGTCAACCTTTCGGCTCGCGGGCTTTACCGCCGGTGGGGACTTGCACCCCGCCCTGAAGATTATTCAATTTCTTTACTCTAAGTTAACACTAATTTATATAATTGTCAACTCTTGCTTTTGCTTTAATGCTCTGTTTATAAACAATATAATTCTATAGTTTTTGAACAGGATAAGAATTATATGTTGAAAATATCTGCTTCTTATACTTGTAAGTCAATTGCAATATTATCATATTAAAATATTCTTCCTTCCAATTTTATTCTTATATTCTTTCTTTTTTACCTTGTAATTTTCATCACCTGTTATCGTATATAAATCTTCATAAAGTAAAACTAAATCATAAAAATAATTATGGGATATAAAAAATGTTTCACATTTTTTTAAATACTTAATTGAATTTTCTCTTTTACCACCTAAATAATATATATGTCCTAACATAAAATTTATATTATGCTTAAACCTTGCTGGTAAATATTTGAGTTTGATATTACTTACAATGTTTTGAACTTTACTATATTCGTTCAGGTTAAAATAAATTACCATTTCTTGATATAAGAGCTTGTTCAAAACAATAATATCCTTAAAATTATTTTTACAAAACTCTAAAGTTGTTATTGCTTCATTAATCTTTCCTGAATATCTTAAAGCATTAATATAGTTCAGGTAACAACTTCCAGCAGATATTTCATCATCAAGATATAAATAAGAATAAATTGCCTTTTTAGCATATTTTATTGCTTTTTCGTATTGTTGGGTGTTATAAGAAGCTATATTTAAAGACAGGTAAATATCTGGCATAATATCAATATAATTGAAATTATTGCACTTATTCAAAAAATCCTCAAGTAGATTAATGATTTTATCAAATTTACAGGTTTGAAGAAAGATATATGCTAAATTATTATGGACTATATAACTGATTTTAGAATCCATAGCATTGTGCATTTTCAGGTGATTGATTGCCATTAAAAGATAATGTTCACACTTTGCATAATTTTTATTTTTCAACATTATTTTAAATAAAGTATTTAAAGCTTCAACAAAGGTAATTACATTTATCTTCTGGTTTATTTTATCTGACTTTGTATATTCATTTATGTACCTTTTTAAAAATATTAGAGCTTTATGGAGCATATTTAAATTGAAATAAGATATTCCTAAATAGAAATACTTATTAAAATCGTTAAATTTAATAAATGTTTCAATATCAGTTTCTTTAATTTTAACGATGCTGTAATAGTCTTGTTGTAAATAAAGTATTTTTAAAATTGAATTTTCTATTTGATTGTTTGAGTCACTATCGCGAGAATATTCACAATCTATATCAATAAAAAAATAATGAAAAGAAACATCTAATTTATTAGATATATATTGTAGTTGAGGAATAGAAGGAAGCATCTTATTATTTTCAATTCTGCTTAAAACAACTCTGCTTAAATATTCTCCGCAAAGTTCTTCCTGCGATAATCCCTTTTGTTGTCTTAAATTTTTAATCTTTTCTCCAATTGAAATGTTCATAAACTCATTTTCACCACCTTTTGCTACATGTAACTTAAAGTTACATTTTTTTTAGCTTATTTTAGATGGGCATATAAATTTAAGAATTTAGAAGTATTAATTTGATAAATAAAATTTGGAAATCATTATATATGATAATTAAATTATACATATTTTGATTTAATATGTAAAATATGGTTCAATCTTAATAAAGGAGGTGAGTGTTAATGAAAAAAATAAAAATTTGTATTTTGCTTTTTTTAGTTTTAAGTTGGTTTACATTTAACATTGCAAAAATTGCTACAATGAATTATAAAAGAACATTTATTACAAGTGAAGAAGAACCTAGAGTTCATTCAGTTAAATACTTAATATAGGTTAGAGATTTTGTAAAAAAACTAAAGGAAATAATAACTAAGGCTTTATGATTGCTCATTTAAGACACTTAGTAGGTTTATATATAATTCCATCTTCAAAATGGAAATATATTGTTTTTACCATAATATACCAAAGGGGATGAAATTAAAATTTTATATGTTTTCAAAGAATTTTTAAAAAGAAGGGAGATATAATATGAGAAAATTAAGAATGGTTACTGCATTGGTACTTTTTTTATGCTTTTCGGTATTTATTTTAAATGGCATGGTTAATGCACAAGATAGAAGTTTCGCAACTTTTAGCCAATCAAAAAATGTTCCGTTTACTAATGAAAATATTAAGAAATTTGAAAAAAGAGTCATGGATTATTCATCATATGAAACAAAAAGCGAAAAATATGATAATGGCTTAATAGTTCCAAATGGAGCTGATCCAGGTGAAGGTGCATTAAGAACAACATATACTTCTAGATGGTCATCAGGATACACATATTTAGACGATAGCGAATCTTCTTCTATTTTGTCAACAATTCTAAATGTTTCTTTAACAATTGCTGGATATTTTATGACAACTGTCCAAAATATAGTTATAGACGTAGCTTCATTGGTATTTTCTATTTCATGGAATGAAGTTTCTGTAAGCTCACCTGGTGAAGCAAGGTTAAGTCATTCATACTCTTATTATGATCACTTAGGACAAGTATATACTGCAGGCAGCTGGGTTACTAAAGTTGATTTAGAAGCAAGAGAATGGTATAGACATGAATATGCATCATTTTCTTCAGGAGGATATACACACACAGGAACTTATGATTTTATTCCATCTAATGGATATAGTTATTTTAAAGCAGAATATAAAAATCACTTTTTTGATGATCAATGGATATTGGATAAGACACAATATATTTATATAACTAGTGGTCCTAATTATGTTGATGCATGGACACATTAATGATTAGATTTAATTATAATTGAAAGGATAAGTAATATCTATGAAAAATAAAGTTCTGGTTAGCGTAATTTCAGTTATCCTAATATTACTTGTAGTTATCTTATATAAGATTAATTTTAATAAAAATGCAATTAAACCTTTAATTTATGATGCACAATTACCTGAAAATGTAGAATTTATTGATTCAATTAAAAGTAAAAATTTCTATTATAAGGTTGATATCCTTATAAACAAAATTAAAACAAAAGATAGCTCTAATTATACTTCTTTACAATATATTGTTACAATAGAACCTAAGAATAATCAACCTTATAGAGATATTTTAGTGACAGTATTTATTGATAAATTAATTTTTGACATGATGGCTGTTAAATCCTATCCTTATTTTGGTAATGATATAACTGACAAACAAGAAATAAATACAAATAGTAAAAATAATAAGGGGTTAATTATAGGAAGAACTACATGGTTATATAAAGATACTTACGTGGAAAAAATAAGAAATGGTTTTAAGAAAGGTGTAAAAATCAAAGTAAAATGGGATAATGGATTTGAATATGTTTTAATTCCATATAAAAATATTAAAATTGAGGTTTTTTAAATAAGGCTGTATGTCAATAGTTAGGTGTGAAACACCTAGTGTTTCACACCTATAATTGAACCTTTACAAGAATCTCCTTTTCAATTTCGTTTACCCTGCCTTCAAGTTCTGCAACTTCCTTTGAAACTTTATTTACAAATTCCTCATCATTGATTGATGCAGGGTTTAGTTAACATTCAAAAATGCTGATAAAACTACTGTTCTTGCCATCATTCAGGATATTGCAACGTCGGTTACAACGTTTTTATTTCCCTTAACAACAACTACATCCTCAAGTTCGAATACCTCAAATGCATCTTCTTAAACATCCATTAATACTATGTTTATCCGAGTCAGTTTTTGGTACTCTCTTCAGCAATCCCATATCTCTGTTTTCTAAGACTTGTATAAATAATTCTGTATTACTCATAATTCCCCCCTAAAATAAAGGAACCTGGCACTTTTAACTAAAGCGTTAATGCATCTTTATTGTCATATAACCATTCAAGCATTTTTTGATTAACTTTTGCAAGTTCAGCATATTTATCCATACTACTAAAATATGCAATACATAATACTTTTTAAGATACTGAGTTGGAGAGCAGTCATATTCACGTTTAAAAGCTTTGAAAAATCCTGCATGAGTGTCATAACCATAACTCAAAGCAACATCAATTATTTTTCTTCCACAACTTATTTCATATATTGCATGACAAAGCCTTCGCTTTAATATATACTGCATAACAGGCATACCAACTACGCTTTGAAATAAACGATAATAGTGAAACAAGGAGAATCCTGCATTTTCTGCCAATTCGTAAGACGACAATTCAGACTTCAAATTTGCTAATACTATAATAACAGATAAATTTTATAATACATTTCCTGTTTTGCTATTTTTTATTATATCATTACTGCACCTTTTGAGAATATAATAAAAGAGCCAGTCTCAAGACAAGTGTATCTAAAGAAAAAATTTGTTTCATCAACTCATATTGTCAAGAAGCCAAGTAAATGCCATCGAGTAGGAGCTGAATAATTATTTTATTCAGCGTCCTCTCACACCACCGCACATACCGGCCTGGTATACGGCGGTTCGTTAGTTTTCATGCATTTTAGAATACTGTGAGACTAGGCTTTTATAACCTAATTGATTAAAATATGCGTTAGTTAGAGTTGTCGATAAGATGTAACTATTTGCAGTATGCCAGTATCCCTTTCGGGTATTGGCATACATGTATGCAATCTTTGGCTTTACTCCTAATCTTATTAGATTCCTTATTCTTGTTTTAACCTTTTTCCATAGTTTCCATTCGCACATCCTTAATCTTCTTCTTATCCATCGGTCTAATTCTTCCATGTGTTTCTTCCCTTTTGCAAGTGAAAAGTAGTTTACCCATCCGATGATTATTAGATTAAGTTTATTTATTCTTTCTTCTGTGCTCAAAGGTTTCCTTCGACTTGTTATTTCCCTTATTTTATCCTTGAATTTCTTTATACTTTCCTCGGCTATCCTTATGTTTGATTCTCCTCGGATTACATAATATGAAAACCCTAGAAACTTTCTCTTCCATGGCCTATCAACTGCACTTTTCTCTCTATTTACTTTTAGTTTAAGGACTTTTTCAATGTATTCAGTTATGCTTTCTTTAACTCTATGGGCTGCCCTTTCGCTTTTAACAAATATGTTGCAATCATCTGCGTATCTGCAAAATTTATGCCCTCTTCTCTCTAATTCTTTATCTAAGTCGTCGAGTATTATATTCGCTAAAAGTGGACTTAATGGGCCTCCCTGTGGAGTGCCTTCTTCAGTTTTAACCTTTATCCCGTTTAGCATTACTCCAGATTTTAGATATGCTCTTATTAGTTTTAGCACTCTCTTATCCTTTACTTTCCTTGCTACTCGGCTCATCAGGATATCGTGGTTTACTTTGTCGAAGAATTTCTCAAGGTCTAAATCTACTACCCATGTATATCCTTCGTTTATATATTTATTTGCTTTCTTTACTGCTTCCTTTGCACTCCTATTTGGTCTGAATCCATAGCTTCTATTAGAAAATTCCTTATCAAATATTAATGTTAGTTCCTGCGCTATCGCCTGTTGTATTAATCTGTCAAGCACAGTCGGTATCCCAAGTAGTCGAACTCCACCGTTAGGTTTAGGAATCTCAACTCTTCTAACTGGTTGTGGTTTGTATTTACCTTGTAGTATTGCTAATTTTATTCCTGGCCACTCTTGTATTAGAAAGTCCCGAAGTTCATCGGTTGTCATTCCGTCTACTCCATGGCTTCCTTTGTTAGCAACTACTCTCTTATATGCTCTTTGCATGTTTTCTCTTGAGAGTATTCTTTCCAAGGTTTCGTATTCTTCTGCATTGGTTTCTCCTTTTGGGATTGCCGGAGATATTCTATGCACTCCTTGTTTACCTTCGTGTTCCACACTATTCTCAACAAGGTAGTCTGTATATTCAGTTTTCTGCAGTCTTTGGATATCTCTCGAAGTCTTCAAAATTCAAACCTCCTAACGTTCGGTCCTTCACATGATAACGCGTTTCTCATGCTACTATGACGTCTGCTGACTTCTAACAGTTCAGTTATCCATCACTGGATAGGTTACCATTTAGAAAGTTCATTCTTTTAATGGTATATCTGTTAGACCTCCCCGGGTAAGAACGACCGCTTTCATCCCATAAACTCGCCACATTTACTGTATGAGGTTCGGGTAGTGTAGGACTTTGTTTTGTTGCGCAAACTCGTCCGCCTCAAATCAGCCTCTTATGTGGTTCTTGTTCATCGAGCCGGGACTTTGCCTCCGGCTTCCTTCAGATTCCACCTCACGATGGACACCCTTGCCATTGGCTAGTGGTTCCCACTACCAAGCCCACAGCGGACTTTCACCGCCAAGCTGTCGCCCATGCCGGGCGCACACAAAAAAGGTGTGAAACACCTTGTGTTTCACACCTAAGCTTCTTTCCTACTCCTAATCCCCTATAGTCAATTGAAACAATTACATTTTCGATAACCATAAACGATCTACAATCCCCTATAACATAATGGCACACAATTCCTAATAATGCTTTATTATTTTTTTGCTGTTTTAAATATTTTTAATAATCGCAAATAGTGATTTGCCTCCCGTAAAGTGTGGTCACCCAATAACGGTATTATTATGGATTTAATTTTACAATCTACTAATCCTTGGGTACCTTGTTGCTTAAACTTTTTAATTTCTATAGTTGCTTTCAAGCTATCTTCTGTAACTTTTGCAATTGGCATTGCAGCATCCATCGCTTCTATTGCCTCTTTAGTCAGTTTATCAAACTCATTTCCAAAGTTATTTGCTGTATTTATAAGCTCATTTTCGGTGGGATCAAGAAGTCCACGAATAAATTTGGAGTGTTCAGCCATAATTCTGTTCCAGAAAACTTCTTGCTCATAAGCCTCTTTTTCCAAGTTTATATCTTCACGATTCTGAAGTCTTTGAATCAGCTGATAATAAAACTTTGCTTCTCTTAAAATATGGTCTATAAGTAAAGGGTAGTTACTTGTAAATATCTTACATGATATAACTCCTGATAATAGCCTAGTTTTAAATTGTACTAAAGCTGAAACCAAACGCATAGCTCTCTGATTAAGCATAAATACTTCTTGTTCTAGCATAGGATTAACTACCATTAATTCATCGCCCATTAATGCTTCTTCTGCTTCCGTCAAATCAGTTGGAATGTCTATTCCTGTAAAATATGCTGAAGCAATTTCAGCTTTTAGTGTAAATGGTGTTATTACTTCGCCAGACTGTAAAACACTACTACTTACAACGCCATTTGAAAGCGATATGGTATCTGCTAAAAGGTTGTCAAACTCCATTCTAAGGGTATCTGCTTTAAGTATAAGATTTGAGTCCTTTTGTGTAAAACCTATTTCTAGAAAAAATGAATGTTCTTTCATAATCCTTGCAAAAAAGAGATGTAACTCTAAAGATTGTCGTACAAATTCAATGCTAGATAGCATAGTTAACCTTCCTTAATATAACAATTACTCACTAATATCATTATATTAATTCTATGCATGAAATGTTACTATCTCGAACTAATAAACCATCATTGGCAATCTTTTGGGCATCAAAATATAACCTTGCCCCAGGTTTATAAAATGTATCTACATTCATTTCTATTTGACCTTTTTGTTTGGAAGATACAACAATTTCTCATGCAATTCCTCCGTTTGTAAACATGATATAATCACTATAATCAGTGGGGTCACCCAGCTTCTCGCCGATAGGTCTTTATTCTTTAATGAAATCTTCTAATTTCAAGGTATTCAACGATTTCAAGCAACCATCTTTCTTTATGGATTGCCAACAATCCCAAGTAGTGCTATGAACCAACACCTTCCATTCATATGGTCTTAAAAATCTATCCATATAACTATGCCCACTATACTCTTTTTTAGCAGTATCTAAATCACCCCTTGAAACTGATACGATTATATACTTATTATGTGACGTTTCATACTCTATAAAATCCATAATTCTATATTTCCAATCAGAACATTTCTTTGTAACTATAACCTGAAAAACGCTTTCTTGACCACCACCTGTAAAAAGAAAGTAGTCTGCATCGTCAAGTAGTTTCAACACTATCCAATTTCTATCATACCATCTGTTTTCGCTAAATGGGTTTAATGTGGATGGTTCAAAAAATACATTTGTATAGTAAATATTTGCCATGCTTAAACTCCTTTCTCCGCATAAGCAAAGTTCAATTAATAATATTTGCTTCGCAGTATTTTACTATTGCGTCACAACTAGTTGATATAATGATTATACCTTAATTTACCAATTAATGGTGGTTTTAAAAAATTATCATCATAATTTATTTTCTTCTTATTCTCTAAATCTTCCTCATTCCCATGGTTTTATTATTATTATTTTATCAATGGTTAAATCTAAAAACCTCCGCCACTTATGATACGGTTCTCCGTTTCGCTATAACTGCGGTTTTTCAATTATTTTAACTTCATCTCTATAGCAACATTTATCCTATAAACACCTACATATATCAGTAAGAACTATTAATCTAATGTATTCAAAAACTTCTCAACACTTAATAAATTCCAATAGTACAAAATATCTACCTATAATTAAGCTACATTATCATAACCTTATTAACAAGCCAAATGAACTCCTACATTGGATAATAAATAACCGCACTTAATGAGCAAATTGTATCACCTGTATTTTTATAAACATGAGGGCTATCTGCCTTAAATCGTATAGAATTACCCTTTGTTACAACAAAATCTTGGCCATTTATATTGATAGTAAGCCTGCCTAAAATACAGTGGTGAATTCCTGTCTACCTTGTTGGTGAGCTTCTGTAATTCTTGCATTTATTGGCTTTGTAGAAACCTGCTGCTGGCATTGTTTGGCTCTATGTTCCAAAAGTCCCTTGTATAAAATTATAAAGTCATTAATATTATTATGGCACTGCTGCTTGTTTGTTGTTCTGTCTCGTTATTCCTGTAAACCATTTTCTCTTATGTCATTTAGTTCACAAGGATTAAAATACCATATTGAACCCGTTGATTGTACTTCAACAATTGTGTTTTCGTTTTAGTAATTTTTTACTTTATTTTCCTTTTAAGTTACTTTGTATTGATCCTTAAATAATTTTCCAATATCCTCTTCCACTAAACTATTCTTAACTGTTCCCATTGATTGAAAACCTGCTATCCTTGGATGGTGAAAAATTCGTATCTTCAAGAATGTTTGCTTCTATACCTGGCACAAATTTAATTTCTCTATATTAGCTTAATTATGACTTTGTTCACTATTACAGACATAGAATTTGAAGCATTTATATTGGAATGCAAATTAATAAAAGATCTAAAACTTAGATATAATATCTGTTAGAAAAATGGTACAATTCTCCTTCTAATTCATAAAATAATAATGGATGAATTCATAAGTGAAAGGAGATACTATGCAAATTCATGTTGTTAGACCAGGACAGTCTTTATTTGAAATTGCACGAATATATAATTCAACAATTGGCGCAATTGCGGGGGCTAATGAACTTCCAAATCCAAACCAGCTAGTAGTAGGCCAAGCTCTTGTAATTCCAATAGTGGGAAGCTTCTATTGGGTTCAGCCGGGAGATAGTTTATACAGTATTGCAAGAAAATTCGGAATTAACTATCTTACACTTGCCAGGATTAATGGCATCCCTCCTAACAGACCTCTTCCTATTGGTTTAAGATTGTATATTCCCCCAATGCCAAGAAGAAAAGCAGAAATTAACGCATACGTTGAGCCATTAGGCGGGAGAGTTACGCCTGAGTTGGAACAGTCTGTTAGGAGAGTAGCACCGCATTTAACTTATCTTTCACCCTTTAGCTTCCAGATTCAGAGGGATGGAACTTTAAGGGAGCCACCATTAAATAATTTCAGAAGTATTGCGGATAACAGCGGTGCAGTTTTATTGATGGCGGTTACTAATCTTGAGGGCGGGCAATTCAGCACAGAGCTTGGAAGACTTATTTTAACAAATCAGCAGTTACAAGACACTCTGCTCAACAATATTATTTCTACTGCAAAAAGGCTTAACTTCAAGGATATACATTTTGATTTAGAGCATCTGCCTCGAGAACTTAGAGAAAATTATAACGCCTTTCTGAGAAAGGCCAAAGCAAGATTGAGCGCACAGGGCCTATTAATGTCAACTGCTCTTGCACCAAAAACAAGTGCTGCACAGACAGGTGAATGGTATGAAGCCCATGACTATAGAGCCCATGGTGAAATTGCTGACTTTGTTGTCATAATGACCTATGAATGGGGCTATAGTGGAGGACCAGCAATGCCAGTATCTCCATTGCCTGAAGTTAGAAAGGTTATTGAATATGCTTTAACTGAGATGCCCGCCTCTAAAATTATGATGGGGCAAAATTTGTATGGATATGATTGGACTCTTCCTTTTGTTCCTGGAAGTGTTGCAAGAGCAATCAGTCCGCAAGAAGCTATTTTATTGGCTGCAGAAAACAATGTGCCTATAAGCTATGATACAACAGCTCAGGCTCCACATTTTGATTATACCGATGCAAATGGAAGACGCCATACAGTATGGTTTGAGGATGCCCGTTCAATTCAAGCAAAATTTAACCTTGTAAAAGAATTGAACCTTAGAGGTGTAAGTTATTGGAAGCTCGGAATTTCATTCCCACAAAATTGGCTACTTATTGAGAATAATTTTGATGTAGTAAAACGATAATTAAACAAGTTAACCTAATTAAAAATAGCTACCTGACTATATCTCGGTAGCTATTTTTGCATAAATTATTAATTTTTATGAATATCACAGAACAACCTTTTTAAGTATTTCCATTTCAACTTCATTTACCTTGCTCTCAAGTTCTGCAACTTCCTTTGAAAGCTTTTCTACAAATTCCTCATCCTTTATCGATGCAAGGTTTATTTTTACATTTAATAGTGCTGATAAAACTGCCGTTCTTGCCATCATACAGGATACTGCACCATCTGTTACTGCATTCTTGTTTCCCTTTACAACAACTACATCCGCAAGTTCGAATATCCTGAACGCATCCTTTGCAGCTTCAAGAGGAACAAGTGCAGCTTCCTTTAGAGCACTTTGGATAGCATTCTTTCTTGCTTCCTTTTCTTCGTCAGTTTCCTTAGGCATTTTAAACGCATCCATAACTTTATCGAATGCCTTACAGTCCCTGTCTATATCTTCTAATAATTTTTCTCTTAATGCCTTTGCCTTTTCTATAATTGTCTTCATTTCATCTTGAACTTCCTCATAACCCTTTTTACCTACAGTAAGATTTGCAACCATTTCAGAAAGTGCCGCTGCAATCGAGCCTGATAAAGCCGCTACGCTTCCGCCGCCTGGAACAGGTGCAGAACTTGCAGTCTCTTCAACAAAACCTCTGACAGTTTTTTCAATAAGCATATCTATCATCCCTTTCCTTATCAAATACCAATTTACCTCTTTTGATAACCTTTTCAACTGAACTTATTCCAATATGATATGGTATAAATTTATACGATGGATGTTCCAAAATAACAATATCCGCCTGCTTGCCTTGGTCTAAGCTCCCAATTTCCTTTTCCCTTCCTATAGCTGCTGCTGCATTTATCGTTATTGCAGTAATAGCCTCTTCTAAAGTCATGTTCATATATAAAGTAGAAAGTGCAACGACAAAGGCTAAATTTTCTGTAAAGCAGCTTCCTGGGTTAAAATCGCTTGCAAGAGCAACTGATGCACCACTGTCTATCATATGTCTTGCCCTTGCGTAATGTTCCCTTAGACTAAAGGCAGTTGCAGGGAGCAATGTTGCAATAACACCTTTTTCTGCCATACTCTTTATTCCCTCATCACTGGCCTGCAGAAGATGGTCAGCAGAAGTTGCTCCAACCTCTGCAGCAAGTTCGGCACCACCTAATGACACTATTTCATCTGCGTGCATCTTTAATTTGAATCCCATTTGCTTTGCTGCCAGTAAAAGCCTTCTTGATTCTTCAATTGAAAATACATTTTTTTCGCAGAACACATCAACAAATTCAGCAAGATTTTTTTCCTTAATATATGGCAGAACCTCTTTTATTATATATTCTATATAATCCATTCCTCTTCCTTTGTATTCAGTTGGAACAGAATGAGCCCCAAGATATGTTTTTACAATATCAACAGGATGTATTTTATTTAGCTCCTCATAAACCTCAAGCTGCTTTACTTCAGTATCAAAATCAAGTCCATAGCCTGATTTTCCTTCAACTGTTGTAACTCCAAAGCTGAGCATTGAGTTTAATCTCTTAAGTCCAAGTTCAACTAATTCTTCCTTCGAAGCTTGTCTTGTTCCTCTTACAGAGTTTATTATTCCTCCGCCCTTTTGCATTATCTCCATATAGGTTGCACCCTTGAGCCTTAAGTAATACTCATCGGCTCTATAACCTCCAAATACAAAGTGGGTATGGGAATCTATAAACCCTGGTAAAATTGCCTTTCCCTTTGCGTCGATTACTTCATACTCTTTTTCATCAATATTTCTTAAAACTTCTTGAGTTTTCCCGACAAGTTTGATTATTCCGTCCTCAACAACAACTGCACCATCTTCAATTATATTAAGTTCATTCATGTTTTGGCCTTTTTTTGCCTCAAAGCCTGAACAGGTTACAACCTCGCTTGCATTTTTAATAAGAAGCTTGTTTTTCATATCCTCACTCCATTATTCTGTTTTCTAAAACTTGATCCATTGAGAAATCTTCAACTCCGAGGTAGTAAACTGCTGTATCAATCAATGCCTCCATTGGTAAAAGACCAATAATTTCGCTTCCTATTACAGGAACACCATATCTTCTTGCCTCAACCTTTATTAGTTCAAAGGCTCTGTAAAGTGCGGTCTTTGTATAGTCAGTCATGTTCATTGATACCTGAACTATTCCTCTATCCTTAAGTTCAATACCAATTGCCTTGCAGTATCTTAAACCGCCATTTAGGAATCTTACATTCTTTGCAATTTTGTTTGCAATTTCTATATTGTTAGTTCCAAGGTTAACGTTAAATGCAACAAGGGGCATTCTTGCGCCAGTCGCAGTAACTCCAGCTGTTGGATGAACTTCAGTTGGTCCAAAGTCAGGTTTCCATTCAGGCTGTTTAATCTTTTCAAACATTCCTTCATATTCGCCTTTTCTAATATTTGCAAGGTTTTCCCTATCTGGTGAAGAAGCTGATTTTTCATATAGGAATATTGGAACATTATACCTTTCTGCAGCTTCCTTTGCAAATTCCTTTGAAAGCTCAACTGCCTCTGTCATAGTCATATTCTTTACGGGGATGAATGGAACGACATCAACTGCCCCCATTCTTGGATGTTCTCCCTTATGATTTCTCATGTCTATAACTTCTATTGCAACTCCCATAGCTTCAAGCATGGCATTCTTAACTGCCTGTGGCTCTCCAACAACAGTTACAACTACTCTGTTGTGGTCTGCATCTCTTTTATAATCAAGAAGTTTAACATTATCCTTGCCTCTAAATGGATTTACTATTTTTTCAATTTTATCAAGGTCTATTCCTTCGCTGAAATTTGGAACGCATTCAACAATTTTTGTCATGCCCATAGTATCATCCCTTTCTTTAGTCTTTATAATAGGGGGACAAAATCCCCCCTTTTTATCTTTCTAATCCATGTCTTTTAAGTGCCTTCTCAACTGCATCCTTAACAAGATTATCATCCGCAACAAATGGCAACGTTACATGATCAGTTGAGCTTTTTTTGTTGTGTTCAACAATAACTTCAATTGCATGTTCATTTCTTGCCCAAGCTCTTCTTGCAACTCCTCCTAGAACGTCCCACATCATAGCGCTCTTTATTATCTCATCTATTCTATAGCTTCCGTCAAGCACAAGGCCAAATCCACCGTTTATAGATTTTCCAATTCCAACTCCGCCTCCGTTATGAAGTGCTATAAGACTCATTCCTCTTGCTGCATTTCCTGCAAAGCAGTGGGTTGCCATGTCCGCCATTATATTGCTTCCATCCTTTATATTTGCAGTTTCTCTAAATGGAGAATCTGTTCCTGATACATCGTGGTGGTCGCGGCCAAGCATTATAGGGCCAACTTCTCCTCTTCTTACCATTTCGTTGAACTTAAGCGCAATCTTTGTTCTTCCTTCTGCATCCTGATACAGTATTCTTGCTTTGGTTCCAACAACCAATTTGTTCTTTTCTGCGTCCCTTATCCAAACCCAGTTGTCCCTGTCCTGTGGTCTTCTATTAGGATCAATGCATTCCATAGCAGCCCTGTCTGTCTTTCTCAAATCCTCTTCGTCACCGCTAAGACATACCCATCTGAATGGACCATAACCATAGTCAAAAAGCATAGGTCCCATTATATCCTCAACATATGAAGGGAAAATAAATCCATTCTTAGGATCATTGCCCTTTGCTATTTCCTTTACTCCAGCATCAAAAACAGCCTTCATAAATGAGTTGCCGTAGTCAAAAAAGTAGGTTCCTCTTTCAACAAGAGTTTTTATAAGCTCATAATGTCTTCTTAAACTCTTATCAACAAGTTCAGTGAATTTTTCCCTGTCTGTCTCAAGAAGTTTAGTTCTTTCATCAAAGGTCAAGCCCTGAGGACAGTATCCTCCCTCATAAACAGCATGGCAGGATGTCTGGTCTGATAAAAGGTCCACATGAATATTGTTTTTAACAGCATATTCTAAAAGGTCAACTACATTTCCGTGGTAAGCAATTGAAATAGGCTCCTTTTTTGCCATATATTCTTGAGCTACTCTGTATACTTCCTCTAAATCTGAAGATACAAGCTTAACCCACCCTTGATTGTATCTTGTCATTATTCTTGAATAGTCAACCTCGGCGATTATTCCAACTCCGTTTGCAATCTCAATTGCCTTTGGCTGAGCGCCGCTCATTCCACCAAGACCTGATGATATGAATAGTCTTCCCCTTAAATCCTCATCATGCTGAAGTCCAAGCTTTAATCTACCAGCATTTAAAATAGTATTGAAGGTTCCATGAACAATACCCTGTGGGCCTATATACATCCATCCTCCTGCAGTCATCTGTCCATAGTTTGCAACCCCCATTTCCTCTGCAATTTCCCAGTCGTGTGGATTGTCAAACATACCTACCATAAGTGCATTTGTTATTATTACCCTTGGAGCTTCAGGTCTTGACTTAAAGAGTCCAACAGGATGTCCTGATGCAACTACCAATGTCTGGTCCTGTGTCATTACCTCAAGATATTTTATTATAAGTCTATATTGCATCCAGTTGTGGCATACCGAACCTGTTTCACCATAAGTTACAAGTTCATACGGATAAAGCGCTATATCAAAATCAAGATTGTTGTCTATCATTACCTGAAATGCCTTGCCTTCAATGCAATTGCCCTTGTATTCATGGATTGGCTTGGCTTTAATGTTTCCTTCTGGCCTAAATCTGTATCCATATATTCTTCCCCTTGTTAAAAGCTCCTCCATAAACTCCGGCGCAAGCATTTCGTGGTATTCCTCTGGAATATACCTAAGGGCATTTTTAAGTGCTATTTCAGTCTGCTCCTTTGTTAGTCTAAAACCTCTATTAGGAGCTCTTCTGATTCCTTCTACGAATTTAGGATATTCAGGTATCTCATCAAGTTTTATTTTCATCGCATCTTTTATATCCAAGTTGCTAATCATTATATCACCTCTTAATAAATTAGAACAATCCAGTTATATTTCCGTTTTCGTCAATGTCTATTTTTTCAGCTGATGGAACCTTTGGAAGTCCTGGCATTGTCATAATGTCGCCTGTTAGAACAACTATAAATCCTGCTCCTGCTGAAAGTCTGACTTCCTTAACTGTTACATCAAAGTCCTTTGGTGCACCTAAAAGGGCTGGGTTGTCTGAGAATGAATATTGAGTCTTTGCCATACAGATTGGAAGCTTATCAAGTCCCATCTCTTCAATCTTTTGAACCTGCTTCATTGCCTGTTGAGTAAACACAGCTCCGTTTGCTCCATATATATTTCTTGCAATCTTATTTACCTTTTCTACAATTGACTCATTTACATCGTATAGGAAGTTGAAGTTTGGCTTGTTGTTTTCAATTAGGTTTACTAATTTTTGAGCCATGTCGATTCCGCCTTCTCCACCCTTTGCCCAAACTTCATTGAGTGATACTTCAACATTTATCTTCTGGCAAAGTTTTTGTAAAAGCTCTATTTCAGCTTCAGTATCGCTCACGAATCTATTTATTGCAACCAACACTGGCAATCCATATTTTCTTATGTTGTTTACATGTCTTTCAAGGTTTTCAAATCCTCTTTCAAGAGCCTGTAAATTTTCCTTTCCAAGGTCAGCCTTTAACACACCGCCGTGCATCTTTAACGCTCTTATCGTTGCTACAATAACAACTGCATCTGGGTTAAATCCTGCATATCTGCACTTGATGTCGAGGAACTTTTCAGCGCCAAGGTCTGCACCAAATCCAGCTTCAGTTACAAGATAATCCCCAAGCTTTAATCCAAGCTTTGTAGCCATTATACTATTGCAGCCGTGGGCAATATTTGCAAACGGTCCTCCATGAATAAGAGCTGGTGTGTTTTCAAGCGTCTGAACAAGATTTGGCTTTATTGCATCCTTCATTAAAACCGCCATTGCACCTTGAACGTTTAAATCTCTTATTGTAACTGGTTTTCCTTCATAAGTATAGGCAACAACCATTCTTGCGAATCTTTCCTTAAGGTCCATAAGGTCGCTTGCAAGGCAAAGTGCTGCCATAACCTCAGATGCAACAGTAATCATAAATCCATCTTCTCTAACAAATCCATTGGCCTTTCCACCAAGTCCCACAACTATGTGTCTTAGTGCTCTGTCGTTCATATCAAGAACTCTTTTCCAAGCTATTTGTCTTGAGTCTATTCCTAATGCATTCCCTTGATGGATATGGTTATCTATAGCTGCTGCAACTAAATTGTGAGCTGCAGTAATAGCGTGCATATCCCCTGTAAAATGTAAATTTATATCCTCCATCGGAACAACCTGAGCGTATCCACCACCTGCTGCACCGCCTTTAACTCCAAATACAGGTCCTAAAGAAGGCTCTCTTAATGCGATAACTGCCTTTTTGCCTATTTTATTTAAAGCCTGGCCAAGACCTACTGTAGTTGTTGATTTCCCTTCCCCTGCCGGTGTCGGATTTATTGCAGTAACTAAAACAAGCTTTCCATCAGGCTTATCCTTTAGTCTTTTATAAATATCAAGTGAGATTTTTGCCTTATACTTTCCATATAATTCGATTTCGTCCTCTTCAATTCCCCATTCTTTTGCAATTTCTGCTATTGGCTTCATTTTAGCACTCTGTGCTATTTCGATATCGCTTGGAACTTTAACTTCCATATGTTTATAACCCCTTTCATTTGTAGTTAATATAATTTTAACATTTGAGTGTCTAAAAATCGTCTAAAAATCGCTATATTATAATTTGTGATTTATTTTTAATCTCTATTAAAATATTTTTATATTAAAATAAAAATTTTTTTATTTCTCTTTTTTCTTAAAATTAATTTATAGAAAATATTTGCATATCATAATTCTGAAAAAACGCCCATAATATATGATTTTTAATGCTTTTTAACGACATTGACTGAAGGCATTTCAAATATTTCACCATTGTTCACAATATATTGAATTAACAGAATTTTACTACTTTTTGTAGAATGATTGCATTTATTGTCGATAACGATATAATGGATATTGTAAAAAATATGTTAATACGGGGAGGAGAAAAATCATGGCATCAAGCCCAAAGAGTTCAAAAAAACTCACACTGGTATCATTAATTCTTATGATTTTTACTTCAGTGTATGGATTTAACAACATTCCAAGATCATTCTACAAGATGGGATACGCAGCTATTCCATGGTATATTCTTTCAGGTATAACATTCTTTATACCATTTGCATTCATGATGGCTGAATTCGGTGCTGCCTTCAAAAACGAAAAGGGTGGTATCTACTCATGGATGGAAAAATCAATAGGACCTAAGTTTGCATTCATCGGAACATTCATGTGGTATGTATCATACATCATCTGGATGGTTAACGTATCACAGGGTATGTGGATTCCTCTATCAAATGCAATATTTGGTAAGGATACAACTAAGACATGGTCATTGTTAGGACTTTCAGCTCCACAAACACTTGCTGTATTAGGTATAGCTTGGATAATACTTGTTACTTATCTTTCATCAAAGGGTCTTGACAAGATAAAGAAGATAACATCACTTGGTGGAACAGCTGTAGCAGGACTTAACATACTTTTATGGGTAGGAGCTTTATTAATATTAGTATTAAACAAAGGACAACTTGCTGAACCAATAGTTGGACTTGCATCATTTACTCAATCACCAAATCCAAAATTTGCTGGAAATATGATAGCAGGACTTGCTTTCGTTGTTTACGCAATATTCGCTTATGGTGGAATTGAAGTTGCAAGTGGTCTTGTTGACCAAACTGAAAACCCAGAAAAGACTCTTCCAAAAGGAATTACTATTTCAGCTATTATTATAACAATCGGTTATTCATTAGGTATACTTCTTGTTGGTATATTCACTAACTGGACAAAGGTTATAAACGTTGAAGGCGTTCACCTTGGAAACGCTGGTTACGTTGTAATGGGTAACTTAGGATATCAAATGGGACTTGCATTTGGCGCGAGCGAAGCAGCAGCTGTAGCTCTTGGACAATGGATTTCAAGATTCGTTGGTCTTTCAATGTTCTTTGCCCTTATGGGTGCATTCTTTACATTAACTTATGCTCCATTGAAGCAAATGATTGAAGGAACACCATCTGAACTTTGGCCAGGAAGACTTGGAGAAGTTAAAGACGGTATGCCAACATTCGCTATGTGGGTTCAATGTGCAATTGTTGTTGTTATGATTGCTCTTATAGCTATCGGTGGAGATTCAATGGCTAAGTTCTTCGAAATACTTGTTATGATGACTAACGTAGGTATGACTTTACCATATATGTTTATCTCAATAGCATTTGCTCCATTTAAGAAGAAGACTGAAATACACAAGCCATTTGAAATATTCAAGACTTACAACAGTGCATTAATCTGGACAGTATTAGTTACTCTAACAGTTGGATTTGCTAACTTCTTTACAATACTTGAACCAGCTCTTGCTGGAGATATGAAGACTACATTCTGGTCAGTAGCAGGTCCAATATTCTTCGGAATAGTAGCTGTTCTTATGTATGCAAGATATGAAAAGAAAATAGCTGCAAACAAAGGCGAAAAAGCTGCATAATATTTTAGCCCGGCAATGCCGGGCTTTTATATTTAAGGGGTATCCATATGCTAAACTCTCAAACTTATATTAACTACTCTCACTATTTTTCATCTTCTACTTTTCGTTAGTTTTGTCATTTGTATTTGAATCATCTTTATTGTCAGGCTTTGATTCTTCAACATCAAACGATGAGTATCTATTTTTCTTTATCTTTTTACCAAGCAATAGTTCTTTTTTTCTAATGTATTCTGCTTCACTGATTTCACCTGCTACAAATCTTCTGTTAAGTATTTGAAGCGCTATGTTGTTATTTATTTTATATCTTTTGTATATAAAATATGCTGCAATTAATAGTAGAATTATTAATCCAAGCATTACTAAGGGCCCAATCCAATGGTATCCAAATCCTCTTTCAATCATTCTTCCGTCGAATCCAAATCCAGGTCCAACAGGGAACCCCTTTCCAAAACCTCTATGCATTTAATCACCTCATTTCGTTTAAAATTCTTTTCTTAGTTATGTAGTCCTCTTCGCTAATTTCTCCATTTACAAGCATCATGTCAAGTTTTTCCTGAGCCGCTGAATTCTTACCAAAATTAAATTTGTCTCTGCATAAATAAACCAAAGCAAAGATTATTAAAATGTCAATTAAAAACATATATGCACTTCCTTTCTCTTGTTTTCTTGATTATATTCTAAACCCCTATTGTGTCAATTGTGTGTCCAAAATAATGAACAATTTGAAAACAAAAAATTTATGAATTAATTCAAATGTATTTTTTAACTACACTGCTTAAATTAATAGCACAAATAAAAATAGAGTTGCTTTATTTTTAAGCAACTCTTTGATGTGCATAACAAAATGCCAATCTTTTTTAAAACAGTATTTAATTTCTCTCAAAATACTATTTACACTTCGAATGTAAAGTTCATCACATTAAATAGCCCTTTATCTGTAAGCTTCAATTCCGGTATTACTGGAAGGGCCAAAAATGCAAGCGTCATAACAGGGTCGTAGTCCTTTGATACATTTAATCGTTCATAAGCTAATTCAATAATCTCGGTTAGTTTTCTATTAACAGTTTCAATATCCTCATCGCTCATAAGCCCTGCAATTGGAAGCGGGAGTGTATTTAATACTTCTCCCCTTGAAACAACTGTTATTCCGCCCTTAACTTTTTCAATCTCCTTGACTGCTTTTATCATATCCTCATCGTTGTCACCTATAACTATTAAATTATGGGAGTCGTGTGCTATTGTCGTTGCAATGGCTCCATTTTTAAGTCCAAATCCCTCAACTATACCAAGTCCAACATTTCCAGTTCCCCTATGCCTTTCTATTACTGCAAGCTTTAAAAGATTTTCGTTGTTCTCGCATCTGAATTCACCGTCAATTAAATTTATTCTTCTTTTGTTGTTCTTGGTTACAAGGCTAAATGGCATTAATTTTATTACGCTTGCAACTTCTTCTCTTAGCATTATCTTTAGCGTGTCATAGTTAATATTTTTTATATTTATCCTGTTTAAAACCCTTTCATCATAATGCTTAGGAGCTTCAAACAAAGCATTTCCGTCCTTTGCAACAAGTTTACCATTCTTGAATACATAGATGGCTTCAAAATTTACTAAATCCTTAAACAGAACAATATCAGCATCAAAATTTGGTGCTATTGCTCCCTTATCTTTTAAACCATAGCACTCTGCTGCGTTTAAAGTAGCCATAGTTATTGCAGAAATAGCATCAATTCCATTTTTTACAGCAATCTTTAAGTTGTTGTTTATGTGTCCGAAATTGATAATATCCTCTGGGTGCCTATCATCTGTGCAAAACAGGCATCTTCTTAAATTGTATGGGTTTACAGCCTTAGCAAGTTCAGCAAGATTTCTTGCTGCTGAACCTTCTCTTATTAATATATATATACCAAGCCGCAGCCTTTCGACAAGTTCATTAACTGTGGAACATTCGTGCTCCGTTCTTACCTTTGCTGCAGCATAGGCGTTCAAATCTTTTCCAATAATAGAAGGGCCATGCCCATCTATTATCTTTCCCTTGGAAGCCTCAATCTTTTTTAAAATTTTCTCTTCAGCATTGATTACAGATGGAAAGTCCATTAGTTCTCCAAGCCCTAAAATTCTTTGGTTGTCTATAAGGCTTTTTATATCCTCATCGGTAAGAGTAGCACCCGATGTTTCAAAATCAGTCGCAGGAACGCATGAAGGGAACATCAAAAACACATCAAGAGGCAGTTTTTCGCTTGCCTTGAGCATGTATTCAATACCATCTATACCGCAAACATTTGCAATCTCATGAGGGTCGGCGATAATCGAAGTAGTTCCTCTTGGAACAATGGCCTTTGCAAACTCTCCAGGGGTTACAAGGGAAGATTCAATATGAACATGAGCATCAATAAGCCCAGGAGCTGCATATAAGCCTTTTGCGTCTAATTCATTCAATCCTTCATAATCTCCTACTGCTACTATTTTTCCATCTTCTATAGCAATGTCACCCTCGATTATTTCATGAGAAAACACATTTATTATTCTACAGTTTTTAATTACAAGTTCAGCTTTTTGTTTTCCTCTTGCTATATTTACGAATTTTTTTAATTCATCCATCAAACCACCCTTTTTTCATTAATAGCCAGCAGCACTTTATCTGGAGTTACTGGTATTTCAAAAAATCTTATCTTTATTGCATCATAAATGGCATTTAAAATTGCTGGAGCAACAGGAATCATAACAGGCTCGCCTATGCCCTTTGCCCCAAAGGGGGCTGTGGTTTCAGCATCTTCAATTATGACCTTATTAACTTTTGGAATATCAAGAGAAGTTGGTATAATGTATTTTTCAAAACTTCCATTAGTTATCCTGCCACTATTAAGTCCAATATCCTCCATCAATGCATAGCCAACGCCCATAGCAAACCCTCCATCTATCTGCCCCTCAACAAGTGATGGATTAACCGCCTTACCGCAATCGAGAGAGAATTTAGCATCAACCACAGCTATTTCACCAGTTTCAGTATCCACTTCAACCTCAACTGCACATGCAGCAAATGTGTAGGGCCAGTAGGGGTTACCCTGTCCATTTTCGTCCATTTGAGTTGTATTTGCCTTAAATTCACCGCATTCCACTATTTCCTTCTCACTATCCTTTGCAAGCTTATCAAAACCTAACAACTCTTCGCTTCCCTTAGCAAAAATTTTCCCCTGCTTTACCTCCAATTCCACATCCTCATTTAATTTAAGCAATTTTTTAGTTTCTAATATCAATCTATTTCTTAAATTCTGACAAGTCAATTTTACTGCATTGCCTGAATTATACGTCTGCCTTGACGCTGCAGCAGTTCCCGAATCAGGCGTTATAGATGTATCCTCATTAATAAGAACAATCTCATTCACATCCATATTCAACGCCTCTGCAGCAATTTGAATCATAACCGTCTTAGCACCCTGTCCAACCTCTGTTGCCCCTATTGAAACCTCAACCCGTCCATCTTTCAATAGCCTTGCCTTCGCCCTTGAAATATCCGGGAATCCATTACCATATCCTGTTCCGTAAAATATGCTCGCAATCCCCTTTCCCCTCTTCTTCAAACTACCACCCCCATGAGTGACATTCACTTGACTTCTTGAGTTCTTGAGTTGTTTGTCAATTTAGACAAACTGTTTGCTACAACTTATAACTCATTTTAACACTCATTTTAACACTCATTTATCATACTAATTTTTTACACTAATTTTTTGCGCTAACTTTTTACATCATTTTTTACACTCATTTTTCAAACTCATTTTATTAAATTCATTTTCTCAAATTCATTTTTCATTACTTTATTAAAAAACTACAGTCAACTAATTTATAATTACCGCCAAAACAGCAGGTTTTCTAGAACTAAATAAATTCTCACGTCCACGTATTTTACCAAAATTCAATTAAACAATTCGCAAGATTCATAGCTAAGTTTCAATTTCTACTATTTTTTCTCTCCGTCAGGATACTGCAACGTATAGAAACTCCAACATATAGATACTCCAAGCCAATTTAAGTTCTATAATTATACAGCTTTATTTTATTACTTTATATTTATTTTAATATCAGGTTTTTGATGTTGGTTGTTCAAATTGTCTTAGATAAGAATAAGTTGAGAACCGTCCCCAAATATTGATAAATTAGCCCTTCCAGGTTTCAAGCTCACGGCGATTTTCTTATCAAAAAATCAATTTCAACATTTACTGTTTACAATTATAAGCTATCATTTAGTTTAATTATAAGAATCTCTCTTTTTATCATTTTATTAATTATCTATTGTTCTTGTTGTTTATTGTCCAAATTTTCTTAAATAAGAATAAGTTGAGAACCGTCCCCAATTAATCTTTTATCGCTTCAATGCACTCTACTGCCTTGACTCCCTCGTTCAAAACTTGCCCAGTAGCTGTAATTGAGCCTACTCTAAAGGCATTTTTTAGCCTAATATCAATTGGGCTAATACCTAATTTCTCAGCTAAAATATCCATCTGCTGCTCATAGGCAATAGCAACCTGAGTAGCACCAAATCCCCTCATCGCCCCTGTAAATGGATTGTTTGTATAAACTGCATAGGAGTCAACCTTCACATTGGGTATCTCATAGGGTCCTGTAGCATGAACCGCCGATTTTCTTAAGACGTTCATTGCCCATGATGCATAGGCTCCTGAGTCTCCTATTATCCTTGCTTCGAGCGCTAAAAGCCTTCCATCCTTAGTTGCACCTGTTTTATAATACATCTTCATTGAATGTCTCTTTGAATGGGCGACAAATGACTCTTCCCTTGAATAAACAACCTTTACGGGTTTCTTTGTCAAATATGCAGCAATTGCAAGGTGAATTTGCAGTGTTATATCCTCTCTGCCCCCAAATGCACCACCAACAGTAGGATTTACAACCCTTACCCTATCCTTTTCAACCCCTAGACTTTCAGCAATCTCCTCCTGGTCAAAATGTGGATATTGAGTAGATGCAATTACAACTATCCTTCCTTGTTCATCAATATATGAAACTCCCGCCTCCGGCTGCAGGAAAGCATGGTCAACCATAGGAACTTTATACACATTTTCAACTATTACATCGCACTCCTTGAAGGCTATATCAACATCTCCGCGTCTTATTTTAAAATGATAAAAAAGATTATCCCTATCTTGAACTTTTGGACTTTCAGGCTTCATTGCATCTTCTGCGTCGAACACCGCAGGAAGCTCATCATATTCAACCTTAACTAATTTAGCAGCATATTCTGCTATTTCCTTAGTCTTTGCAATTACAAATGCTATCGGGTCTCCAATCCTTCTGACCTTTTTAGATGCAAAAACCTCGTGGTCTTTTAATACAACTCCATGGTGATTTTTCCCTGGAACATCACTATAGGTTAAAATCTTTACAACTCCATCAACCTTTTGCGCTTCAGTTATATCTATATTTATAAATGCGTGTGGTTTAGTTGACCTAACTGTAGTTCCAAACAGCATCCCTTCAATATATATATCCTGAGGATATATTGCTCTTCCATCCAATTTATTCTTACCATCAACCTTTGTAATACTCCTCCCGACAACATTTAAGCTATTCACCTTTATCACCCCTTATAAAGGTTGACGCCAATTTTATGCCCTCAACTATTTTATTGTATCCTGTGCATCTGCAAAGATTCCCCGAGATTGCCTCTCTAATCTCATGTTCATCAGGATTTGTATTTTTATCAAGAAGTGATTTAGCCGCCAAAACCATCCCTGGGAAACAAAATCCGCATTGAACAGCTCCCACCTCTAAAAATGCTTTCTTAATATGATCATCCTCCTCAACGCCCTCTATGGTTGTTATTTTGCTTCCGTCCGCTTGAAAGGCAAGAACAAGGCAAGAATTCACTATTCTTCCGTTCATAATCACTGTGCAGGCGCCACACTCGCCCTCGCCACAGCCCTCCTTGCTTCCTGTAAGGTGAAGTCTGTCCCTTAAAAGGTCTATTAGCCTTAACTCTTCCTCAACTTCGCATTCGTAATTAATCTCATTTATATTTATACTAATTTTTTTCAAATTCAATCACCCCCTGCATTCATCCATACCCAATTCAATTGCCCTCTTAAAACACCCGGATGATGCAATGCTCTTAAATTTTGCTGTATTTCTTCCGCTTAGCCTATCAAAAACATCTTCTTCTAATAATCTACAGGCCATATTCAAGGCATCTTCATCAAATATTCTTCCAATTAAAAATTCTTCCAATTTGTATTCCCTCATAGGAAATTTACCGATTGAACCACTTGCTGCTCTAAACATTTCAATTCTATTAATGCTGTCGATTTCTAAAAATACAGCAAAACTAATTCTTGAAATTGCAAGAGACTTTCTAAGACCAATTTTATAAAATCCAAGTGCCTGATTTTTGGTTGGATTTTTAAATTTTATAGTTGTCAATATCTCGTTAGGTTGTATTATAGTTTTACCCTTGTCTACGAAAAAATCCCTTAGTGATATCTCTCTTTTTGAATCTACGCTCTCTAAAATTATACTGCTATCAAGTGCAAGAAGTGCTGGAACCATATCTGCAGCTGGAGATGCATTGCAAATATTTCCCCCTACTGTTCCTCTATTTCTAATCTGAGGTGAACCAACGCTTTTTGCTGCACTTTTTAAGCCTTTTAACCTATTGCTCACTAACACGCAATCGACAATCTCAGAAAATGTTGTCGCTGCCCCAATCTCAATATACTCTCCTACTTCTCTAATCCCCTTAAGCTCCTCAACTGAGCTTATATCTATAACAAAATCACAATTAAGCTGCCCTTTTCTCATCTTTATCACGAAATCCGTCCCACCAGCAATCAATTTACAATTCTTATGTTGATTCAAGATTTTCAATGCTTCTTGAATTTTAGTTGCCCTATAGCATTCCATAAAAACCCCTCACTTTTTTACCCCAGCTCTGTCTATTTGTGTTTTAATTATTTTATTTACATCCTCCAAAAGAGCTTTTTCATCTATAGTTGTTAATTTTCTATCCTTCATAACTATCTTACCGTCGATTATTGTGGTTTCCACATCTTCTGCCTTAGCTGAATAAACAAGCTGTGAAATAATATCCACTTCTTCATTTGGAGCATTATGCAATTTATTAAGATTTACTATTGCAATATCTGCAATCTTACCAACTTCAATGCTTCCTAATTTGTCCTTCATGCACATAGCCTTTGCACCGTTTATAGTTGCAAGTTCAAACACCTTCATAGCAGGCATTGCTGTAGGGCTTAAGAGCCTTGCCTTTTGAATTAGTGCAGCCATTCTCATCTCTGTGAAAGCATCAAGATTGTTATTGCACGGCGCACCGTCTGCTGCAATCGATACATTTGCACCCATATCAATAAGCTCTGGAATTTTAGCAATACCCGAAGCAAGCTTTAAATTAGAGCTTGGACAATGTGAAATCTTAGTTCCGGTATCAGAAAGAATCCTCATCTCCTCATCATCCAGCCATATACAATGGGCAAGGATTAATTTTTCACCCGTCATACCTAATTTATGAAGATATATAATATTTCTCATCCCTCTGTCCTTTTCAACAAATTCAATCTCTCCTCTGTTTTCCGAAGCATGGGTATGAATCATTACATCGTATTCCTTTGCAAGGTCCCTTACCCTAAGAAGCAAATCCTCTGTGCAGGATACAACAAACCTTGGGGCAAAGGCATATTTAATCCTTCCATTCCCCTTGTTGTGCCACTTTTTCAACAGCTCAACGCTTTCATTTATGCTGTCCTCGGCATTTTCCATCAAAGTGCTTGGAACTTCAGTTCCATAATCCATCATACATTTTCCTGTAACTGCTCTAAATCCCGTTTCATAAATAGCTTCAATTGCGCTATCGGTATGATGAACAGTTTCCATATCGATGATAGAAGTTGTCCCACCCTTTATAAGCTCTGCTATCCCAAGCTTTGCAGATAAATAATTTGATTCAGGTGTATGTCCTCCCTCTAATGGCCAAATCCTTAATTTCAACCAATCCAGAAGTTCAAGATCATCCGCCTGACCTCTAAAAAGGGTTTGTGTCAAATGAATATGCGTTTGAATAAGCCCTGGAATAACTGCCTTTCCCGTTGCATCAATAACTTTATCATCTTGTATATCAATATTAGGTCTTATCTCCTTAATAATATTTCCCTCTATCAATATATCAGCCTTTATTATTTCCCTTTTTTTATTCATAGTAACAACAGTTCCATTCTTAATAAGCATACTATCCCCCCATAAGTGACATTCACTTGATTTCTTGACTTCTTGATTTGTTTGTCAATTTGGCCATGCTTTTTGTGAAAATTTAGGTGCCCAAAAAAGATATTGGACACCCTATTAAGCTTTAAATCATTTTATCTATTCATTTTTACATAACGCTCTTTATTGCAAATAGTATTGCCAATATATACATTGTTATTGAGACATCCCTTGCCTTTCCTGTTATAACCTTCAAAACAACATACGATACGATACCAAATACCAATCCTTCAGCTATGCTGTATGCAAATGGCATCATAATTATTGTTAAGAAGGCTGGGATACCTTCAGTAAAGTCTTCAAGGTTAATCTTTGTAATTGGAGTCATCATGAATAAACCTATTATTATCAATGCTGGAGCAGTAGCCGCACCAGGAACTATTGTAAGTATTGGCGAGAATAATAGTGCCAAAAGCATTAAAATTGCTGTTGTTAAAGCAGTAAGCCCTGTCCTTCCGCCTTCTGCCACACCTGCCGCACTTTCAACATAAGTTGTTACTGTGCTTGTTCCTACAACAGCACCAAATGTTGTTCCAATAGCATCAGCTAAAAGTGCCTGCTTTGCCCTTGGAAGTTTTCCTTCCTTATCGAGCATATCCGCCTTTGATGCAACTCCAACAAGCGTTCCTATTGTGTCAAACATATCAACAAACAGGAATGTAAACATAACTATCAAAAATTCACCAGTTAATATTTTGCTAAAGTCAAATTTAAAGAAAATAGGTGATAATGATGGCGGAGCGCTTATTAATGCGCTTGGCATTGGGGTTACCTTTAAAGGTATTCCTACAACTGTTGCTACTAATATTCCAATCAATATGGCACCCTTAACTCCCTTAGCAAGCAAATAACCAATAACAACCAAACCTACAAGTGCAACTGCTACCTGAGGACTTGTCAAATTCCCTAATGTCACAGCAGTATCATCTGAATTAACAACAATACCTGCACTTCTAACGCCTATGAAGGCGATGAAAAGACCAATACCTACGCTGACAGCATGCTTGATTGTTAACGGTATGGCATTAACTATTGCTTCACGAACCCTTGTAACTGAAAGTATTATGAATATTATACCTTCGATAAGAATTGCGGTTAATGCAACTTCCCAGGAATATTTCATTCCTATTACAACTGTAAACGCAAAGAATGCATTAAGCCCCATACCAGGTGCAAGTGCAAATGGGTAATTGGCGTGGAAAGCCATAACAAGAGTTGCAACTGCAGCTGATAGTGCTGTTGCCGTAAATAAAGCTCCTTTGTCCATTCCAGTTTCGCCTAATATCAGTGGGTTTACGATTAAAATGTAAGCCATGGTCATAAATGTTGTAAACCCTGCGATGATTTCTGTCCTAACGTCAGTCTTGTTCTCCCTTAGCTTAAAAATTTTTTCTGCCCAACCTGCAAAGCCAGAGTTTTGGTTTACTGTTTGAGTTTTGCTTGACACAAAAATCCCCCCTTTGATAGTGTCAGCCTGTTAATATTTTGTGAAGCTATCACAAAATATTAACTATATTTGTGATAGCTTACTGACCCCGGGATAATTAAATGCCTTAATAATTATGTCACTACAGTTTCGAGTATCTTAAAATTATTTACATCAACAAGTCCCATGTCAGTTATTTTCCACTTAGGGCTTGTTGTAAGTGCAAGGAATGATAAATGCATAAAAGGAGCATGAACCCTGCATCCCAATGTTTCTCTTGCTATTCTCTCCATTTGCATTATCTTTTCGCTTACTTCATGTCCGTTAAGTTCATCAGTTATTAACCCACCTACTGGAAGCCTCAATTCCTCTAAAATTCTACCGTTGTTTGAAATAGCTATTCCGCCGCCAATCTCAATCACCCTGTTAACAGCGCTAACGATATCCCTCAAGTTGCACCCTACTGCAATAATATTATGTGCGTCATGGGATACACTCTCCGCAAAGGCTCCTTGTTTAAGACCAAATCCCTTGACAAATGTTTTACCGATTGTCCCCCTTCTTCCATACCTCTCAACACATATCATCTCAAGAACATCCTTTGATGTATCTGGCAATATGACTCCTGAACTTACCCTCATTTCTTCTTCAAGTGCACCTGTTAAGTTTTGGTCTGGGATAAGTTCTATGCATCTTACTCTTGCCATATTTTTATTAGTCTTTATCATAATATCCACTTCAGATATCTTTTCACACTTAACTGAATTTTTTACCGATTCGGGATAAACATACTTTGGAAGGTCTATCAGAAGCTTTCCTTTTGCTGATACAAGTTTTCCTTCTATAAAAACTGCATCCACCTTCATCTCTTCTAAGTCGCTTATCACCGCAATATCTGCAAGTTTTCCCGGCAATAATGCCCCTCTATCCTGAAGGTTGAAATATTCCGCTGGATTAATCGTTGCCATTTGTATAGCTTTTACGGGTTCTATGCCCTGTTTTATTGTTCTTCTAATTATTTCATTCATATGTCCCAACGTTTCAAGGTCGGCTGCAACCATATCGTCGGTTGCAAGAATCATTCTTCTTGTGTCAAGCCCTTCTTCTGTATAGGCTCTTATACACTCTGCCATATTCTTCTGGGTTGAACCCTCACGCATAAACACATAAACTCCCTGGCGGATTTTTTCAACGCACTCCTCCTTTGTTGTTGTTTCATGGCAGGAGCATTTCCCTCCAGTTGTTATTATATGAGCTGCAAGCTCAGCTCCAAATAACTCAGGAGCGTTGCCATCAACTATTTTCCCTATGGATTTAGCGTAACTTGTTGATGCCAAAAGGTCATCGATTATCTCTGGTGTGTTTCTATAAACATGCTTTGCATTGCTAAATCCCTGTAATTCGCCGATACCAATAATATTTTTGTAATTCAAAAGCTCCTCCATATCCTTTGAAGTTATGTCGTATCCTGCAGTTTCAAGTTTTGGGCAGTCTGGAGTTAAAGATGGAATTACAAGATGCACATGATTTGGAACATTGGCTATCTCATCCGCCATAGCCTTTATTCCAACTGGACCTAATGCATTTCCTATCTCATGTGGGTCAGCAACTAAAGTCGTAGTCCCTGAAGGAATTGAGAGCCTTGAAAACTCCGTAATAGTTAACATACTGCTCTCAAAATGCATATGTGAATCAATAAATCCTGGTGATACATACTTTCCTTGAAGGTCAACAACAAGTGTTTTTTCACCAATAAGATTTTCAGCATCCCCAACCATGAGTATGTATTTACCCTTTATAGCAACGTCCGCCCTGTAGATTTCACCTGAAACAACATTTATAACATTCCCTCTATACAAAACTATATCCGCATATCCATTTCCCATCAAAACATCAATAAGCTGTCTATATTCTATTGCCCTTTTTACATCCTGTGCCTTCAAATCACCACCCCCTTTGGTGACATTCACTTGATTTCTTGACTTCTTGATTTGTTTGTCAATTTGGACAACTTTGTTCTCGCCCCTTCTTCTATGGCTAAAAAGTCGATATAACCACCGCTTTTTAACTATTACTAATCTCGATTTCAATGATTGCACAGCTCTTCACATTATTGTTTTTAAATTAATATTTAAAATTTTTTATATTGAGTTGTCCAAATTATCTTAAATAAGAATTAATTGAGAACCGTCCCCCAGGTAGTCCAAATTGATTTAGATAAGAATAAGTTGAGAACCGTCCCTAAGGTTCAATGTCTACTTTGTCGACTATGCCAACAATTGCAATATCAATTGGAGCCTCCATTTTTCTTGCTGCAAGCCTTGCAGCTGTTCCAGAAGTTGTGTATATAACAACTTCACCTATGCCAGCGCCAACCGTATCAACTGCAATAAATGGATTGCCAATAGGCTTATAATCATAATCTAGAGGTTGTGTTATCATAAGTTTACTTCCAACCAGCCTTTCGTCCTTTCTTGTTGCAATTACTGTTCCGATTACCTTACCTAAATTCATAGCCATTACCTCCAACTGTTGTAAACAAGATTGCAGTAATGCCACTTTAAAATTTCGTTAAGCAGCATTACCACCAATCAATTTGAGTTACTAATGATTATATTTATACCTTTTCGCCTTGCTGCTTCTTTAGCAAGAGGAGTTATGATTGAGCCAGGGTGAAGTATTATTTGTTTTTCATTTAACTTCAACACATCGTTTTCAGTCAAAACAATCTTCTCTTCCACCTTTTTTTTAGCTTGTTCTATGTATTTGTTTTCATCCTTTCTTACATTATTTAAATCAACCATATTTTCTAAGCTTGTTAATTTAAAATTTCTTTTTTCTACTTTCCTTTTATTTAATTTTGACATTAAATCATTCAAAATATTGTTTGCAAATTCATGTTTATCCATATTTTTCACCCTTACCAAGCGTATAACACTTGACTTATTTACCCGTTAATTCATTTAACAATATTAGCTGTCCCTAGGTAGTCCAAATTGTTGTAGATATAAATAAGTTGAGAACCGTCCCTTAGGTTGTCCAAATTGATTTAGATAAGAATAAATTGAGAACCGTCCCTAATTTTCAGTTTTTAATATAACCCTTTCTACTTCTGCGTGTGGTCTTGGGATTACGTGAACTGCGTGTAATTCACCAACTTGTCTTGCTGCCTCAGCACCAGCATCAACAGCTGCCTTAACAGCGCCTACATCTCCCCTAACCATAACAGTCACAAGACCAAATCCAATCTTTTCATATCCACACAAAACAACGTTTGCTGCCTTAACCATTGCATCTGCTGCTTCAATTGCAGCTGTTAACCCCTTAGTTTCAACTAAACCTAATGCTTGACCCATAAATAAAACCTCCTATTCAACACTTTTAATATTTTTTGAAAGTAAATCCAATATTTTATCAAGTTCTTCATGCGGTCTTGGAATAACTTTATAAGAAACCACTCTGCCTACTCTATTTCCTGCCTCAACAGCAGCATCTACCGCTGCCTGAACTGCTGCAACCTCACCTTCAAAGTGAATTGAAACTCCAACAGCCTTCTCAACTCCTATAACTCTATCCATTCCAATTAAATTTACATCCGCAGCTTTGCTTGCTGCGTCCATCGCTGCAACCGCTGTGCTAAATCCAAGAGTTTCAACAATCCCAAGTGCTCTTCTCACTCTAACACCCCCTTGGGTTATCTTAATAATTTTTCGATTTCATCTAAAGTAACAAAATTTGAAACACTCTTAACTTCACTAACCTTGAAATCCTTTTTATATAAGATCTCCTTTAATATCATTTCTTCATCGGGTCCAATATTTCCTGCTTTCTTTTCAGAATATTCTATTTTTTTATCCGGCAGTGCCTTATTAATAAAATTGTTGAACGCAACTCTATTCAATGACATACAAATCCCACCAATTAAAACATTTTATCAACTTCATCATGAGGTCTTGGAATTACATTTACAGAAATTATTTCTGAAATAGCCTCTGCTGTATGCCTTCCATTTTCAACAGCAGATTTTACAGCAGCAACTTCACCAGATACAGTTACAGATACAAGCCCCGAACCCACAACTTGAAAGTTCATAATCCTAACATTTGCAGTCTTAACCATAGTATCTGCCGCCTGAATTGCCGCAACTAATCCTCTTGTTTCTATTATCCCTATTGCTTCCTTCATCTTATCACCTCAGGCTAAAAGTATTTTCTTAAATCAATATTTTCTAGTCCAGGAATTCTGCATCTTTCAAATCTCTCATTGTTTAAAGGCCTTGTAGCATCTAATCCCATCTTATCCGAAACACCCCTTGTTGTATGCGAAGGGTCAAGTCCCGAACCGCATGCTTCAGGAATTAGCACTAAATCCCTTGAGGATTGAAATCTTGTAGCAATAGCCAGTTCTACATCCTCATTGTCAAAAATATCTATATCGTCATCAACTATAACAACGTGCTTCAAATCCTTAATGCTGCTCAGAGCACCAATTATTGCAGTCTTCCCATCCCCCTCCTGTTTTTTGTTAATAGATGCTATTGCATGGAACCTATATCCTCCCGATAATGTTACATGAACATCCTTAACGTCCACAAGCCTCTTTAATGCATAATATAGCTCAACTTCCCTTAAAAGTCCGTTTGCTAAGTGCTCCTCCCTGCAAGGGAATGCTGCTTGATAAATTGGGTTATTACGATGCATTATAGCTTTAATCTCTATATAAGGATGCATCTTCTGCTCCCCGTAATACCCCATAAGCTCTCCAAACGGTCCCTCCATCTCTCTTTTATTTGGAACCATTACGCCTTCCAATACTATCTCTGCATGGGCAGGAACCTCCAAATCGATGGTCTTACACTTTACAACCTCTAATGGCTCCCCTCTTAATGCACTATCTATTTCATATTTATCAACCCCATAAAGTTCGCTGCTTACCTGAGATGCAAGCAAAAATGGCACATCGTATCCTATAACTATTGCAACTTCCAAGGGTCTATTCATTTTTTCCATCTCAAGAAACTGATTAATAAGATAGGGTGATGCGATAAGTGCACTTATTTTATTCCTATCTATAACTTGAAATCTTCTTATTGACGTATATCTTCTCCCGGTCTTTATATCCTTAACAACAAGCATTCCTGCTGTTATATATGTAGATGAATCCTTCTCATGAAAATATGGATGTGGAAATTTTCTAATATCTATATTCCCTGTTATTATATTTTCCATAACAGGACCTCTATCTACTACTTTAAATGGCTTTGGGTTTGCAATTGCATCCATGAGTTTATATATTCTATCCTCGTGGCTTATATTAGAAAGTTTGTATACTGCCTCTCTGTCAGTATAAAGTGCTGCACAGACAGGCATTTTATATCCCTTAACCCTGTTAAAAAGGACTGGTCTTTTGTTCTTTAACTTTTTCAAAATTCCCCCAAGCTCAAACTTAGCATCAACCTCAACATCGGTCTCTAATAAAAGCCCCATTTGTCTTAGCCTTTCAAGTTCAAATCTTAGCATCTGCCTTTCCATTCTATTCACCCCATCTTGTATAAAGGCTATGCTCAATATCAAGCTGATCAAGAATCCTTCCAACCATAAAAGCTACTAAATCGTTTATAGTCTGAGGCTGGTTATAAAATCCCGGGGATGCAGGCATTACTTTAACACCACACCTCACAAGCTTTAACATATTCTCAAGATGTATTGCACTTAAGGGTGTTTCCCTCGGCACTAAAATAACCCTTCTCCCTTCTTTTATACAAACATCTGCAGCTCTAGTCAGAAGATTATCTGAATATCCATTTGCAATCGAAGACAATGTTTTCATTGAACATGGAACAACAACCATTCCATCAGTTTTAAAGGAACCGCTGGCAATCGGTGCAGCAAGATTTTTGTTATCGTGATAGTATGTTGCTAATTTTTTTAATTCCTCTAAATTAAACCCGCATTCATGCTCTACAACGTATTCCCCCATAGTTGTAACCACAAGATGAGTTTCTATATTAAGTTCCTTTAAAACCTTCAAAAGACCTATTCCATATATTGCACAGCTTCCACCTGAAATTCCAACTATAAGCCTCATAAGCACCACTCTTCATCTTAAATTATAAAATCCCCTAAGGGTTTCAGGATAAGCTCCTAAAACCCCCAGGGCTATTTTTATCATTCAACTTTATTTTGTGTATCTCCAGCACCTGTCCATGGGTCAATTCCCTTTTCCCATGCATCTATATATTCATCAATCGTCATTATCTTTGAGAACAGGCTCAAATCCCTAAGTCCTGATTCATGCATTTCCTGTGTCTTTGACTGAGTTCCATCTGATAAAACTATAACCTTATATGCATGATGAAGCGCATCGGAAGCTGTGCTTCTTACGCAAACATTTGTCCAAACTCCAGTCAAAACAACTGTGTCAATATTTTCTTCCCTTAAATACAAATCAAGGTCTGTATATGCAAATCCTGAATGTCTTCTCTTTGGAACTACATACTCTTCTCCCTCTGGCTTTAACTCATCGATGAACTCTGAGCCCCATGTTCCTTTAACTGCATGTCTTGGTCTTACTCTAAAGTCTGCATCATTTTTCCTATGAGCCTCTTGAATATGAACAAGCTGAATATCGTCCTTTCCTCTTTCTCTAACCCACTTAAATAGTCTCTGAAGATTAGGAACTATAAGGTCAGCACCTGGGCATCTTAAAGTTGCCTTTTCTCCAACGAAGTCATTTAGCATATCTATAACCAAAATAGCATGTCTTGGCATTTTAATCCCCCTCACAATTAAAACTTAATCTTCCTCTCAAGCTTTTGAATGTTCTGTCTCTTTATCCATTGACCATAGCCTGGCTTTCCTACTATACCCTTTTCATCATCATAAACAAGTGTTCCACGAACGATTGTCTTTGCTACCTTACCCTTTAGCTTCATTCCGTCGAATGGAGTATACTTATTCAAGCACTGCATCTTTTCCTTTTCAATAGTCCATTCCTTATTAAGGTCGATTATAGTAAAGTCAGCGTCTGAACCTATCATCATAGCACCCTTCTTTGGGTAAATTCCATAATGCTTAGCTGCATTTGTCGATAAAATTTCAACTAATTTTGATAATGATAATCTTCCTTTGTTGTAACCTTCGCTAACAATAATAGGAACCATAGTCTCTGTTCCAGGTATTCCAGGGAATGCAGTCCAAATTGTCATTCCTGGAGCATCCTTTTCAGTTGGTATTTCATATGGCGCATGGTCAGTTGCTATAAAATCAACGCTTCCATCAATAAGTCCCTGCCATAATTCTTCATTATCCTTCTTAGTTCTTATTGGAGGAGCAATCTTTACAAACTGCTTAAACTTTGTCATGTGTTCTTGATAATTTAAAGTTAAATAATGTGGGCAAGTTTCCGATGTAACGTCTATACCCCTCATCTTAGCTTCCTTAACAAGCTTTGCGCCAATTCCTGTTGACATATGAACAACGTGGAATCTTGCACCTGTTTCCTCTGCATAGCTTATACAAAGCTGAATTGCAACCTTTTCAGCAAGTTCCATTCTTGCCTCTGCCCATGCAGGCCCATCCATTCTTCCTTCTTCTCTAAGCTTTTGAACCATATAATCACAGATTGCAAAGTTTTCTGCGTGAACACCAACAGGAAGCCCTGTCTTTGATACTTCATAGAATATCTCAAGCATTTCAGGGTCAGTTACTCTTGGATATGAAGGAACTGATGGAGTCATATAAACCTTAAAAGCAACAACTCCTTCGTCTGCCTGCTCTTTAACAATCTTCAAATTCTTATTTCTTACGTCTTCTCCTGTTACACCGCCCCACATAGCATAGTCAACAATAGCCTTGTCCTTAATTGCGTTTACCTTGTTGTGAAGTTCTGCAACTCCTCTTACCGATGGAACTGAACAGCATGGCATGTCTATTATAGTTGTAACTCCGCCAACTGCCGCTCCGCTTGTTCCTGTCAAGAAATTTTCCCTGTGGGTAAATCCTGGGTCCATGTAGTGGGTGTGTGAGTCGATACATCCAGGTAAAGTCAAATGTCCTTCTGCGTCGATTACGTTGTCAGCTTCGATTCCTTCGATTTTGTCAACAAATCCTGCAATCTTCTCATCCTTAACAAGTATGTTTGTCAATACTGTCTCATCCCCGTGTGGAATCAATGCGTTTTTAACGATTAAATCATACCTCATAATTTATCCCCCTTAATCCATTAAATGATATTCAATTATCTGTTCTTTTCTAAAGTTTTCTAGTCCAAGGAAATATTCAAGAGAATTCAAAAGATAATCAAGTTTTACTGGCCCTACAAGCTCTGAGCCTGTTACAGCAACTCCGTATCTTGCAGCCTCACTCTTTATAAAGTTATACGCCCTATAAAGTGGTGTGGCGCCGCAGTCGAACATATTCATTGAAACTACAACTCCGCTTCTTTCTGGGAACTTTATTCCCACTGCTCTTACAGTTGAGAATCCACCGCTTGGACCTCTTACTCCCTTTGCAATCTTTTTTGCAATTTCTACATCCTCAGTTGCAAGGAAAACATTATAAGCGGTCAACCCTTCAAAATCAGCGCTAACTATGGTTGCTCCAGCTGTTGGATGCAAAGCTGCAGGTCCTATATCCGGTCTTCTAAGTTCTGTATGAGCAACCTTTTTAAGTCCTTCATACTGACCCTCTCTTATGTTTGATATTGATTTTCTGAACTCGTTCCTTGCATTCTTTCCCGAAAAATATACTGGGACATTATATCTTTTGAAAACCTCTTCACCAATCTCTTCAGCAAGCTTAATCACTTCATCAATAGTTATATTTCTAAAAGGGAAAAGCGGAATGGTATCCTGTGCTCCAATTCTTGGATGTGTTCCTGTCTGCTCCTCCATGTTTATAAGCTCATAAGCCTTGCCTGCCATATTAAGAAGGGCTTCCTTAAGGCTTTCTGGCTCACCTATGACTGTTACAACTGTTCTATTAAAATCATACTCAGGCTCATAGCTTATAAGTTTTACCCCATCAACGTTTCTAACCTTATCAACTATGGCCTCAATAACGTCTTTTCTTCTTCCTTCGCTGAAATTTGGAACAGCAAGGACATATTTTTTGCTCTCAGACAAAATAATCCCCCCTTACAATTTTTATTAATAATTTCAATAAATATTAATCAAAACCTTTATATAATTTCTACAAAGAAATGATATTCTCAAAATAAAAACTTTTAATATTTTTGTATAAATTTAATAATTAAATTTGAGTTATAAAAAACTAAAATTAGAATATAAAGGCAGATATTTGAGGGGGGATTGATGTGCCGTTTAAATTGATAGACCTTTCGCAGGAAATTTATCAAGGAATGTCGGTTTTTCCAATGCACCAAAAAACATTTATTATGGTAAATATGACGCATGAGGAGAATATGCGACAGACAGGGAGCAAAACTCTTGGTTTTTCAGCAAGAAATCTACTTATAAGTGAACATGGAGGAACCCATTCTGACGCTGTATGGGAATATAAGCCAAGTGGTGAAACTATCGATAAGATGCCTCTTGAATATTTTTATGGGAGCGCTGTGTGCATAGATGTATCCTTTGTTCCGGCGACACGATACATAGAAATTTCTGATTTAGAAAAGGCTATAAAGAATTCAAAGCAGGAAATAAAAAAGGGCGACATATTACTATTATATACCGGACATTTTGACAGGAATTTTGGAACAGAAAAGTGGCAGACTGAATATACAGGTCTTAGCTACAGTGCTGCAAAATACTTAGCCGAGCTTGGAGTTGTCAATATAGGGGTTGATGCTCCTGCAATAGACCATCCACAGGATTTGGATTTTTCAGGCCACCTTGTTTGCGGTGAGTATAATATAACAAATACTGAAAACCTTTGTAATTTAGATAAGGTTGTAAACAGGCGATTTTTGTATTTTGGCCTTCCACTGAAAATTAGGGATGGCTCCGGCTCGCCAATAAGGGCCATTGCACTTTTGGAAGAATAAATTAAACCATTGATTTTCAAGTTTTTTCATTACACCACGATTAATATTAGGGGTATAAAATTAACCCCATGATATGATTTCAAAAAGTTCTTCTCACCAACTGTAGTAACTCTTGCTTTTCAGTTTTTCAAAGGACTGTAATCCTATTTAAGATTTACAGAGCTAAGTAATCTTCACAAGTAAAAATTCGTAAAGGTGGGTCCTTTGAAATAAAGAAAAGCTTTGAGTTACTTGGTGCAGTGAGCAAAGCTGAAAAATCATATTTTGGGGTTTAATCAAGTAGTTTTCTCTCTGCCTCTTCATGTGGCAATGGCATACTAAAGAAATATCCTTGGACAAAATCACATCCAATATTTTTTAATTTCTGATACTGGCTTTCTGTTTCAATTCCTTCAGCTGTAACCTTTAAATTCAAGCTATGTGCAAGCATAATGATACTGCTCATGACGCTCAAATTATCAAGTTCTAAAAATTTATCGCTAAGAGACTTGTCAAGCTTAATTTTATCAACAGGAATATATGTCAGATAATTCAACGATGAATACCCTGTTCCAAAATCATCAAGTGCAATTGTAAGGCCAATCTCTTTTAATTTTTGAAGTATCTTTAGAATCTCCTCTTTGTTTTCAACCATTATGCTCTCTGTAATTTCAATTTCTAATAATCTTGGCTCAATATTGTATTCATCTAATGTATCTTGAATATAATAAATGAATCCTTCATCCTTAATCTGCTTTGGTGAAATATTTATTGCAATAGGCCTTACCTCTATGCCCTTACTTTTCCAATAGTTCAATTGCTCTGCTACTTTCTTTATTACCCATTTACCAATCACCACTATAAGATTTGTTTCCTCTGCAAGTGGTATAAACTTAGCGGGAGAAATGTTTTTATTCTTCATCCTTGTCAATGCTTCAAAGGAAACAATTCTACCATCCTTTACATCGACTATAGGCTGATAATGAAGCATGAATCCGTCTCCATCAATGGCTTTTCTTAATATATTTTCAAGTTCAATCTTTTCCTTTAGCTTTATCGACATTTGACTCTCAAATAAAACATACTTATTCTTCCCTGAATATTTTGCACGATACATAGCTGTATCGGCATTCATCAAAATCTCATCAATGCTATTACCGTGTTCTGGATAAATTGCAATTCCTATACTTGCCGTAAGATAATTGTCCTTAAATTTAAATTGAGCATCATCTTCAAATAGCTCTAGTATTTTTCTAGCAAATGCTAATATAATATTTACATCACATTGATTCTTGTATAAAACCAAAAATTCATCTCCACCAAACCTAAAAAATTCTATATTTTCATTAGACATCGTTTTAAATGCCTTTGCTAATTTTTCCAATAAAGTATCCCCATAAACATGCCCTAATGTATCGTTAATATTTTTGAAATTATCTAGGTCTATAAGCAATATTGCTCCTTTTTTGCCATTATTAAGTTCACCATTTAATCTTTCTGTAAATTTTATTCTATTGGGTAATCCAGTTAAATGGTCATTATAAGCTAGAAACTCTATCTTCTCTTCTTGTATTTTTAGTTTAGTAACTTCAACTAAAACTCCATGGAGCTTCTTTAACTTTCCTTTGTTGTCCTTTAACCCTCTACCTGTAACCAAGAACCATCTGATATTATTGTTATCATCTATAATTCTTATTCTTGAATATATATGATTGCTTTCATTTGATTTATATTTATTATAACATTTCATTAATATTTCTTTATCTTCTTTCATAAGAAGCATATCCAAAAACTCATGAACATTCTTGGAATTGCTATATTTTGTATTTACAAGTTCCTTAAAATTTTGTGAAACCTCTATTGTATTGTCTTTTAAATCTATTTCCCATATTGCACTATTGCTTCCGTGAATAGCTATATCATACTTCTGTTGAAGTTCCTCTAATTTTTCAACATAGCTTTGCAATTCATCGTTCTGCATCTTCAATTCTTCTTCTGTAGCTGTTAGTTGTTGAACTGTTGCACTAAGTTCATCATTAAATGCAGCCATTTCCGCCTGCTGTTCTTGTATACGAGATATATAGAGTTCAATTCTATCTAACAATGAATTAATAATAAACTTCAAACCTGCAAATCTATCATCTTCTGATATCTTTAGTCTATACGATATATTTTTTTCAACATCAATTTTTTTCAATTCATCTATAAATATGTCCAATGGCTTAACAATAGTAATTCTTATATTAATAATAATAATTAATATAAGAATTATAGCTATAAATATAGATATTATAGAATACTTGTAAATCATTTCATGAATACTTCTTAATGTAGATATGTTAGTAATCTCTATTCCATATCTATGAATAATCTCAAGAATAATTTGTTTGCCAATACTATATGTGAAATATCCCATCGCAACAATAGATAGAAAAACAGTCGCAAGAGGAAAAATCAGCATACTAGTATAATTTATAATTCTGTTCTTATCGAAAAAGTTCATTCATAAAGCTCCTTTGAATTCTTATTTACAAAAATTCTGATTTTACAACAAATTTTGACATAACGCAGTATAATAAATTGAGTTCAAATGAACTCAATTTAAATTTGTCGTAAAAAATACATTTTTGCTATTTAATTATAGCCTAAAAATTTCTAAATTTCAACAATGTGATTTTAGTAACAAATAAACTATGTAGATTTTTGTAACAATTCAAAAAAATAAGCATACGTTAATAGTAGATATTATTTAAATCATTTAGAGGTGAAGTATATGAACTGTTCTAATTTCCCTAGTAAAAATTATTTGGATTGGTGCATGAATTTGCTATGCAAACAACCAGACGAAAATGGCAATGGAGAAGTTCCGCAAATTTCTTGCGACGTTGGTTATATTTACAGATTGGAAGGCAATGATTTTGTTATTTTTGACGAAGGAGAAAACATTGAATTTCAAAATGCAATTGTAAGAGGAGGTATTGGATTCAATCCAAATTCACCTGCTGACATTACTATAAATACTCCTGGTGTTTATAAAGTAACATTTTATTTAAATTGTCAATCAAGATCTATTGTAGCAATTCAACTTAATTCTCAAACTGTCTTGCCGCAGCACACTTATAAAAATAATGCTGCAAGCCAATTTATATACGGTCAAGCTTTGATTGAGGTTACAAACCCAAATACTACTTTAACAATACACGTTTTAAAGGATGTTACACTTGATAAAACGCAGCAAAACGAACCACAGAGCGTTAATGCATCTGTTTTAATAAAAAGAGTTTGTGCTTTAAATCATTAAACAAGGAGGAGTAACTATGAGTAATCAAATAAACGATACTTTAACTCAACTTGAAAGCATCGATGCTATAGCTGAAGCAGAAGCAGGGATATTAAGCTGTTTAAGCCAGTTATTGTATAAACCTACTTCACCCAATGATCCTACGCCTACAACTCCTTCATTATTATTTAACCTATATCAATTATTGAAAGAAAATTCGACAATCTTACCTTTGACCCCTGAAATTGCCTCACTTATAACTCAACTAATACTTTCCTATGCATGCAAGGAATTTGCTGTAGCTGATATTATAAATGCTCTAGCTTGTAAGCTTGCTGTAGCAAAAGATATCATTAAACACGATAAGGAAGATAGGAATGTTTGTTGCTTTAACTAAATTAATAAAATGGAGGGAATAATATGCCTGCAATAGAACCTACCCTTACCGACCTTCAATCAATGGAAAAAATTATGGATGCAACAGCAAACGAATTGCAAGGACTTTCATGGTTTTTCTGCAATGTTCTGAAGCCCTCGATTGAAAATGTGGTAGAAGACCCTGAAGATGTTCAGCAAATTAAAGAACAAATTTCATTGCTTAAACAAACTCTGTGTGCCTTTACAGTAAAAGAAGGTGCAATTGCAGAACTTATCAAATCTGTTGCCAAAAAAGAAGCTGTTGACAAGGATATACCTCCAGCACTGCTTTGCAAGTGTCTAAAATGTGAAAAATAAAATGCTGTCCATTGGGCAGCATTTACATATCAATTTTAAGGAGTATTGCTATGAATGAAATTGATAAATCAATTGAAAGCATTATTAACTCAGAGGCAAAAATTGCTGAATGTCTTAGCTGCTTATTCTGCAATATTGCCGATGAATTAAAATATACTAATCCAATTGAAAAAAGAGTTTCTTTAACAAGCGAAGTAGTTGAGGCCTATTCATGCAAAGAAAAGGCTATGGCTGATTTAATTAACTCAGCAAACTGCCTATACAGAACTACACAACATTGTTTCAAAAAAGAAGAACAATTAAAAACTATACTTTATTTCTTAATACTATTATTCGTTTTTCGAAGAATATTTACTTGCTGTTAATGCTTTTTTAATTTTCAATTTTTAATACCCTAGCAAGCCATTTTGCTGAACTTGCTTGTAATGTCAATGTTAACATTATTATTGCAAATGTAGCAATTGCTCCTGCTGCATCGTTAAACGCAGATTCCAAAATCATAATTTGCTAATATCTATATAACATTATTATCCCATATATAATGAAAAGTAAACCAGTGAATGCAAGCACCATATCAATTGTTCTTTCTAACCCCTTGCTATCCTTTAAATCATTAAATTTTTGCTTTCCTTTTATTACAGAATAATTTAACATAACGAACCATACTAACATACCAATTATTAAAAAAGAAATAAAAAGAATATACTGAAAAAATCCATTGTCTCTCCATTGATGAATTATTGTCCCGCTAACCGTCAGCCAAACAGAATGAGTAAGTGGATTTGTAATAGCCAGTATAAATCCTTTTAGCAATGGATTAGACTCAAATTTAGCATACTTTTCCTTTTTGTTTCTTTTTCTTTTTATAATATCTTCGAGCGAAAAAAACAATATCAATATGCCACAAAATATAAAAAATAAACCTTCCAGCTTTTTACTTTCATCAAAAAAGCTGAACAATCCAAAATTTATCATAATTAAATCCAATGCATCTGCACCAACAGCTCCAATTGCAACTAGTATTCCATCTTTGAAACCAGAATTTAATGTCCTTTTTACAGATTCAATTCCCGCAGGCCCAAGAGGAATAGCAAAAACAATTCCACTTATAAGACCAGTAAAAATAGCTTTAAATAAATCTAATACTTGCTTCATTCAAAACATCCCTTCTATTTATTCCCTTTTAGAAATGATATTCATTATTTTTAACCCAATTTGAAGGTTTAATCTATCTTCTTCTTTTTCTACATCCATCCCTGTTATTTCTTTTATTCTCTGCAATCTATAGAGTATGGTATTATAATGCGTAAAAAGGCTTTCAGACATTTTCTTCAGATTGCCATTACATTCAAAATATGCCTTAAGTGTCTTTACAAACTCTGTAGATTTTTTCAAATCATATTCTTCTAATCTATGTATAGTTAAAAAATAAAAATCTTCAACTTCTTCCTTAATATTTTCATTGCAAAGTATCTTATATATTCCCATATTATCATAAAAAATTGTATTACCATAATTAATAATATTGATTGCATTTAACGCCTTTTGACTTTCTTGAAAACTTTTTTCTAATTTTTCTATGCCTCTATAACATCTACCAAATGCTATTTTAAAATCAATAAATATTTTTTTGCTAAAAATTTCTGATATTCTATCTTTAAATTCTATTATTTTCTTGTTGTAATTATTATTCTTAAAGGATAAAATAATATCAATTTTATCGGTTTTACCTATTACTATTCCATTTATATTGTTTTTTTCTAAGGTCTCTTCAATTATGTATGTCAAATATAAGTTATCAATGATAGATTCCTTAATTAGTCTTTTATTGCATGCCTTTAACTTTATACTAGCAAAGCAGTATAAGTCATCACGATTCAAGTTATAAACATTAGCCTTTGATAATGCCTTTTCTCTTCTTCTATTATCATTTGAGCACAAATCATCAACAAACTCTATCCTGTGCCTGTTTTCAGCCTCTCTTAATGATAGTAACTTTAATATCTCAAGCGCCATGGTCGTTGATGAAATTTCCAAAACCGAAAGGTCGAACCCACCTAAAGGTGTATTTACAGCCCATGAAAAAATATGCCCGTAAACACTATCCTTAACAACAATAGGCATAATCATCCTTGTTATGTTTTTATTATCAATCTTTTCAACGGATTCATGAAGCCTTCTCTCATTAATCTTTGAAATTCCCCTATTGTAAAAATCATCGCAATTTTTTATTAGTTTGTTTTTAATATGTTCATCTACATCGTTAAACTTATATATCACTTTTTCTGGATATTTTAATTTTAAAACTATTGGATTTTTTATATTATTTTGAACAACATCTAGAATTTCTTCAATGCTACCCCCCTTTAGCATTATATTCATCAAATTTTCATGCACGCTTTCAACCCTTTGAAGTAGTATAGCCTGTTTATTAAAAATCTCCTTAAAAATAGGTGTCATAATTTCTGAAAAAGGTGTAGAATAATAAAGCTCAATAATAGGAAATGAAATCTCATCAGCCAATTTTAAAATCTCATCATCCAATTTTTCTTTATAAGGATAAATCTTTATTCCAAGACCAGCTAAATTCTTTTTACTGCAATCTAATATAAATCTTTTTTGAAATTCCAAATCGTTCGTCAATGAATATGCAGTAGTCAGCAAAAGTTCTCCCTGACTCACCCAATTTAAAATGTCCATATCCGCCATTATGTTTACCCTTGAAACTGTATTTTTTAGCCCCCCATGCCCAGCAATAATTTTGCAGTTTTTCATGCATTCCATATTAAGCACATCTTCTATTGTAATCCCATTCTGCCTTGCCACACATATCCCCCCATTAGTGACATTCACTTGATTTCTTGACTTCTTGAATTGTTTGACAATTTAATTATAAAATTTATTTTTGCTAAGGTAAAGTAATGCATCATCTTAATTTAGCTAAGTATTAAATGACAATTTGGAGTAAAAATAAAGATATAATGATTTATCACCCTTAATATTTGAAAACATTATTTGTATATCCTACTACAAAAAATCTTTGTCAAAATAGCAATTATTAACATTTTTCCTTGACAAAAAATGTAGAAGTTATATAATCATATGAGAATACATGTGAAGAGGGGATGAAATTGGCAAAGACAGGCAACAGCAAGATTAAATTATATGGGTTTAACAACTTAACAAAGTCTTTAAGCTTCAACATTTATGACGTTTGCTACACAAAAAATGATGAAGAGCGAAAAAGATACATCGATTATATCGATGAGCAATACAATTCTGAAAGATTGACTAAAATTCTTACTAATGTTACCGAAATGATTGGAGCAAACGTGTTGAATATCGCTAAGCAGGATTATGATCCACAGGGAGCAAGTGTAACTATTTTGATTTCTGAAGAGGAGGTTCCTCTTTATGTTCTTGACCCAAGTTGCAACAGGGGGATAATGACTCCAACAAGGGAAAATATAGTTGCGCACTTGGATAAGAGCCATATAACAGTTCACACATACCCTGAGAGCCATCCAAAGAATGAAATTTGCACCTTTAGAGTTGATATAGATGTTTCTACTTGCGGAACTATTTCGCCACTGAATGCTTTAAATTACTTAATTCAAAGTTTTGATTCAGATATCATCACGATAGATTATAGAGTAAGAGGATTCACAAGAGATGTTCATGGTCAAAAACATTTTATTGACCATGATATATCTTCTATTCAAAATTATATAGATGGTGATATACTTAGAAGATATGACTTGATTGACATGAATGTTTATCAATCAAACATTTTCCATACAAAAATGAAGATTAAAAACCTTGATTTGTCTAATTACTTATTCGACATTAAAGAAGAAGAATTAACAGAATTTGAAAAGGACGACATAGCTAAAAAGTTAAACAGAGAAATGACTGAAATATTCTATGGAATAAATATAAATAATGTATAAGATAATGGGTTGCCTTTAGTTTGGCAACCCTTTTTTGTAGCCCCCTAAATTTCAATAAACTTATCTAATTTGTAGCCATTTTATCATCTTGTATACTTTTTACATTTATTTTACTTTGAATTCCTTAGCCTTTTTAATTTTTGGGAATCTAAGTTTTAAATACGACAAATTATCCGATTTTTCTATTGTGGTTTTTTTATAAAGGATAAATAATGCCCCTTGCATAAATAATTATAGATAAAATTTAGGGGGGGTTTTCTATGGCCGAGATTGTTAACCAATCTACAAATGTAAGAAACGAGATAGTTTACAAGGTTGAAGACAAACCGCCGCTTGCATTGAGCATAGTTTTGGGACTTCAGCACATATTAGCTGCATTTGGTGGAATAGTTGCTGTTCCGCTGATTGTTGGTCAAGCAATTGGTGTAAATATTCAGGACTTATCCTATCTTGTAAGTGCAGCAATTTTCATGGCTGGGCTTGCTACATTTATACAAGCAAGGGGAATAGGAAAATGCGGTGCAAGAGTTTCCTGTATGATGGGAACTGATTTTTCATTTGTAAGTGCCGGTATAATTGTTGGTCAAACTATGGGACTTGCAGGATATTTTGGTGCAACAATATTAGGTTCTTTTATCGAAATTATATTAAGTAGATTCATAAGACCATTAATGAAATATTTTCCTCCGGTTGTTACTGGAACAGTTGTAACATTAATAGGTCTAACACTATTGCCTGTATCTATAGACTGGGCAGCTGGTGGATTCGGAGCTGCTGATTACGGCAGTTTGCAAAACATTTCTATTGCAATAACAGTTTTGTTAATTGCACTTTTCTTAAACAAATATGGTAAAGGAATTGTTAGCAGCGCAGCAGTTCTTATCGCCATTTTCTTTGGTTATATAATTTGCTCATTCCTTGGAATTCTTGATTTAAAGCCTGTTTTAGATGCTAAGTGGATTGAACTTCCAAGAATATTCAAGTATGGAGTAAAGTTTAGCTTAGTAGGAGTTTTGCCATTCATCGCTCCATATCTTGTTACTACAATTGAAACCGTTGGTTGCTTGATTGCGGTTGGAGAAGCATCAGAAAAACCTTTAAACAGCGATGAAATTTCAGCTGGGATACTTGCAGATGGCGTTGGAAGCTTTATTGCTGGATTCTTCGGAGCAGGACCTAATACTTCCTTCAGCCAGAATGTAGGATTAATTCCTCTTACAAGAGTTGCAAGCAGATATGTTATGATTGTAGCATCAATTTTATTAATGCTACTTGGTATATTCCCTAAAATTGGTGCATTAATAGCAATAATGCCTAACCCTGTTCTTGGAGGTGCTGGAATTGTAATGTTTGGAATGGTAGCTGCTGCCGGAATTAAAACGCTTTCAAAATGTGAATTAAATACAAGGAATTTATTAATACTTGCTGTATCAATCGGTCTTGGACTTGGGGTTACAGTAAGACCAGATTTTATAGCACATCTTCCACAAGGACTTAAAATGTTCTTTGGTTCAGGAATTAGCACAGGGACAATAACCGCATTCCTGTTGAATATAGTGTTAAAAGATGAATAATATTCCACATAATTAAAATATTATAACAATAATTTTAAATATAGTTTGACCCATTAATAAGGCCCCATAAATGATTTTAAATAAATTGCCCATTCAATCCTTACATAAAATAGGTAAAGGTTGATGTGCACACCTTTTAAAATCATATGGGGCTCTTGTCCAAATTGTCATACAAATCAAGAAGTCAAGAAATCAAGTGAATGTCACTCAACAGTTCTTGTTGATACGATGTCGACTCCAGTGCCTAATATGTTTTTATGGATTACATCTCCCATTTTAACCGGAGCAGATACTTCTATTTTGCTCAAAAATTTAACACAATCCTTAATCATTCCTTTTGGAATTTCGCCATCTGATTTAACTGGAAGTCTTCTCAGATACGAGTTTTTCAAAATAACTGTAGAAGTTAAAACTCTTGTAGGATTTGAAATTTCTTTCACTCCATATTCATATCCTCTTTTGCACTGATTTCCCTTTACCAATATAACATCTTCATCCTCTAAAACTTCTAAATTACACCCCATTGGGCACATGATGCATACAAATTCATGCCTTTTCATGATACTCACTCCTTCACAACCTCAATGCTTAAGCTGCAATCATTATAAGTTGATAAGTCGCTTTTTTTCAGCTTAACAGTTTCCATTTCCCCGGGTGTAACCTTCCTCTTTTTAAACGATTTAATTATTTTTCCGTCAAGTTTTACATCTAATCTGCAGTTGTTATAAATATTATCAACTCGCATAAACAGGTTTATCTCATCGTTTAAATTTTCAAGCCTTAATTTTTGTGGGACAATATACCTTATTCCATTTCCATTAACGGTCCTAATGACTACTCCATTATCAATTGCTTCTCCCTTTATATATCTTGCTGCTCCCCTTCCTGCCCTTTGAGCCTCCTGTGTAACAAAATCAACTAAATCATGGACGTGGACGACATTTCCACAGGCAAATATTCCCTCAATGCTTGTCTCCATAGACTCGTTTACAAATGGCCCTGATGTCCTTGCATCTATTTCAATCCCTGCATTCCTTGAAAGTTCGTTTTCGGGTATCAACCCGACGGATAAGAGCAACGTGTCACATTCATAAAAAACTTCTGTTCCCCTTATTGGAACCCTATTATTATCAACCTTTGCAATCGTAACTCCTTCTACTCTGTTTTTACCCTTAATATCTATTACTGTATGCTCAAAAAACAAAGGAATATTATAATCATGCAGGCATTGAACAATATTTCGTGTAAGTCCTGTTGAGTATGGCATAAGCTCTACTACCGCAAGAACCTTTGCACCCTCTAACGTAAGTCTTCGCGCCATTATAAGTCCTATGTCTCCAGAGCCAAGTATTACAACCTTCTTTCCAACCATGTAACCTTCAATGTTAATAAATCTTTGGGCTGTTCCTGCTGTAAAAATACCTGCGGGCCTAAATCCTGGAATTCCAATTGCTCCCCTTGTTCTTTCCCTGCAGCCCATAGAAAGAATTATTGCCTTTGCCTCAATCCTTCTAAATCCAAGCTCTTGATTCAAAATATAGACTTCCTTTTTATCGTTTATCTCCAGAACCATAGTATTCGTTAAATATTCAATTTTTAAATTGTTTAATTCATTTATAAACCTTTCGGCATATTCCGGCCCAGTTAATTGTTCACCAAATACATGTAGTCCAAATCCATTGTGTATGCACTGCTGCAATATTCCCCCAAGTTCCCTGTCCCTTTCTATTAACACTATCCTTTCTACCCCATTTTTTCTCGCCTCAATCGCTGCTGCAAGACCGGCTGGACCTCCACCAACTACAACCAAATCATATTTCATATCATTGCACCTCGCTTTTCGTAGGTCCAGTTAAAATATATGAACCCTCATGGTCTTTTTCAATTTCCGTCATTTCAACTCCAAGTTCCCGAGCAAGAATTTCAATAACCCTTGGGCTGCAAAATCCTCCCTGGCATCTTCCCATTCCTGCCCTAACTCTTCTCTTTACGGCATCAACTGTTCTAGCCCCAACATTTCTGTGAATTGCTGAAACTATTTCTCCTTCTGTTATGCTCTCGCATCTGCAGATAATCTTCCCAAACCTTTTGTCTTTTTTAACTAGCTCATTTTTTTCATCTTCAGATAACTCAATGAATTTAGGAATAGCTCTTCTATATGGATTAAAATTCTCCTTCTTTTCAATCTTTTTAGCAATATTTTTCAAAATATCGATAACATATAGTGAAATTGCAGGAGCCGAAGATAACCCTGGAGATTCTATTCCAGCGACATTAATAAACCCCTTTGCGTCCACTGCTTCTTCAATAATAAAATCATCCCTTTCTGTCCTCGCCCTAAGACCTGCAAAATTAGTTATCGCCATATTTAATGGAAGCGTTTTAACTGACCTTCTAGCAACTTCTACAATAAAATTAAGCCCTTCAGACGTTGTATTTAGTGCAGTTTTATCGATCAAATCCTCTGCATCCGGTCCTATTAATAAATTTCCATGAACTGTGGGAGTTACTAAGACTCCTTTTCCAAGCTTTGATGGGCATTGAAAAATCACATACTTAACTAAATTTCCTACAGTTTTATCAAGCAAATAATATTGACCTCTTCTTGGAATTATCTCCATTTTATTATTAGAAACCATATTGTTTATTTTATCAGCATATAGCCCTGCGCAATTCACAACATACTTTGTATCGTATGTATCCTTATTAGTAATAATTCTGTATCCAAAATCCTTCTTCTCTATATCAACAACCTCGTTGCTAAGAAAAATATTTACCCCATTTTCAACAGCATTTTCCGCAAGAGCAATTGTAAATTCCCATGGCCCGATTATACCTCCAGTCTTTGCGTATAATGCCCCTTTAATATTATCTGAAATATTAGGGTCCATTTCCAAAACTTTTTCTTTGCTCAAAATATACAATTCAGGAACACCATTTTGAATTCCCTGCTCATACAGCTTACCCAATGTTTTCATTTCGTCATCATCAAATGCTAAAACGAGAGAGCCCACTCTTTTAAATGGAACCTCCAATTCCCTGCAAAGTTCATCAAACATCAAGTTGCCTTTTGCATTTAACTTTCCCTTCAAAGTTCCAGGTTTGGCATCATAACCTGCGTGTATTATCGCACTATTTGCTTTTGTTGTTACATTTCCTACATCGTTCTCCTTTTCGATAAGCGCAACATTTAAATTATACTTTGACAATTCCCTTGCAATACTGCACCCTATAACTCCCGCACCTATAATTGCAACATCAAACATTTTATTCCCCCCTTAGGCACAAAACTTAATCTTAAGTGCCTGGCACCTTAAAATCCCCCCAGATTCGAAGTTGAACCTGGGGGTTTTGAACTTGTTATTCATTTTCCCATTTTAACGCTCTGCTAACTGCCTTCTTCCATCCAGCATATTTAGATTCTTTTAATTCTTCATCCATGCTTGGATTGAATACAACGTCAACATTCCACTTCTTTGCAATTTCTTCTTTACCATTCCAGTATCCAACAGCCAACCCTGCAAGATATGCTGCTCCAAGAGCAGTTGTTTCAGTTATAACTGGTCTTGCAACGTTAACACCAAGTATATCTGACTGGAATTGCATTAAGAAATTATTTGCAACGGCTCCGCCGTCAACCTTTAATTCTTCTAGCTTAATCTTTGAGTCCTCCTGCATTGCCTCTAATACGTCTCTTGTTTGGAATGCAATGGATTCAAGAGTTGCCCTAACTAAATGAGCTCTGTTTGCACCTCTTGTTAAGCCTAAAACTGCTCCTCTTGCATACATATCCCAATATGGTGCTCCCATTCCAACAAACGCAGGAACAACATAAACACCATTTGAATCCGGGACGCTTGTTGCCAATTCTTCTGACTTTGCTGCCGTTTCAATAACCTTTAACTCGTCCCTTAGCCATTGAACTGATGCGCCAGCTATAAAAATACTTCCCTCAAGAGCATATTCAACCTTTCCATCAAGTCCCCATGCGATAGTTGTTAAAAGCCCGTTATTTGAATGAACAAGCTTTTCTCCTGTATTCATCAACATAAAGCATCCTGTTCCATAGGTATTCTTTGCCATACCTGGTTTAAAGCATGCCTGGCCAAACAATGCAGCCTGCTGGTCTCCTGCAGCACCAGCTATTGGAATTTCTACTCCAAATACTTCCTTAGCTGTATATCCATAAACATAGCTTGATGGAAGTGCCTTTGGAAGCATCGATTCTGGAACGTTTAATTCTGATAAAATTTCTTTATCCCATTCAAGAGTATTTATATTGAAAAGCATTGTTCTTGATGCGTTTGAATAATCAGTTACATGAACCTTTCCTCCACTAAGGTTCCAAATAAGCCATGTATCTATATTTCCAAATAAAATTTCTCCATTTTCTGCTCTTTCTCTGACTCCTTCAACATTGTCAAGTATCCATTTAACCTTTGTTCCTGAGAAATATGCATCTATAACAAGTCCAGTTTTTTCTCTGATTGAATCTGCAAGTCCCTTTGCCTTTAATTCGTCGCAAATAGGAGCAGTTCTTCTGCACTGCCAAACAATTGCATTGTAAACTGGCTTTCCAGTTGTCTTATCCCAAACAACTGTGGTTTCTCTTTGATTTGTAATTCCTATTGCAGCTATCTGTTCTGGTTTGATGCCTGTCTTATCCAAAACTTCTCTTGCAACGCCTATTTGGCTTTCCCAAATTTCAAGTGGGTCGTGTTCAACCCAGCCTGGTTTTGGATAAATTTGAGTAAATTCCTTCTGCGCAACACCAACTATCTTACCATCATTGTTGAAAACGATGGCTCTTGAGCTTGTTGTTCCCTGGTCTAAAGCCAATATAAATTTTTCCATTTTTATCCCCCTCTATATTAGAAAAGTGTGATATAAGTGAAAGCAGCTATCAAGCCACCTACTATAGGTCCTAATACTGGAATCCATGAATATCCCCAGTCTGAGTCTCCCTTTCCTGGTATTGGAAGCAATGCGTGAGCTATACGTGGTCCTAAGTCTCTTGCAGGGTTAATAGCGTAACCTGTAGGTCCGCCAAGTGAAATACCAATGCTTATAATTAAAGTTCCAACTATGAATGGGTTTAAACCATCAGCGAATTTGTTTGCTCCAATAGCAAGTATTCCAAATACTAATACAAATGTTCCAATTATTTCACTCAAAAGGTTTGCCCATGTGCTTCTAATTGCTGGTCCTGTTGAAAATACTGCAAGTTTTGCTCCCTTATCTTCAGTTGCTTCCCAATGTTTATAGTAATGCAGCCATACAAGCACAGCACCCAAAAATGCTCCTACCATCTGAGCAACTATATAACCTGGAACCTGCGACCATTCAAACCTGCCAATTGAAGCAAGAGCAATTGTAACTGCAGGATTTAAGTGAGCACCGCTAATTGCTCCTACTGCATAAACTGCCATCGCAACTGCAAGACCCCAGCCAACTGTTATAACAATCCATCCGCTGTTTTGTGATTTTGATTTGTTTAATACTACGCCTGCTACAACACCATCACCAAGTAAAATGAGTAGCATTGTTCCTAAAACTTCACCTAAGAATGGTGACATAAATAATACCCCCCTAAAATATTTTTTGGACTTTAAATAGCTAGTCCTATGTAAAAAGTTTCACCTCCTTTTTTCTTTCTGTTACATTTATATGATTTAAAAATACTAATATTCTATAAGCTAAAAATTTAATTATTTAAAAAAGAATAAAAAAGCATATAAAAAAACCCAATGGTATGATTTTATATGGGAACTCTCTTTAAAATAAGTTAAATGAGCAAATTCCCATCAAATCATCCATCGGGCTTCTTGTCCTAATTGTCAAACAAATCAAGAAGTCAAGAAATCAAGTGAATGTCACTAATTTAATATTCTTTTTTCGCCTTCAAGTTCTTTTATAGGTTTAATATTCTGTGTAACCTCCAATGTCCCTAAGTATTCCCCATTTTCGTCTCTTACTGCAAAGTATCTAATATATACATACATCTTGCCCATATTTATCCAAAAATCTTCGTGGTCCTTTCTACCTTCTTTGAAATCGCTGAGCATCTTGTTTACTATATGAACGCTTGCAGGAGGATGGCAGTTTTGAACTGTTCTTCCGATAACAGCCTTTGTTCTAGCAAAAATTCTTTCTTTACCCTGTGAGAAGTATTTTACAACATCGTCTTTGTCGATGAATGTTATATCGAATGGCAGTGTGTTTAAAATGGTTGATAGTTCTTTAATCGAAAGTATTCCTGTATCAAACTTAACATATCCCTTTTGAATATCTTCCTTTTCGGCTTTTTCTACATTAACTCTTTCAGGAACCCATTTTGCGATAGGTTCAACAAGGCAAAATCCTATTTCATCCGACTCTTCCATTATATTAACCCATTCATCTTCAGTAAACGTGTCAACAGTCATTGGGAACAATATATTTTCCTCTTTGAATATCATCTCATCAACCTTTGTCATCATCTCATCTATTTTGGCCACTACTTCATCTTTGTTTCCTTCATAGTTAACGAGCATCCTCTTGCTTTCTTTGATAAGTCCTCTTATTTCATCATCTACTCCCCACATAACCTTTGGAGGGGCAGTGATTCCGTATTTTTCAAGATACGGAAAAATCAAATTTTCTTTTCTTAAGTAATGTTTATCTATATCCCATAGTTCATTTATAAGTGTAACTAGACTTAGCGCATTTTCGTTCGAATCATTTCGCTTAAAGTTTTCAACTTCAACTCTTATTTTATCCAGCACCTTTTCAATGGCTCTGTTTTCATTAAAAAATGTGTTAACCGGATGTCCTGGGATGTCCTTAGGGTCATTAGGTTTGTGAATCTCTTCAATTGTTCCCTTAAAAATTGCTGCATGAACATCGCAAAGCCTCTGAACTTCTGTTACTGGCATTCCTTCCATTATAAGAGCCTGTTCCATTTCTGAAATTTCAGTAGCTGCCACACCACTAAAAATCTTTTCAAATTTAGCCTTTACTTCTTCAAATGGTTTGCCATCGTGAAGTTCCATTATAAGCTCCTTTAAAACCTTCTGTCTATATTCTCTGTTGTTTATCATTTCACTCATGTTTATCCTTCCCTTCATTTTCTTTATGGTTTTATTATAACTATAATTTAGCATCAAATATGTAACATATGTCACAAACTCAATTTTTCACAAAAAGCCAATATCCTATAAAAAGAATATTGGCTAAATCTTCTACTTCAGCTTTTCTTCAACTATTTTTTCACACCTTTTTATAAAATATTCAGGATTAAGTTTTTCACCAGAAACTTTTTCAATTAATTCAGATGGAGTGTATATTGAACCGTGTTTGTGAATATTATCGCTCAACCAATTTTTAATGCTCAAAAAATCTCCATTTTCTATTCTTTCATAGAAGTCCGGCATCTGTTTTAGCATAGTGTTTAATATCTGGGCACCGTAAATATTACCAAGAGCATATGATGGAAAATATCCAATTGAACCTCCTGACCAGTGAACATCTTGAAGTATTCCTTCTGAATTATTTGATGGCTCTACTCCTAAATAGTCCTTATACTTCTTGTTCCAAATAGAAGGTAATTCATCTACATCAACATCTTCATCTATCATCATCTTTTCCATCTCGTATCTAATTATTATATGAAGGCTGTATGTTATCTCATCAGCGTCTACTCTTATAAGGGACGGTTTAATGGAGTTTACGGCCTGATAGATTTCATCGACAGAAAGTTTTTTTAATGATGGGAATAAAGTGCTTATATCAGGATAAACGTGCTTCCAAAATTCCCTTGACCTTCCTATTATATTTTCATAAAATCTTGACTGGGATTCGTGTATTCCCATCGATGCTCCAGTCATTAACATGGTTCCTCTTAAATCCCTAGAGATATTCTGCTCATAGATTGCATGTCCCATTTCGTGTATGTTGGATAGCAATCCTGATATGAAGTTTTCTTCATCATATCTTGTTGTTATTCTGATATCAGAAGGTCCAAGCTCAATTGTAAATGGATGAGCACTTGTGTCTATTCTTCCTGATTCTAAATCATAACCTAGTTTTTTAGCGATTATCTTTGCAAATTGATTTTGTGCTTCTACTGGATATTTACCCTTTAATATATGGTCCTTCGGTTTGTCCCCTCTTTCGTTGAGCTTTTTAATTAAATTAATCAAAACTTCCTTTAAAGGATTAAATATCCTATCAAGCTCCTCTTCTGTCATTCCCATCTCATAATCATCTAAAAGTGCATCATATCTTTTATTTTTATATCCATAAATATCTGCAAACTGCTTGTTGTAATCAATTATCTGTTTCAAATATGGCTTAAATAAACCATAATCATTTTTTGCCTTTGCCTCTTCCCAAACGCTCTCAGCAACTGAAATAAGGTTAACAAAGTCTGTATACATCTTTTCTGGAATCTTAACCGTTTTATCATATTCCTTCTTAATCTTTCTTACAGTAGCCTTTGTTATATCATCCAAATCATCTATCGGTAAAAAATAATCAATAAATTCTTTTACTTTTTCTGAAGTAGTCATTTTGTAAAGCTCGCCGGCAAGATATCCTGAAACCTCTCCTCTAAAGTTTACAGCTTTGGGTGGCATATTAACTCTCATATCCCAATGAACTAATCCAAGTAAACTTTGAACATATTCCATCCTGGATATATATTCCTTCATCTCTTGCTTTTTTAATTCAATTTCTGACATACAAAACTCCCCCTAAAAAATAATGCCTTATACTTATTATGAATGTAAAATTTTTCTTAGTCAAGAAATTATATGAAATATAAGCTGTTTGAATTCATGATTTGATATAGCAATATAAAATAGTTTTGAGGTTAAAATAATATAACCCCATGAAGTTTATAAATGAACTTCAACTTTACTAAAGTATTGTCCATCAATAAACTTCCTGAGGCTATAATGTTTAAACTTTCATAGGCTAGCTGTTTGTCCTAATTGCCAAACAAATCAAGAAGTCAAGAAATCAAGTGAATGTCACCTATTGAAAAATTACTATCAGCATCATTTTGAATCTTTCCTTTGCAAGGAGTGCATGTGGAATATTAGCTGACATAACAATTGTCTCGCCCTTTTTAACATCAAACTTTTCGTCCCCAATTGTTATTTCTGCAAGACCATCTAAAATATATACAAGTGCGTCTCCAGGTGCTGAGTGAGCTGATATTTCCTCTCCCTTGTCAAATGCAAATAATGTCACGCTATGGGCTTTGCTCTGTGCAAGCGTTTTGCTAACAACTGTCCCTTCCTGATACTGAACAAGATTTTCCATTACAAGTATTGTTTTATGGTCGATGTTTTTAATAAATTGTCCGCTCATAAAATCGCCTCCTAATCTTTTATTTCAAAGCCTTTGCTTTTAAATGTTTCTTTTATTTTGTCTAAATCAATTCCCCTCATAAGCGCACCCTTTGGAATTGTCATAACTCTTCCAACTGTATTAATCATCCCAGGCTTTACTATCTCATTAAAGCCCAGCTCCTTCATTATGTCTAAAACCTCTGGATGCTCTTCTACGATTTCCTTTAAGGATTTTTTTAAATCCAATACCTTCATAAAATCACCACTTTTCTATTTGATGATTTTATTATACCACTTATTATGGATAATAATGTAATTTATATCACATAAGTAAGCTGGCAATGAATTATTTTATTATTCCAACAGAGGCTAAAAATATTATAATAACTAGGGCTGGAGTTATATATCTTAAAATAAATAAATATACCTTTGCATAGTTTTTGTTTTTTAATAAATTTTTATTTGATAATTCATCTTCAATCATGTCTCTATTTACAAAATAACCAACAAAAATTGTTATTAATAATCCTCCAATGGGCAGCAAAATATTTGATGATAGGTAATCGAATAAATCAAAAAATGTTTTTCCATAAATCTTTATACTATTAAGCACATTTCCTTCTATTGAAAGCCCTGCAAGACTTCCTATCGATGCTATTATAATTGTCGTTAATAAAACAGCTGCTTTTCTATTTATATTTCTTTTTTCAACTATATAAGCTACAGGAACTTCCACTATTGAAATCATTGCAGTAGTTGCAGCAATTGAGGTCAATAGGAAAAACATAAAGAGCAAAACTTCTCCAAATGGTATTTTGGAAAATATCAAAGGAACAGTTATAAAAAGCAGCCCCGGTCCATAACCTATCTCCATATTAAAGGAAAATACAGCTGGAAATATGGCAAGCCCTGCAAGCAAGGATACAATAGTATCTGAAACTGCTACCTTAAATGATGTTGAAATCATGTCAGTATCTTCTGTAAAATAACTTGAATAGGTTATCATAGTTCCAATACCAAGGCTTAATTTAAAAAAAGCAAGTCCAAGAGCAGTTAAAAGGCTTTGCAATTTAACCTTTGAAATATCTATTGCAAACAAAAACTTTACCCCTTCAATGCCATTATTCAGAGTTAACGCTCTGATATCACAAATTAAAATCAATATAAATAGAATAGGCATTAATATTTTCGTAGCTCTTTCAATACCTTTCTTAACTCCAAAAATCAATATTGCTGAAACTATCGAAAGCGCAAATATTTGCCATAATATTACGCTTAATGGATTTGTAATAGTATTTATAAATATGTTTCGTGAATCATCTATAGTAATATTTTTAAACTGTCCTAATAAAGCTTTAAATGTGTAGGAATATACCCATCCAGCTACAGCACTGTAGAAGAACATAATTAAAAGTGCAGCTATTATTCCCATGTAACCGATTATATTCCACCTTTTACCCTTTAACTTTTCAAATGCCGTAACTGCGTTTGTTCTTGTTCTTCTTCCTATGAAAAATTCACTAATCATTATTGGAATCCCAACAAACAGAACACAGATTAAATAGATTAATAGAAAGCCACCTCCTCCGTTCATCCCTGTTATATAAGGGAATTTCCATATATTGCCCAGCCCTATAGCTGACCCTAATGTTGCCAAAAATACTGCAAGCCCCGATGAAAATCTTTCTCTTTTCATAAACATAACCTCCCTTTAAAAATATAAAAGGCACTTAACCCTTAAATTAGGGCGAAGTGCCTTCGCGGTGCCACCTAAATTGAGCATAAAAACTCATCTTTTTCGGATGCCATCACATCCTATCCCTGTAACGTGGGAAATACGGCTCGGGCTACTAAATTTCGCCCTGCATCTTGTGACCCCATTCAGCATACTGAATCGTATTGGGCTTACACCATCCCCAACTCGCTGACACTATCAAATATGCCTACTTCTCTCACGCATCGATTTTATATATTTAGAATAATATTAATGAAGTTTTTATAATATGTCAATATCAATTTTCAAAATTTTTTCATTTTATTTTTTGTATATTTTATTTAAAATATTACTGTAGGTTTTTATAAAATATAAAATGGTGGTGGTTTTATGCATATATTAATAGCTCCTGACAAATTCAAAGGAAGTTTATCTGCCTTACAAGTTGCAGAAAACATTGAAAAAGGAATCCTGAAGATTTTTCCATCTGCTAAAATTGAAAAAATACCTATGGCTGATGGAGGTGAAGGAACTGTAGAATCATTAATCGATGCTACAGGTGGCAAAATAATAAAAACAATTGTTAAAGACCCTTTAATGCGTGATATTGAAAGCTTTTATGGAATTTTAGGAGATGATAAGACAGCAGTTATAGAGATGTCAGCTGCTTCTGGATTATATCTTTTAAATAAAGATGAAAGAAATCCTTTGTTAACAACAACATATGGGACAGGTCAGCTTATTAAAGATGCTCTTGATAAAGGATGCAGAAAATTCATTATTGGTATTGGTGGAAGTGCTACAAACGATGGCGGCGTTGGTATGGCGATGGCTCTTGGGGTTAAATTTTATGATGTATTTAATCAAGAAATTGAGTTTGGTGGCAAGGAACTTATAAAAATACATTATATTGACGATACTCTCATTGATGAAAGGATTAAAGAAAGTGAATTCATCATCGCCTGCGATGTAACCAATCCATTGGTAGGTGAAAATGGAGCTTCAAAAGTTTTTGGCCCTCAAAAGGGAGCCACAAATGAAATGATAAAAATGCTGGATTTAGGATTAGAACACTATGGAGCTTTATTAGAAAAAAAATATAATAAAAGAATTATCAATGTCCCAGGTTCAGGAGCTGCAGGCGGTCTTGGTGCAGGCCTTTTGGCCTTTTTAAATGCGAAGCTTAAAAGCGGAGTTGAAATAGTTATGGAAACGCTAAAGCTTGAAGAGAAAATAAAACAATGTGATATAGTAATCTCAGGTGAAGGTAAAATTGATTATCAAACAGAATTTGGCAAAACAATCTCTGGTGTTGCAAGGTTATGCCAAAAACACAGTAAACCTCTAATTGTAATTGCAGGGACAGCTGAAGATTCAGAAAATCTTTATGAAATGGGAATTAGCAGTATATTTTCGATAGTGGATAAGCCAATGTCTCTTGATGAGGCAATCGCTTCAGCACCTATACTTATAAGCAAAACTACAGAAAAAATATTTAGGTTGATTAAAGCCTTTAATAAGGCACTCTAAATTTGAGTGCCTTATCTATACTTCAAACTTTACATCATAAATTTTTATCCATTCATTTATTTGTAGCAGATAGGCTGCAATTTGTGGACCTGTCATTAACTGTCCAAACCAAGTTTTGTTGTAATTTTCATCTTTTTTATCAAGGAAATCAAATACGTTTACTCTTTCAATAATTGAGTTTAATGGCTCATTTTTACTATTTAATACTTTTCTCAATCTTTCTACTACTATCTTTTCATACAAAGGATTATGAACTTTAGGATAAGGGGACTTTTTCCTGTTTATTATCTCCTGTGGCAAGATTCCTTCAAGTGCCTTCCTTAAAAGGCCCTTTTCTCTTCCACCATAAAACTTAAAGTCTGTAGGAACATTGTATAAATACTCTACAATTCTGTAATCAGCAAAAGGAACTCTTACCTCAAGACTATTATACATACTCATCCTGTCTTTTCTGTTTAAAAGAGTCAGCATAAACCATTTAATATTTAAATAAAATAGCTCCCTCATCCTTTTTTGAATTTTATTATCTTCGTCTAATATCTCTACCTTATTTATTGTTTCATCATAGTTCTTTTTAACTATTTCATCAAGATTTATTTTTTTCAAAAGCTCTTGTTTTATAAAATATTTTCTTAAATCCAGCGATTTCATCCATGGAAATGAATCAAACCATATGTCCTCATTTCTAATATACCACGGATAACCTCCAAATATTTCATCTGCACATTCACCAGATAATGCAACTGTTGCATCTTTCTTTATTTCTTTAGTAAAAATTTGCAGTGACGAATCAATATCAGCCATACCAGGCAGGTCATTTGCAATTAGTGAATCAAACAAATTAGATGCCAGTTCTGAGCTATCGATAATTACATTCTTATGTTTACTATTTATAAACTTGTTCATTAATTCTATATAAGGAGCATCAGATGAAGGAATAAACTCATTTTTTCTAAAATATTTTTCATTATCAAAATAATCAACTGAATAGGTGTGGAGTTGTTTTCCTGAGTTTTTATATTCCATAGCCGCAACTGCTGCAATTGCACTTGAGTCTAATCCACCAGATAAAAAAGAACATACTGGAACATCTGATACAAGCTGTCTATTTATAGCATCTAGAACTAAAAATCTTACATTTTCGATTGTCTCATCTAGGGACTGTTTATGATGCTCGGCCCTTGGTTTCCAATATTCAACAAGTCTTGCCCCATTTTTGTTAAACACCAAATAATTTGCAGGTGGAACTTCTTTGATATCTCTAAATATTCCACTTCCAAGTGGTCTTGAAGGTCCTAATGCCATAAGCTCCCCTAATCCATTCAAATCTACTATAGAAGTTACCTCCGGATGCTTTAAAACTGTTTTTATTTCCGAACCAAATATTAAGGCATTATCTTTTATTGAATAAAATAAAGGTTTCACTCCTAGATGATCCCTACAAAGAAATACTTGTTTTTCATTTTCATCCCAAATAGCAAACGCAAAAATACCATTCAAAAATTTTACGCATTCTTCCTTCCAATGGATATAGCTCATCAATAGCACTTCAGTATCAGAATAGGATTCAAATACATAGTCATAAGATTTAAGAATTTTTCTTAGCTCTTCTGTGTTATATAATTCTCCATTATAAACAATTACATATCTATTGCCATCCTTTTCTCTAATCATAGGTTGCTTTCCACCTGATGGGTCTACTACAACTAATCTTCTGTGACCTAAAAGTGCGTTTTTATTAATATAATATCCTTCATCATCAGGACCTCTACGACTTAAAGTCTTTGTCATTTGCTTTATTACGTCCATTTCACCGGACAGATCTCTCTTAAAATTTAACCAACCCGCTATTCCGCACATATTTTACCTCAAAAAAGAATAATCCACTATTTATAATATTATTATTACAAACAGTGGTTACAAATCAAAATATTAATTTATTGTAATCTCAATATCTCCCTCAAATCCTCAACAACATAATCCGGTTCAAATTTTAATAATTCTTCTAAATCCAACATAGTATATTTTACAATGCAGGTTTTTGCTTCGGCATTTTTGCCGCATAATATATCATAGTGAGAATCACCAACAAACAGCACATCTCTCGGCTCTATGTTCAGCTTTTCGCAGGCCTTTAATATAGGCTCCGGGTTAGGTTTATGCTTATCCGTATCCTCTGGGGTTATTAACACATCGAAATATTTTAGTAGGTCTAATAGCTTTAAGCCTCTTTCGGCCATTATTTTTCTTTTTGATGTAACAATTCCAAGGGGCAATCCTCTTTTTTTAAGCTCTGTCAGAGCATCCCTTGCATAATCCATTTCCTTTACCATGCTGTCGTGATTCATCTCATTGAATTCAATATATGTTTTATACATCTCCTCATATTTATCATTATCATACCTTGAAAGAGTTATTTTTAAAGGTTCACCAAAATATTTTACAATATCCTTTTCTTCAGGGGTAAAATTCAAATGCTTTTTTATAGTATGAGTATAAGATTCAATTATAAGTCTGTTTGTATCAATCAACGTTCCATCCAAATCAAATAAAATTGCTTTAAACAATTACTTCTCCTCCTCAGATAAAATATCAATAACTATTATATCATATTAAGAATTATTTTTCTTAAATCTTAATAAAAGCATTTGCATAATATTTTATAGAATGGTAACATATACATAATTAAATAAATTTAAGGGGATGGTTGCGTGAAATTTAAAAAATCCATAACAATTTTAGTCTTTATCATTGTTTTGCTCTCATCAGTTGCAGCTTTAACTGGTATCTTTTCGGGTAATGGACAAAATGCTTTTGATTTTAAATCTTTGAATGGACATGTAGTTAAGATTTATGGAGATGGACTGTATAAAAATGATTCTGTATCTATAGTATCACAAGGAAAAGCACAGGATATAATAACTATGATACTTGGAATACCTCTTTTAATTTACTCTTTATACTCTTATAGAAAAGGTTATCTAAAAGGTAAGCTTCTTCTTTCTGGAACATTGGGATATTTTTTATACACATACGTTTCCTATACTTTTCTTAGTATGTATAACCGATTCTTTTTAATTTACGTAGCTTTAATGTCATCAAGTCTATTTGCTTTTATTATTTCAATAATGTCAATAGACATAGAAAAATTGCCTTCTCAATTCAATAAAAAACTCCCTGTAAAATTATTGAGCAGCCTAATGTTTTTGATTGCGTTCATACTGGGTATTATGTGGCTTGGATTGACAGTTCCAACGGCTTTAAATGAAACGATTCCACCAGTCCTTGAACACTACACAACCCTTGTAATTCAAGCGATGGATTTAGGCTTTATAGTCCCTGTTTCAATTATTGCTGGGCTATTGCTCCTTAAACAAAAACCATTTGGATATCTACTAACTTCCATAATGATAATCAAAGGTCTTACTATGGGAACTGCTTTAACAGCTATGATAATTGGCCAGATAATGGCTGGAGTTGCAGTTCCACTTCCTGTAATCGTTATCTTTCCGTTTCTAAATATATTTATTGTATATTGCTTATATAAAACACTGAGCAATGTTGTAGAAGCAAGAGCCTGAATTTGCAGCTTATACCTCAAATAAATAATTATTTTAAAGGGCATCCCTCAAAACTTTTAATTTGAGAGTTGCCCTTTAAATATTTTTAGACTATTATTCTTTTACACCACCAGCAACTAAGCCACCTGTTATGAACCTCTCAACGAGCGAGAAAATGATAATAACAGGAACAGCAGTTAGAAACGACGCTGCCATCATTCTTCCCCATACATAGTCTTTGGAACTGAATAGCTGTCTTAATCCTATAGATAACGTCATATTGTCCGGTGTTGATAAAAATATCGATGAAAATAAAAAGTCATTCCAGGCAATCATAAAAACATATGCAAATACTGAAACAATAGCTGGAATTGAAAGGGGGATAACAATTTTATAGATTACCTGGAATCGGCTAAGCCCATCAATCATGGCTGCTTCTTCAAGGGAATCAGGAATTGATTTAAAATAGCTGCTTAACATAAACAATGTGGCTGGCAATGTCGTTACCAGACATGTAATTATAACAGCTAATTTATTATTATAAAGCCCAAGTTTTGAAATAATTCTAAACAAAGGAACAACAAGCAATATACCAGAAAACATATATACAACCAGTGTGCTTTCCTGAATATATTTTTTACCCGGAAAGTCGAGCCTTGCAAGGCTATAGGCACCCATGCTTCCAACTATGACTGCTAACGATGCAGTCGAAAATGCTATCTTGAAGCTGTTCGAAAAATATCTTAAAAATGGAAAGAGCTTTGGATTAAAAATATCTCTAAAGTGCTGAAATGTTATTTCCTTTGGTATTATCTCAGGCGGATAAGCAACTGAAGCTGCTGATGTTTTCAAAGCAGTTGTAACCATAAAATAAAAAGGCATCAAAGTAATTAAAAGAACAATAATTACTAATATATTTAGAAATATGTTAATTAATAACTTCTTTTTCATACTATCTGACCCTCCTTCTTGCAAATACAACGAAGGACATTGAAATAAAGAATAATACAACAGTTATTGCTGCTGCAAGTCCAAAGTCGTTGACTGAAAAGGCAGTTTGATATAAATATACCCCCATAATAGGCACCTGTTTTGTAAGTAGGTATACATCATCAAATTTATAGAAATTCCAAATAGAACGCAGTATAACAAGCGAGCCTACGACAGGCATTATCTCGGGTAAAGTTATAGCAAAAAACTGCCTTACTGCTCCTGCTCCATCAATTTTTGCAGCTTCATATAATGTTTCATCTATAGCCTGCAGGGCTGCAAGTATCATCATAAAACTATAAGGGAACACCCTCCAGACATCATACAAAACAACCAATACAAGCGATAAAATTGGATGGTCAAACCATGGTGGAACTTCTTTAAAAAGATGAATTTTATCAACTGTTATATAGTTAAAAACGCCATATATACCGTTGAACATATACTGCCAAACATAAACTGATGCAATAACTGGTGCAACATATGGCAAAATCACAAGGGAACGCGCAATTCCTCTTCCCTTGAATTTTCTATTCATAAGCAGAGCTACCAAAAGCCCTGTTATTGTCGAAAGTGTTACGGTTAATATCACATACAAAAAGGTTAAAAGCAATGATTTAAAAAATTCCCCATCGCTAAAAAGTGCCGTATAGTTGCCAAGTCCAATAAACTTTGGCTGTTTTCTGGGATTTAGAGCTACCTTGTGAAAGCTCAAATATAAATTGTATAAAACAGGATAAATAATAATTGAGGAAATCAGCAATACGGAAGGTAAAATGAATAGTATCCCCAATCTTGCTTCATTTTTCTTAAATGAACTTTTCCCAAAGCCTACCTTTTTTGATGTCTCCAACATAAATATCCCCTCTACTATCAAAATTTAGCCGATGTCTCTTTGAAACATCGGCTAATATTTATCATTCCTTGCAAATTTCTTCCATAGCCTTTTGAGCCTTTTCAACTTCCTTATCAAGATTAGCATTTTGAACTAATATTGCGTTTAGCGCCTTAGGTATTACTAATTTTGAAGTTATTACTCCCATCTTAGGATGAGATTTTCCATTTTGGAATCCGAGCATTTTTAATTCATTAAATGCTTCAGGAACCTTCGATGATGTTTCTCCAAATGCCTTCAGCAATTCATGTGACTTGTATTGTTCATCGCTTGCAATTTCCTTTAATACTGGATTAGCACCACCAGGTGACATATGCAGCCATGTTATATTGCTTTCCTTCTCAAGCATAAAGCTTATGAATTTCTTAGCAGCTTCCCTTTCTTCCGGTTTTGCCATGTTTGAAATTGCAATAGTCGTAAGCATACCAAATCCAGCGGCAGTCTTTTTCTCAGGAACAGCAAAACCTATTTTATCCGCCATCTTTTGTTCATAAAGAGCTGGCATTATATAAGTAGAGTAAATTGCCATAGCGGCATTTCCTCCAACAAACGCGTCCTTAACCTGAGTTACCCCGTTTGACCCCTTTGGAGAATATTTATAAAGCTCTTTATAGAATTTTATAGCTTCCTTCATCTCTGGTGAATTAAACTTAGGATTACCATTTTCATCAAATAGTTCAGCATTATTTGAAAGTGCTATTTGAGTAAATGTTTGTTCTGTAAAATCTGATTCTTCAGTTGCAAAAACTATACCATATTTTTTCTTTGATGGGTCATGAAGAGCCTTTGCAGCCTTTAAAATATTATCCCATGTTGTTGGAGGTGCAAGTTTCTTCTCCTCGAACAATGCCTTGTTATACCATATTCCAGCTACCCATCCTGATACAGGAACTCCAATGTATTCTGGCTTATCCGGTGCCTGTAATATTTCTAATGCACCTTTAAAGAAGGCATCCTTTCCCTTTGCGTCTATAACTTCAGTGTGAGCTGCAGTATCCAATACGCCTTCCGCATAGAGCAATCTTCCCCAATCTATATTTGATTCCATTAAAACAGGCAATTGTTGTGATGAAATCAATGTTGTAAGCTTGGTCATGTAAGTATCTTCAGGAACTGGAACCTGTTTAACTTCTATGTCTGGATTCTTTGCCATAAAATCGTCAATAATTTTTTGAATAGTAGAAACACGTTCTTCCTCCGGCTGGCTATGCATAAACTCAATAGTCACTTTTTGCTTTGTTTCCTGAGTAGTTTGGGTTTCCTGATTATTTGTTTCAGCAGTTTCCTTCTTGCCGCATCCTGTCAATGCTAAACTAATAACCATAAGTAATGCAATTAGAATGGATATTGACTTTTTAAACATTTAACTCCCCCCTGATTTTTATTATAAAATACTTTTAAGATATGAAATAGACTTTTCTAAAGGTTCCCTCCCTTCGCCGTATAATGCACATTCAATAGATAAAAATCCGTCAAATCCAAACGAGTTAATGAGACCAAGGTATGTCTTAAAATTAATATGTCCAAGACCAGGTTGATGTCTGTTGCTGTCTGAAAGATGATAATACTTTATGTAATCTTTATATTTTGAAATCGTAACTGAAATGTCGGCCTCTTCAATATTCATATGATAAAAATCAGCCATTACCCTTATATATTTGCTTCCTACTAAGTCGATAATCTCAACTGCCTGTTCAACTCTGTTTATCATATGGTCCTCATATCTATTCAGCGGCTCAAACAACAGATACATACCATATTTTTCTGCCGTCTCTGCAATTCTTGATAGTGAATCGACTAAAACCCTCTTATCATCTTCTACGCTCCTTGCAACAGTGTATGGCGGAAGTCTCTTTGTAGCCATACCATATGCCGCCGGTGCAATCAGGCCCACCGCCCCTATTGATGCTAAATTTTCAAGGCTTTTTTTAATTCCATCAACTGCCTCAAGCCTTTTATTGTCGTCAAAATCACCAATCCAGTTCCTGTATCCACCGCATAATGCGCTTACAGGAACTTTTGTCTTATTCATAGCACTTTTTACATCGTCGACAACTTTGCCATCAAAAACATTATCAAAATAAGTTATCTCAACTGCATCAAAACCAATGCTTTTAGCATTTTCGAACATAATATTATAGTCATCAGACATAAGCCATTTACTCTGAATAGCAAATTTCATCTTATCCCTCCATCAGTCAAATTTCAAAACCATCTGCATGCAGTCAGTTCTTGTATCTAACATTTCAAAGGCTTTTTTTGCATCACTAAAATTAAATTCATGCGTTATTAACTTTTTTAGATTTATTTTGTTTTCATGCTGCAGCTCCATAATAGTATGATTTAATCTCAGCCTGTTCCATCTATATGTAAGCTCTGGTGAAACTCCTGAAATTTGCGAACATACAACATTTATTCTATTGTGGTGGAATTCTTCCCCTAAATACAATCCTACTCCTTCTCCTTGGAAAAATCCTGCTGCAACAACTCTTCCTGAATACGCAGTTGCCCTTATAGCTTCGTGCAGTGCCTTAGTAGAGCCTGATATTTCAATTGAAACATCAGCACCTCTGCCCTTTGTAATTTCCTTAATCATTCTTGGAACATCATCATTCTTAGGATTTAATACTACATCAGCCCCTGATTCCTTTGAGAATTTCAATCTCTCATCATCAAGGTCAACTGCAACAACTTTAGCTCCGCTCAATTTTGCAAGCTGGGTAACGATTTGCCCTGGAACACCCTGTCCAAATATAGCAACTGTTTCACCAACGTGTATGTTTGCATCCAGTATCGAGTTAAGAGCAATTGCACCAATATGTGAATATATTCCACAGATTGGTTCTAATCCCTCTATTAGTTTTCTGTCTTTAGCAAAACTCTCCTCTATAATGTGGGTTGATTTATGCCCCCATGTTCCAAATATAATGTCCCCTATTTTAATATCTTTAACCTCTTCTCCAACTTCAATAACCTGTCCAACTTCTTCATAACCCCATGCTTTTAAAGGGTATGAATATGTTGTTGTTTCTGTATTTTCGAATATTCTAAGGTCAGCATTCCATTTCTTGCTCAAATAAGGATTAGAACCCCTATAAGCAGTAAGCTCGGTTCCGGCACTGATTCCTGAATACAAAGTTTTTAATCTTATCTCATTTTGATTAAGTTTCCTCTCATCATACTCTTCAAATCCTACTTCTCTTGGACCAACAAAATTAAGCATTACTCCCATCAATATTCCCCCTATTCATATGCAAGCCATACAAATTCATATGGCTTTAAATTAAGCATTATATATTTATCATTCGTTATTATATCAACCTTATCGCTTAAGCTTTCAAATTCCTTTTTAGTAGCACCAATTTCCTCTATGTCTAATATCAATTTAACCTCTTTTGAAGTAATATTGTTAATCGAAAATACTTTTTGCTTGTCCAATGACCTTATTATGGCAATCACATCGCTGCTGATATCCAATATTTTTTGTTCTGATTTTGGACTAAATGCTTTAGACTTCTTTCTTATATTTAATAATTTTATAAATCCATTGTAAATTCTATTTCTTATATAATCGTTATTTAAATCTTCTACTATTTTTTCTAAGTAGAATTTCTCTCTGTTAATGCTCCTATTCTGGCCTGTTTGAATAACACCTTCACAATAATTTTTGGAGCCTAATATACTGTGGACATATATTCCCGGTATTCCTTGCATGGCTAAAATAATTGAATAAGCATTTAAGAACTTCTTTATTTTGATATCTACATCTTCAGATGCATCGCTTAGGGCATTGAAATATGAAATGTTTAGTTCATATGGACTTTGTCCTCCATCGCTATTGTTTTTATACGAAACCAATCCACCACGCTTTATAGTAGTAAAGACTAATTTATTTATTTCATCTTCGTCAACTATTCCTCTCAATGGATTCAACCCTATACCGTCGTGAGATGCTAAAAAATTGAAATAAGTTGTTTCATCTGAAACTGGCTTAATAGTTTTAGCCCAATTTGTAAAAACTTTAGAATTTTCATTGATAAATGTATACAAAATCAGTGGTGGAAGTGGAAATTGATAAACAAGTTGAGCTTCATTATGTCCGTCTCCAAAGTATGATATATTTTCTTCATGCGGGACATTAGTCTCTGTGATTATTTTAACCTCCGGTGCTACTTTATCTAAAATATCCCTGAAAAGCTGAACGACAGCATGGGTCTGCTCTAAATGAATACATCTTGTCCCAATTTCCTTCCAAAGATATCCTATTGCATCTAATCTAATTAAATCTGCTCCTCTTTCTATGTAAAACAAAAGTATTTTTATCATATTAATCAATACATCAGGGTTTTTGTAGTTTAAATCTATTTGGTCATCACTAAATGTTGTCCAAATATATTTTTTCCCATAAACAGTATCAAATTCGGTAAGCAAAGGCAATGCCCTCGGCCTTACGACCTGACTTAAATCCGTTTCCTTGTCAACTTCTATAAAATAATCTTTATATATAGGATTGCCCTTTAAGTATTCTTGAAACCACATGCTTTTTGATGATATGTGGTTGCATACAAAATCAAACATAAGTTTATATTCTTGAGAAAAGCTTTCTATATCCTCCCAGCTTCCCAAATTATCATCTACCTTTTCGTAATCGATAACCGAAAATCCATCGTCTGACGAATAAGGGTAAAATGGAAGTATATGAATTGTGTTTACAGCTCCTTTTAAATATTCATCGCAAAACATTTTTAAGTTTTTTAAAGGTTTTTGTTCATTACCTCTAAACTGGTCTCCATATGTGATTAAAATTACATCTTCCTCTGAAAAATCTTTAATTCTTTTTTTATTGCCTTTAAAATCAGTTATCAATTCAATAATCCGTGAATAAATTTTATCAATATCGCTGTCGGGATACAAAAGCATTAATTTTTCTTTTATTTTATCCGTCATTCTTATCCCCCTTAAAACTATGAAAACGTTTTTTTGACTCTACAATAATATTAAAATATTTTATTTTATATATCAAACCGTATTTATATGTATTTATGTTTGTTTATTTTAATATTGCTATGTTTTTCTTAATTTTTCTGAATATTTTGCATTTATAGTGAAAATGTTTTCATTATTGATTGTTATAGTAAATATTTTATGATATAATGTAATAAAATTATTCCATTTACACTGATGGGGGAATGTTTATGCCTGTTACTATTAAAGACGTTGCAAAGCTTGCAAACGTTTCTATATCTACTGTATCAAGAGTTATTAATAATGCCAGTAATGTAAACCCTGAAACAAAAAAAGCTGTTTTAGATGCAATAAACAAATTAAATTTTAAACCAAATAGAATCGCACAAAGCTTAGGGGCAAATGCTTTTCCTGCAATAGGAATTGTTTCATCATCAAGGTTTTCTAATGAAGCTTTCTTGCCTTTAATTCTTCAATCCATAGGCGAAGTTGCTGATAGAAAGAATTTTGAAATCGTTTTAACAACAGCAAAGGATGAAAACCAGGAAATTAAGAAGTGCCTTTCTTTAATCGAGAGTAGAATCATTCAGGGAATTATAATTTTAAGTTCAAGGATAAATGACCATTTGATTGAAAAGCTGCATGAGATTAAATTCCCATTTGTTTTGCTCGGAAGGGAGACTAACGATAGAATCGCAGATGAAATATATACTGTAGATACGGATAATTTCACAGATTCAAAAGAAGCAGTTGAATACCTTTTTAAATTAGGCCATAGAAGAATTGGATATATCCACGGTCCGTTAAAATATGTTGTAAGCTACGATAGGTTAAATGGATTTATTGAAGCTCATAAAGAAGCTGCCCTGCCTGTTGATTATACGATAATTCAAGATGGTGGCTACACTATCCAGGAAGCATATAATGCTGCGAAAAAAATATTGAGCTCCCAAACTCCTCCAACAGCAATTTTTGTTAATGATGATTTGAAAGCTGTTGGAGTATATCGTGCAGCATATGAAATGAATTTAACAATTCCAGATGATATTTCTATAATTGGCCACAATAATTACGAAATCTCTCAAATATTAACTCCTCAGCTTACAACAATAGATGTTCCAATAAGGGAACTTGGAATTGTTGCTACTAACAAGCTGTTTGATATTATTTCTGAAAATGAAGTTGAAAAAAGAACTATTTTAAAAACAAAATTTATAGAAAGAAGTTCATGCCGATTAATTTAACAGGGGGAATTTTTATGTCAACAAAACTAAGGGTTGGAATTATAGGTTGTGGGGCAATAGCGTTTAACAAACATCTGCCTGCTCTTAAAAAACTTGATAATGTTGAAATAGCAGCATTTTGCAATAGAAATATTGAAAAGGCACACATTGCTGCAAAGCAGTTTGGAGCTGATAATGCAAAGGTTTATGAAGATTACAGACAACTTTTAGATGATAAAGCCATAGATGTTGTATATGTGTTGACATCTAACAAGACTCATTCAAGTATAACAATAGAAGCGTTATTGTCCGGAAAACATGTTATGTGTGAAAAGCCTATGGCGATTAATTCAAAGGAAGCCGAAGGGATGATTCAAGCCTCTAAAAAGTCTGGAAAAAAGCTTTCGATAGCACTTCAGAATAGATTTAGACCTGATTCACAATATTTGCACAAGTTATGCAGAAACGGAGAGCTTGGAGAAATATACTTTGCTAAGGCTCATGCCCTAAGAAGAAGAGCTGTTCCTGTTTGGGGTGAATTTCTAAACAAGGACATGCAAGGCGGAGGAGCTTTAATAGATATAGGTGTTCATGCTCTTGATTTAACGCTTTGGCTTATGAACAACTACGATGTAAAATATGTAGTTGGAAATGTGTATAATAAAATCAGCCAAAATGCGGATTCCTTCAATGTATGGGGAAGTTGGAAGGAAAAAAGTTTCTCTGTTGAAGAGTCTGGGTTTGGGTATGTAACTATGAAAAATGGAGCGACAATATTTTTAGAGTGCAGCTGGGCACTTAATATTTTGCAGGAAGATGAGGCAAAGGTCACCCTATGTGGAACAAAGGCTGGAGCTGACATGCTTGATGGGGTTAGAATAAATGGAGAAAAATATGGTCAGTTATATACATTAAAGCCTGCGCTTGAAGAAAATTCAGTTAAATTTTACAAAGGTCCTCTAGAAAGTGCAGCAGAAATGGAAACACGCCTATTTATAGATTCTATCATAAACGACAAGGAACCCTATGTAAAACCTGAAGAGGTTCTTGTTGTTACAAAAATTATAGATGCTATTTACGAATCATCAAGGACCGGAAAACCGGTGTATTTTGAATAAACCTCTTAAATGATTTTAAGGAGGAGTGAGATATGAATTCATATCGCCTTCCAAAAGAAGTAGAGAAATATTACGAAGAAGGAACGAAAAAAATAATCAACGTTTTAGCTACCGATGATTATTCTCTTATAATAACCTTTGATAATAACGAGAAAAGAATATTTAATATGAGTGACAAACTTTATGGAGTATTTGAGTTTTTGAGAGATATAAATAACTTCAAACGTGTATTCATTGATGAATCAGGAAATATTGCTTGGGATAAAAATCCTAATTTAGATTCTTCTGTTAACTGGAACAACAGAATTGATATTTGCAATGATTCTATATATATTCACTCAAAACCAATTAATAGTGAAGACTAAACAAAAAAGCACGCACATGAATTAGTTAACTAATTCATGTGCGTGCTTTTACATCAATATTTATACACCCTTGCCTCATAAGGCTTGAAAATAACCTTATCCTGCAAGCAATCTTTAACTTCATAATTGCCTATTAAAATTTCCATTTTACTTTCTATTAATTTCTTTGGTATTTCAATTTCAACTTCATCCTTTGAGAAATTCATTAAAACTAAAATATTTTGTCCTTCAAAGCTTCTTGTATAGGCAAATATCTTTTCATCATCCTCAAACAATAGATTTATATCCCCATATACAATAACAGGATACTTTTTTCTAAGTTCAATAAGCTTTTTATAATAATAAAAAACCGAGTTCTTATCCTCAAGAGCCTTTTTAACGTTTATCTCCTTATAATTAGGATTTACTTTAATCCAAGGAATTCCTTTTGTAAATCCTGCATTTTCTGTATCATCCCACTGCATTGGAGTTCTTGCGTTATCCCTTCCCTTTTTATAAATCGGCTCAAGAATCTCCTTTGGAGTTAAACCCTTTTCAAGCATTTCATTATACCAGTTTATTGTTTCAATATCTCTATAGTCATCGATACTATCAAATGCAACATTGGTCATTCCAATTTCTTCACCCTGATAAATATATGGCGTTCCCTGCCATGTGTGAATAAATGTTGCAAGTAGTTTGGCTGACTCTACCCTATATTCTTTATCGTTTCCAAACCTTGAAACAAGCCTTGGCTGGTCGTGGTTGTTAAGATAAACCGAATTCCAACCCTTTTCCTTAAGACCTTCATACCATTTATACATTATCCTCTTAAAATCAGTAAGTTTCCATGGCACAACATCCCATTTTCCGCCCTTTCCAGAGTCTATGTCCATAAGTTCAAATTGGAATATCATATTAAGCTCATTTCTATCATTATCAACATAAAGCCTTCCTATTTCAGGCGTGACTCCAGGAGTTTCTCCAACTGTCATGATATCATATTTAGATAAAACCTCTCTATTCATCTCCTGAAGGTATTCATGAACCCTTGGGCCATTAGCATAGTATTTAAACCCTACAAGCCCTTTGTTATCTTCATCATCAGGAAGCCCATCAACCTTTGAAATGAAATTTATAACGTCCATCCTGAACCCATCTATTCCCTTATCAAGCCACCACTTCATCATCTTGTATACTTCTTTTCTCAAGTTTTCGTTTTCCCAATTTAAATCCGGCTGTTTTACTGCAAACAAATGAAGATAGTATTCATCAGTATTTTCATCATACTCCCACGCAGAACCTGAAAAGAATGATGTCCAATTGTTTGGAGCATTTTCGCCTCTTCCTTTTCTCCATATGTAATAATCCCTATACGGGTTATCCTTTGATTTTCTCGATTCTATAAACCATATATGTTCATCTGATGAATGATTGACAACAAGGTCCATTATGATTTTAATCCCTCTTTTATGGGCTTCATCAAGAAGATTTTCAAAATCCTCCATAGTTCCAAACTCATCCATAATATCATAATAATCGCTTATATCATAGCCATTATCTGCATTAGGTGATTTGTAAATTGGATTCAGCCAGATGATATCCACCCCAAGCTCCTTAAGGTAATCGAGTTTTTGAATTATTCCCTTTAAATCTCCAATTCCATCCCCGTTTGAATCATAAAAACTTCTTGGATAAACCTGATATACAACGCCTTCCTTCCACCAATTACCCATAGTTAGCCTCCTTAGAAAAGATTATTCTTCTTTTTGTATTCATACTCTTTAAGTTCATCCCTCATAGCTCTTTTTAAGACATCCTCCATAGTAAAAAGGTTCTCTTCTATTGCCCTCTTTACTGCATGGTAAATTATAAAATAGGCTATAAACATGTTGCTTATTATAAAAGCTATTGTTAAAACAAAACCTCCCATACCATCACCCCAATCATTTTTACTCATAATACAATTATTTCATGCAAAGAATATATTGTAAATATAATAATTGCCCAAAGTTTTACAGCAAAATGTTAAGTAGTAAAGTTGTCAATTGAATGTAGCTAATTTATAATATTGTATATACAGTTGTAAAGGATGGTGTAATGATGATAGATAAAATCAAGAAATTAAAAGATGAAAGGGATGCCTTAATACTTGCCCACAATTATCAGATTCCAGAAGTCATCGATGTAGCTGACTATGTTGGAGACTCATTTTATCTTAGTCAGGTTGCAAAGGAATCAGATAAAAAGGTTATTGTATTTTGCGGTGTCCATTTTATGGCTGAAAGTGCAAAAATTCTTTCTCCTGAAAAAACAGTTCTTCTTCCTGTAAAGGATGCAGGATGCCCACTTGCCGAAATGGTGGATATAGACGAGCTTGAAAAGTTTAAGAAGCAACACCCTGACGCTGCCTTTGTTTGTTACATAAATACAAATGCTGATATAAAAGCCCTATGTGATGTAACCGTAACTTCATCCAATGCAGTAAAAATAATTAAGAAAATCCCAAACAAAAAAATTGTCTTTCTTCCTGATAAAAACTTAGGTGAATTCGTTAAAGAAAATGTTCCAGAAAAGGACATTATTCTTTGGGCTGGATTTTGCCCAACCCATAGAAGGATTTCAAAGGAAAATATAATATCAATGAAAAGAATTGTTCAAGATTTAGTTGTCCTCGCTCACCCAGAATGTGAAAAAGAAGTCAGGGAAATCGCCGACTTTGTAGGCAGCACAAAGGAAATAATTGATTATGCAACAAATACAAACTATACGAATTACCTGATTGCTACTGAAGAAGGCGTAATCCACTCTTTAAAGAAAATGAACCCAGATAAGAATTTTTATGTTCCTGGGCTATCAGCTACTTGTCCAAATATGAAAAAGACAAGGCTTGAGGACGTATATGAGAGCCTTCTTTTTATGAAGCATGAAATAAATATTGATGAAGATATAGCAGCTAAAGCAAGAAAAGCTTTAGAAAAAATGCTTGAATTAGCAAGGTGATATGATGAATATTGAATGCGACGTTCTTATAGTTGGAACAGGAATAGCAGGGCTTTATACTGCACTTAATTTGAGAGAAGATTTAAAAATAATACTTGTTTCAAAGTCAAAACTTACAGATACAAACACATACTTAGCTCAGGGAGGAATTGCTACAGCAAAGAATGTGGATGATATTCCTTTTTTTATAGAAGATACTCTAAGGGCTGGAAACTACAAAAACAAAATTGAGGCAGTAAATGTTCTTGCAACTGAATCAATTGATAATATTAATAAATTACTCCAGCTTGGAGTTGAATTTGACAGGTCTTGTGGTGTCCTTCTATATACAAAGGAAGGTGCCCATAGCACAAATAGAATAGTTCACCATAAAGATTACACCGGAAAAGCTGTCGCAGATTCTCTAATTAATAAAATTAAAAAGAAGAAGAATATAAATGTCTTTGAGGAAACAGTATTAGTTGATTTAATTGCTTCAGACAATAAATGTATAGGCGGAATATTTACTAAAGAAAATAAACAAATCAACATTTTTTCAAAGGAAACAGTTCTTGCAACAGGTGGAATTGGTGGTCTCTTTAAAAACTCAACAAATCAGAGAACCTTGACTGGAGATGGATTAGCTGTTGCAATTAAAAATGGTGTTAGAGTAAAAGATTTAGGATATATTCAGTTTCATCCAACTGCCCTATATGATAATAAGGATGACAGAAGATTCTTAATTTCTGAGAGCCTTAGAGGCGAAGGGGCTATCCTTTTAAATTCAAAAGGTGAAAGGTTTGTAGATGAGCTTTTGCCACGGGATGAAGTTTCAGCTAAGATATATGATGAGATAAAAAAAACTAATGTTCCGCACGTTTATCTTAGCGTAGCCCATTTAAATGATTCTTATGTTAAAAACAGATTCCCCAAAATATACTCCGAATGTTTAAAAAGAGGAATAGATATTACAAAGGATTATATTCCTGTTGCTCCTGCACAACATTATTTTATGGGTGGAATTGATGTGGATTTAAACTCAAAAACATCTATGAAAAATCTTTATGCAGTTGGCGAGGTAGCTTGCACAGGAGTTCATGGTGATAATCGCCTTGCAAGCAACTCTCTTTTAGAAGGATTGGTATTTTCTAAAAGAGCTGCTGAAAGCATAAATAAAGAGATTAATTCTATTGAAATCAATATATTTAACCCCAAAATAATATATGATTTTGAAAAAGCAAAGAGAGAAAATATAAATATTATTGTAGAAGAAATAAAGAAGAAGAGGTGGGATTTGAAGGATGAACTTATATACTATTGATAAAATAATTTTAGACGCTCTAAATGAAGATGTTACGTCCGAGGACTTAACTACTGAAGCTATAATTCCAAATGATTCAGTATCAGAGGCAAAACTTATAGCAAAGCAGGATGGGGTCATAGCAGGAATTTTTGTTTTTAAAAGGGTTTTTGAACTATTAGGCAGTGTTGAAGTAGAAACTTTATTTAACGATGGTGCAGCAGTAAAATATGGCGATGTAATATGCCGATTAAATGGAAATACAAAGAATATGCTGATTGGCGAAAGAACAGCACTAAACTTTATTCAAAGGATGTCCGGTATTTCCACCCTGACAAGTGAATTTGTTAAAAGAATAGAAGGAACAAAAGCAGTATTGCTTGATACAAGAAAAACAACTCCAAACCTTAGAATACTTGAAAAGTATGCAACAAGAATCGGCGGTGCTGTAAATCATAGATTTAATCTCTCCGATGGGATACTTATAAAGGATAACCACATAAAAGCTGCAGGAAGCATAACAAAAGCAGTTGAACTTGTAAGAAAGAGATATTCCAATTTAAAAAGAATTGAGGTTGAAACAGAAAGTTTGGACATGGTTAAAGAGGCACTGGATTGCAAGGCTGATATTATAATGCTTGATAATATGAATCTTGAATTAATCAAGCAGTCTGTTGAATTGATAAACGGCCGGGCTCTAATTGAAGTTTCAGGCAATGTAAATCTAGATACTGTTTCAGATATCGCGAAAACAGGAGTTGATTTTATCTCAACCGGTGCTATTACACATTCATATAAATCGATGGATTTAAGTTTGAGGATAATGTAAAAAGCAGCTGCCACAGCGTATTGCATGGCAGCTTTTTTTACCTTCCCGTCTCGTGCAGATCGTTAACCGATACCGTCAAATGCATTCCATTATCAAGCCTTCTTACCTTTGCAACATTACTAGGACCGTCAACATCTTCAATCCAAACAGGTTTATTTTCATACTGAACCTCTACTGTGTTTGTTGAATTTAATATCTGTTTTGCTCTGTTTTTATCCATAATCTCACCTCAAGGTTAGTATGTATCCTATTATTTTTTTTATACGGCTTTAGAGGTTTAATATTGCAATTGAATGAATTAATATTCTTAAAGTGTGCAACAGCTCTATTTTATCCAAATAAGCTTGGAGTTTATTTTTTCAGCAGCTTTTTTAATATCCTTCTGTCCTAATATACCAGATATTATAGCAGCACCATCACAAAGTCCATTCAGCTTTTCTATGTTGCCTTCATTTATTCCGCCTATTGCAACAACTGGAATGCTGTATTTTTCTCTTATCTCCCTTAAAAGTTCTATCCCAGTAAAGTTTGCATCCTTTTTTGTGACTGTCGGAAATACTGCTCCAACTCCTAAATAATCTGCACCGTCCTCAATTGCCCTTTTAGCCTCTTCTAAATTTGTTACAGACACACCGAGTATTTTAGCATCGCCAATTATTTTTCTTACTACCTTTACAGGAAGGTCTTCTTGTCCAACATGAACTCCATCTGCATCAATTGCAAGTGCTATATCCACTCTATCGTTTATTATAAGAGGAACATCATATTTTTCAGTCAGCTTTTTAGCATCTAATGCCAAATCATAAAACTCCAGGGATGATATTTTCTTTTCCCTTAGCTGCAGTATGCTTACGCCTCCTTTTAGTGCCTCTTCAATACACTCTAAAAAGCTGCGGTTTCCTATTACATCCCTATCAGTTACAAGGTATAATTTGTAATTAACATTCTTCAACCTTTCCACCTTCTTTTAATCTATCTTCATTTATATTAAATATTTCATCAAAAAGCCTCACTTTAAATGTTCCTATATTATCGCCTGATTCCTTATATGCCCTTTCTCCAGCAAGTCCCATAATTAGATATGCTGCAGTTGAAGATGTTAGACCGTCGCATCCTGCTCCTAAAAAGCAGCCTGTTAAGGATGTAACCATGCAACCTGTCCCTGTAACCCTTGTTAATATGCTGTTACCATTAAAAACCTTAACTACTCTTTCCCCATCGCTTATTACATCAACTTCTCCTGAAATCCCAACTGTGCAGTTGAATTTCTTTGCAGCTAATATCGCTACATCTTCAGCATCATCCATTTTTTCTGTTGAATCAACACCTTTAGTGTTTCCTGACAAACCTAAAAGTGATTTTATTTCTGACATGTTGCCTCTTAATACCCTCACCTTAACTTCCTGTAAAATTTTAAGGGAAGTTCCAGTTCTTAACTTTGTTGCACCAGCTCCAACTGGGTCTAAAACTACTGGAATATTTAATTTATTAGCTTCTTTGCCTAAATAAATCATCGATTCAACAGTTCTTTTGTTTAAAGTTCCAATGTTTAAAACAAGTGAGTTTGCAATTTTAATTAAATCCAGAATATCCTCAATTTCATCGCTCATAACAGGCGATGCCCCAATTGCAAGAGTTATGTTGGCACAATCGTTTACTGAAACATAGTTTGTTATGTGATGAACAAGTGGGCTTTTTTCTCTAATCTTTGATAATCCATCACATGCTTTCTTTAACATTTCCATAGACTACCCCTCCTATTTTCTTAAGTATTATCGAAACAAATGAAGTTAGTATCATAACTGGGACTGTAACTCCCAAAGCAGTCCCTTTATCCTTTATCATCATGTAAAATACAAAGCCTAAAATAAAGCTTATAAATGAGATTATATAATCTTTATTTTTATTTTGTATCTTAAGTATAAAATAATCGCTTATTAAAACTGCAAAAAGTGGTGAGAAAATTGCCCCAATTAAATATAAGAAGCTTTCATATTGCTCCATTTTGAAAAACATTGCAAATAATATACTTACTATTACCACAAGTATCGTAGTTTTTCTCCTATTAAATAATTTAATATTTAAAACAGATATAGTCGCTGAATAAACATCAAGGAAGGTTGTTGTTACAGTTGATAATACAACTATCAAAAGTGCTACAACACCAAAGTTTCCTTTTATAAGGACACTTATAATGTCTATTTCATTAAATTTTATTGCACAAATAAGCCCAACTATATACATAAAGCTGCTTCCAATAAAATATCCTGCAAAACTTCCTAAGAAGGATGACTTCTTATCCTTTGCAAATTTAGTATAATCAGAAATAAGAGGAAGCCATGAGATTGGCATTACTGCACTTAATTCAATTGCTGCACCAAAACTCATTCCATCGCTGTTTACACTTAAAACACCATCCTTTCTTATTAAAGCGAATATCATTAAAACAGAAAGAATTATAAGCGAAATAACTGATATATTGTTTATATATTCATACTTTCCAACACCATACTCTGCCCATATGTAAACTAGGATGCCTACAAGCACTACCCACAAATTAAAGTTTTCAAATCCAAAGATACTCCTACTTATCTGGTTTAATCCATTTGATGCAGTAATAAGCATAATTGCTGTCCATCCGACAAGCTGAATAAGGTTTAAAAATGAAAATATATATCTACCATATTGTCCAAACGATATTCCTATTGTCTCCATAGCAGTCATGTCCTTTTCTTGTCCAATTATCCCTGTAATGCCTAAAATCGAGCATCCAATCAAATGTCCGATGAGAACTGCAAGAATTCCCTTTTTCATTCCTAATGGTCCTAAATAAGCCCCGGCCATTATTTCTGCGACGGATACTGCAGCACCAAACCACAGAAAGAAAAAATAGAAATAATTCTTATTTTTCATTTTGTTTTCCTCCTCTAAAAGCATATAAATGGTCAACAGGCCCTACTCCATGCCCAATGCTAAACGAATTTTCAATTGCCCTTTGAATATACTCTTTGCTGTTTTTTATTGCATCAGGGACTGGATATCCTAAGGCTAAATTTGATGCAATTGCAGAAGATAAAGTGCAGCCTGTTCCATGGGTATTTATAGTGTTTATCCTTTGTCCTTTAAAGTAGTAAAACTCTTTCCCATCAAAAAGAACATCTATTGCGTCATCATCAAGATGACCTCCCTTTACAAGAACGTTTTTTGCACCTAATTTATGTATCCTTTGACAAGCTTCCTTCATTTCATTTATATTTTTTATTTCCATATCAGCAAGTAAACTTGCTTCATGAATATTAGGGGTTATTATTGTGCAAACAGGGATTAAATCTTGAATTAATGTCTCTATTGCTTCATACTTTAAAAGCTTAAAACCACTTTTTGAAATCATAACAGGGTCAAGAACTACATTTATGGCTCCATATTTTTTTAAACTTTGTGATACTGTCTTAATAATTTCACTGCTCGATAGCATTCCAATCTTTACAGCGTCAACTTTAATATCTTCAAAAACAACTTTGATTTGTAGCTCTATAAAGTCCCTTGGCATGTCTAATGCTCCAAATACGCCCTGAGTGTTTTGGGCAGTAACAGAAGTTACAACGCTCATCCCATAAACAAGATGAGCTGAAAAAGTTTTTAAATCAGCCTGAATCCCTGCACCGCCACAGCTGTCTGAACCAGCAATTGTCAATACCTTTTTCATTATTACACCTCCAAAAAGTTAAACCACCCAGATAGGGTGGTTCATCAAAAAAAGCCATTCCTGTGGGAATGGCTAAATTTCTCCCCACATCCCTACGCTGGCATTACCCAGATCAGGTTAAAGGGTCTAAGGTTAATTGGACCTTACTCTCAGATGGCCTTTTCCATCTCCCCTTGTGGTTTATTATTCGATTGTTTCTATTTTGATTATAATTCAATTCTCATTTGACTGCAATAAAAAATTCACTTAATTATATTTTGATATCCTTCTTTGTATATATAATTCTTCTAATTTATACAATATTATCTTAGACCATATAAAATACACGGTAGTTTTTTAGTGTAAAACTCTATATTAACTTATCATATTTATAACATTGTTCAGAAGCTCATCATATGGGTTAATTATTTCATTATTATTTTGCCTATACTCATCATATTTAATAAAATACTCTATTGTCTTCTCAACGTATATGTCCGGCTGAGTGTGATATTCCTCATTTGAAGTTCCATCTGGATTTAATCCCATCTCTATAGGGAATCTAATTATAAGACCGCTATTAGGTAAAGCTAAAAGTCCAGGATCCATCCCTATGCCATCGCCTCCAGTTGTAGTTCCAACAAGGGTTGCAAATCCCGTTGCCTTACAAAATGCAGCAAAAGCTTCAGCTGATGAATATACATAATCATCAACAAGTAAATATATTTTCCCATTGAATCCTACAGATTTTCCAGGCCTAATTTCTGTTGTCGAATCAATAAAACCCGAAAAAAGTCTCATTGTTTCTTCTGGATAATTTAAACCTTTTGGTAGTTTTTCAATAGGCTTTGTAAAAATACCCCTTGTCTTCAAAAATGGTTTCATCTCATCTCCATTTCTAAATAAAGCATAAAATTGTGCTGATATTTTTTTCTCAATTAGTGGAGGAACAATATTTTTTCTATAATAATCTTCACTGCCTCCTCCATTGCCACGAATATCAATAATAAGGTATGGATAATCCTTTATGCTTTTTAAAAATGAATATATCCCTTCTCTATCCTTATCAACATAATCATATGAGAACGACCAAATTTTTAAATAGGCTAATTTATCCTTTTCTATTATTTTAGTTTCGTATACTTTCTCTAAATTTGCACTATATCTTGTATCCCAATTAAAATCAAGAGCATATAATTCCTTTGTTAATATCTTTCCATCCATTGTCTTAAGCTCAAGTTTAAGAGGTTTATCTTCTTTACTATAAAGAACTAAATCTTTAACCATCAATTTTTTTCTTTTAAAATCATAAGTTAAATAAAGCCTATTCATATTAGAAAGAATATAATCATCAACTGAAATATCATTAACTCTATTAAGGATTGAATACTTGGGAATATCATGTTTTTTAAAGCTGTCTTCATCTCCCAAATTTCTATAAGCTATATACTTTCCTTCTACATATTTAAACGAAATTGGAATTACTTTTTTCGAATTTTTAATTATCTTATTCCACTCGGAATATTTTCCCTCCACGTTTTTATTAGTCAAAATTTGTCTCCATGCAGTATTATACAATCCCTTATAAGCATCTTTATAGTAATTATAGGCAGAGGGCTCCAATATATTAGTATGAGCATTTTGCAAAAGGCATAATATTTCCTCAACAGCATTATAAAATTCAATATTGTTCTTGGACTTTAAAACCATCTTATCAAAATCCTCTTTATGTTTAAGCCAGTCATATCCTGTCTTTCTTTTTGAAACTTCTAAATAAGGATAATTATTTTTTATTGCATTATACAAATAATCAAGATCTTCTAATTTTTCTTTAGAAGATAATTCTTTTAAATCAGAACTTGATACTTTTAATTTAACAGTAGTTATGTTCTTATATAATAACAATTGAAAAAACACGAACAGTGTAACAGCCACTGCAATTAAATAGACAATCCTCACTTTCTTCCTTCTCAATCCCATCACCCCTAAACAATTAAATACTTTGGAGATATATATTGGTATTTAATGATAACCTTAAAAAACTAAATATAAGATATATTTTTTCTATATTTTACCACAAAAAAAATTATCGTTGCACTAAAAATTTGTTTACAAACATTTTCAGGTAAAAATTTAGATAAAATTGAAACATAATTCAATTTAAATTCAACTTATAGAATTAAACACTTGACATGAGGGCGGATATTTAATTAAAATGATATTGATAATTATTTTCATTATCTGGAGGATAAATTATGTCTGCATTAATAATAGGTGGAGATAAAGTGCAAACTATTATAAAAGGACTAAGAAATAAAGGTTTTAATGAAATAAAGCATATAAGCGGAAGAAAACCATGTGAAAAAGTAATTACTTCTCTTTTAAAGCTTGATAAATATGATATTATTTTGGTCTTAACAGATTATGTAAATCATTGCTTATGCACAAACTTAAAAAACAAAACTTGTAAATGTAAAAATTGCAATGTAATTTATTGCAAACGTTCATGGCCTTTAATAGAAGAAAAACTAACATCATTTTCTTTGGAGGTATGATAATGTTTATTACTCATGTATTTGAATCTATTAAAATTACAAATGACTATAAATTGTATACCCTAAGCCAAATACTATATCATGCTGCACCTACTATTTTTTCAGATAAGCCGTCAACAATCATTAATTTCAACAATATAGAAAATTCCTTTTATGCCATTTTGCCTTCTGTTAAACTTGAACTATTCAAAAAATACCATCTGCTTTCGTTTGAACTTCTTAGAAAGGATAATAGATGCGTTATTTTATTTTATAAAAAAGATTTATTACTTAATGCCTTCAATAATAATATAAACTTCTTAACTGCATTTGGGTTTGACCGAAATATGAAATTAAGTGATGTTTTTTCTCTGCTTAAACAAAAATTTTCATACCGTTGTCCCCATGAAATCGGTATTTTCTTAGGTATTCCTAAAGAAGATGTAATGGCTTTTATTTCAAACAACATTCCTTGCAAATTTTGTGGTTATTGGAAAGTATATTATGATGTTGAGCAGGCAAAAGAAATATTCCTGAAATATGATGAAGCTAAACTAATAGCAATTAATTATATTGAAAATAGTTTGATTTATAGCTCGTAACTTCTTATTAATCTAATATCTATTTATTAAATAATTGAATGGTATCATATCCTTATAAAGTCGTAAAAAACTAAGTGCAGCAATTGCTGCACTTTATTCCCACTCAATCGTTGCAGGTGGTTTACTTGTTATATCATATACAACCCTGTTAACTCCTTTTACTTCATTAACAATCCTTGATGATGCCTTTGCAAGAACATCATATGGTATTCTAAACCAGTCGGAGGTCATTCCATCAACGCTCTCCACTGCTCTTAATGCAATTGTATAGGCATAGGTTCTTTCATCACCCATTACACCAACGCTCTTTATGTCAGGCAGCACAGCAAAATACTGCCAGATTTCCTTGTCAAGGTCTGCCCTCTTTATCTCTTCTCTGAAAATAAAATCTGCTTGTCTTAGTATATTCAGCTTATCCTCTGTAATCTCACCTAAAACCCTGATAGCAAGCCCTGGTCCTGGGAATGGCTGCCTTGAAACCAATTCTTCTGGTATTCCAAGTTTTCTTCCAACTTCTCTTACTTCATCTTTAAAAAGCTCCCTTAGAGGCTCTATTAGTTTAAATTTTAAATCTTCTGGGAGCCCTCCAACATTATGATGGCTCTTTATAGTTGCTGAAGTTTTTGTTCCACTTTCGACTACATCAGGATAAATGGTTCCTTGTACTAAAAATTCAGCATCCTTTATCTTTTTTGCTTCTTCTTCAAAAACCCTTATGAATTCTTCTCCTATTATCTTTCTCTTTTTTTCAGGGTCAGAAATCCCCTTTAACTTTCCTAAAAATCTTTCCCTTGCATTGACCATAATAAGATTCATATTAAACTTTTCTCTAAATGTATTGTAAACTTCTTCTGCTTCGTTTAATCTTAAAAGTCCATGGTCTACAAATATGCAAGTCAAGTTATCTTTTATTGCTTTATGCACCAAAACTGCTGCAACAGAAGAATCTACTCCGCCTGAAAGAGCACAAATGGCCTTCTTGTCTCCTACAAATTCTCTTATTTCATTTATCTTATCATCTGCAAAGGAAGACATATTCCAATTGCCGCTTACTTTACAAACTTCAAACAGGAAATTTCTTATAATCTCCTTGCCATACTGGGAATGATGAACCTCTGGGTGGAACTGAAGCCCATATATTTTTCTTTCCTCGTCAGCCATACCAGCTATTTGGCAGCTTTCGCTTGATGCTATTATTTTAAACCCTTCAGGAAGCTTTACAATCTGGTCTGTATGGCTCATCCAGCATATACTTTCCTTTTTAGTTCCCTTAAATATTAAAGATGCCGTATCAAAATTTATAAGGGTGTTGCCATATTCCCTGACTTCAGCCCTATCTACTCTTCCGCCAAGACTCTGGGCAATTAGCTGGTCGCCATAGCATATGCCTAATATTGGAATATTCAATTTGAATATTTCTTCATCAACCCTTGGTGCTCCCTCTTCATATACGCTGTTAGGTCCACCTGAAAATATTATACCCATAGGATTATTTTTCTTTATTCTATCAACTGCTTCGTCGTATGGAATTATTTCGCAATAGACGTTGTTTTCCCTTACTCTCCTTGCTATAAGCTGGGCATACTGTCCTCCGAAATCGACTATATAAATCAATTCTTTTTCCATATAATCCTCCATTTAAATATTTTTTGAAGTATCTTTTGATTATTAAGCATAATACTTTTATACATTTATAAAATAAACTTTAAAATAAATATCATTTATTCTTGTCCTAATTGTCAAACAACTCAAGAAGTCAAGAAATCAAGTGAATGTCACTCATAGGGATGTATAGTTAGGTGATTCTTTAGTAATTTGTATGTCGTGTGGGTGGCTCTCTTTTAGTCCTGCTGAGGTTTGGACAACAAAAACTGCTTTTTCGTATAGCTCTTTTAAATTCTTAGCACCGCAGTAGCCCATACCAGCCTTAAGGCCGCCTATTAGCTGATAAATTGTGTCACTTACTGGTCCTTTATAGGCTACTCTTCCTTCTACTCCCTCTGGCACAAGTTTTTTGCTATCCTCCTGGAAGTATCTGTCCTTGCTTCCTTTTTGCATAGCTCCTAATGAGCCCATACCCCTATAAACCTTGTATCTTCTTCCCTGATATATTTCTTCATCTCCTGGGCTTTCGGCACAGCCTGCAAGAAGGGAGCCAAGCATAACAACACTTGCACCTGCAGCAAGTGCTTTGACTATATCCCCTGAGTATTTAATTCCTCCATCCGCAATTATAGGAACACCAAACTTTCTCGCTTCCTCAACGCAGTCCATAACAGCAGATAGTTGTGGAACTCCAACGCCTGCTACAACTCTTGTAGTGCAGATTGACCCAGGCCCTATCCCTACCTTAACGCAGTCAGCACCTGCATGGATTAAGTCCCTCGTAGCGTCCGCCGTTGCAACATTTCCTGCTATAATTTGCATCTCAGGGAATTTATTCTTAATCGTCTTAACCGCCTCTAAAACTCCCATTGAATGTCCGTGAGCAGTATCTATTACTAAAACATCTACGCCTGCTTCATAAAGTGCCTTTGCTCTATCAAGCATATCCTTTGATACTCCAACTGCTGCACCAACTAATAATCTTCCCTTTTCATCCTTTGCAGCATTTGGGAATTTTTCCGTCTTTTCTATATCCTTAATAGTTATAAGTCCCTTTAGATTAAATTCTTCATCTACAAGCGGAAGCTTTTCAATTTTATGTCTTCTAAGTATTTCTTCTGCCTCCTTCATGCTTGTTCCAACAGGAGCTGTAATTAAATTTTCCTTTGTCATTACATCCTTTATTTTTCTTGAAAAATCCTTTTCAAATCTTATATCTCGGTTTGTGATTATTCCAACAAGCTTTTTATCCACAACAATTGGGACACCCGATATTCTATATCTTGCCATAAGGTTGTCTGCATCTTGAATTGTATCGTCTGGTGATAAGTAAAATGGATCTGTAATAACCCCATGCTCTGAACGCTTAACCTTATCAACCTCAAGGGCTTGTTCTTCTATAGACATGTTTTTATGAATTATTCCAATGCCGCCTTCCCTTGCCATTGCAACCGCCATTTTTGCCTCAGTAACAGTGTCCATTCCTGCACTCATTATTGGTATGTTTAGTTTAATCTTTTTCGTCAGATATGTCGATGTTTCAACATCCTTTGGTAAAACCTCTGATTTCTGTGGAACTAATAAACAATCATCAAATGTATATGCCTGTTTTAAAACTATTGCCATAATATCCCCCTTTTCTTAGGTTAAATATTTACTTTATTAGCATAACTATAAAAAATTTATTTTATACAAGCAAAAAGGCATACTACGAGTAAAGCGTAGTATGCCAAAAAAAGCATATTAAGCCTTACTCATAGTCAGGTGGTTTACGGCCACCCGGTAGAGACTCCAAAGCCACATCCTTCGGATTATATGAGTAGGTTCGTGTCAAAATTTATCGTTTTTTAGTATTATATACTTAATAAGTAGCTTCGTCAATAAGTTAACTATAAAATTATATATTTATTGCTATATTCTCAATAAATCTTTTTATATCATCGGTATTATTAATTAAAATACCATAAATTGTTTCATCGTCGATATCTATATACATATGAACAATTCTATTCCTGAATTTTGCCATCAAAAAGTATTTTTCTATGTCTTTTTTATCTATTATCCCTTTATTGCTTAATATCTCAAATGAATCCCTGTTAGTTTCAACTTTTCCCCATCTATTTCTTGCTATAATATGATTTGCTATATCAAGCATTGCTTCTATTGATGTCTGCAGCAGATATTTTGCACTATCAATATTTCTGAAATCTTTTAGAAATTCATCTTTTGATAATCTCTTAAGTTCATTAATTTTCCTTAAATTATCTTCAACAAAAATAATCTTTTGCTTTATTTTTTCGAAATCAATATTTAAAATCATGAACTTACACCTCGATTTTTAAAACTATAAAAATAATCTTTATTAAATGAATCAATAAAATACTTTTCATCTCTGTATTTTCTATAAACATATTCAACAAAATCGCTTAATTTATTATAATCCCTTACAAAAAGCTCTCTTCCTTCATTTACCGCTATAATTTGAAGAGCTGTAGGTGCCTTTATCAAATTCACCAGATCGACTTCGTCAAAACTAAGTATTTCTGAAATTTTAGCAACTATTTTCGTTTCTTCAAAAAAGTCTATATCTTTTTCGAAAAGGACAGCAAAATCGATGTCGCTTTCCTCTCGCTGATATTCAGTTCCATAAGAACCTATTAGGTATACTGCCAATATATTTTTATCTCTTTCAAAATACTCAATTAAATTTGGAATTTTTTCCTCTATGCTAAACATAAAATCACTCCTTAGGTGCCAGGCACTTAAGATTAAGATTTAACATTTTTTAAATGAAAATATACTTCCTTCAATGGGATATTTTTTTCAATAGCGATTCTTTTCAGGTCTTCAAATTCAAAGGACTCGTTTACAACTTCATCGTTTAGCTTTGAAATTTTAATTTTAATGTCGCCCAAATCAGTCCTTACATTTTTAAATTCTCTTTCAAGCTCATATCTTTTTATGTTAAATTTTCTAATTCCAATGGTCGTTGTTTCTTTGAATAAAGTTTCAATAATTGACTTTTCATTGTTAGACTTTGTCAAAACAGAAATCACAATTCCTGGTCTGTTTTTTTTCATATAAACAGGTGTTAAATATACATCAAGTGCACCTTTTTCAAATAATTTATCCATAACATATCCATAAAATTGTGGATTCATATCATCTATTGTTGTTTCAAGCAAAACAACCTCTTCTCTATCCTCTTCGCCAAGCATAACCCTCAAAACGTTAGGCTTATCGCTGTTTTTCTTCCCGCAACCGTATCCTACAACCTTTACCTTCATATTAAAACTTTCAACAAACTCATCACAGAGCCCCTTTAATATTGCTGCACCTGTTGGAGTTGTAAGTTCAAATTTTCTATCATCGCAATATATAGGAACATCCCTAAGTATATTTATTGTAGCAGGTGCGGGAACTGGCAGGATTCCATGCTGGCATTTAACAAATCCGCTCCCTGTATTAACATATGAAGAAACTATCCTCGCAGGCTTTAGGTAGTCTATACAAATTGCCACCCCAACAATATCGACTATCGAATCAACTGCTCCCACCTCATGGAAATGAACCTCTTCGATTGTCTTGCCATGAACCTTTGCCTCTGCCTCTGCAACAATCCTGAATATTTTATTTGCAATATTCTTTGTATTTTCGTTTAAGCTGCTATTATCTATCAGCTTCTTTATATCAAAATAATTTCTTCCGTGGTGATGTATATGCTCTTCCTTTATATGAACGTAAAAGTCTGTTCCTTCTATTCCATTTTTTATGCTCTTTTTAATTTCAATATCATACTCATCATCTAAGTCTAACTTTTTAAGGTTTTCAATCAAGTATTCCTTAGGAACTCCAACATCTAAAAGTGCCCCAACAGCCATGTCACCGCTTATTCCTGAAAAGCAATCAAAGTAAAGTATCATCTTTCTCCTCCGTTCTTTGTAAAACCTTTGTTTATCATTGATGCCAAATAACCTGCCCCAAAACCATTGTCTATGTTAACTACAGAAATTCCCGCTGCACAGGAGTTTAGCATTGTTAATAATGCCGACAATCCATTGAAATTTGCACCATAACCTACGCTTGTTGGAACTGCAATAACAGGAACATCCACCAGCCCTGCAACAACTGATGGAAGAGCCCCCTCCATTCCTGCAACAGCTACAATGCAGTTAGCATCCCTGATTTTATCTAAATTTAAAAACAACCTATGTATTCCTGCAACACCAACATCATATACTCTTTCTACATTATTGCCGAAAGCCTCCAAAGTAATTGCAGCTTCCTCAGCAACTTTTATATCAGCTGTTCCTCCAGTTACTACAGCAACCTTTCCAACCTTTTCAACATCCTTTGGATTTATTATGCAAATTCTTGCAATTTTATTGTATATCATATTTTCCGAAATATCTTTAATATTTTCAAATACTTCCTCACTCATCCTTGTCGCAAGAATATTCGCATCCCTATTTAACATATCTATCAAAATTCTTCTTAAATGCTCTATATCCTTACCTTCAGTAAACACAACTTCGGGGTAGCCAACCCTTAAGGCTCTATGGTAATCAAGTTTTGCAAAATGCAAGTCCTTGTAAGGTATATCCTTTAATGAATTTACAGCGTCATCAATTTCTATTATTCCATCCTTTACATCACTTAAAATTTTCTTTAAATCGTCCCTGTTCATCCTTTTACCCCCAAGTTTAAACTGCCTGTTTTATAACCCGTCAAATCAAGGCTTACATACTTAAATCCCAATTCCTTTAATTTATTTTCTACATCTTCGATTAAATTCATGTTGAAAAACTTTGGAATTTCTGATTTTGGAACTTCAATTCTTGCAATATCTCCATGACATCTTACTCTTACGTTCTTAAATCCTTTTTCTATCAAATAAATTTCCGCCATATCTATCATCTTAAGCTTAATCTTATTAACCTCTTCATTGTATGGTATCCTTGTTGCAAGGCATGCATAGGATGGCTTGTCATAAAATTTAAGCCCCATCTTTCTTGCAATTTCTCTTATATCCTGTTTAGTTAATCCCGCCATTAATAGAGGACTTTTGACACCAAGTTCCTCGACTGCCTTAAGACCAGGTCTGTAATCCTTTAAGTCATCCGCATTTGTTCCATCTACAACATAATTTATTCCACTTTCATTTGCAAAGGAAACAAGCCTTGAAAAAACCGCCTTCTTACAAATATAGCACCTGTCTATTGGATTATACTTGAACTCCTCTACATCCAAAAGAGGGTCATACTCAATTTCAACATGTTCCACACCTATTTCTTTAGCAAATTCCCTTGCCTCATTTATCTCCCACGACGGATAAATATATGAAACAGCAGTCCCCGCTACGGCTCTGTTTCCTAACACATCATGAGCAACCTTTAAAAGAAAAGAACTATCTATGCCACCTGAAAGTGCAACCATAACACTTCCCATGTCCTTTAATATATCTTTTAATCTTTGCAATTTTTCATTGGTTTCCACATCAATTCCCCTTTCTATTATAAAAAAACCCCTAAAGGGGGTATTAATCATAAATCTCATTTAATTTCATTTCGACATTATCAAAACAGGACGATTTTACCAGGTCGTCCTTTGAAAATGTAGCATACTCAAAATATACGCCATCCTGCAAAACAAAAACTTGTATAGTTTTACTTTTAGGACTTGCAATCCAGTATTCCCCTACACCAAAACGTGCATACAAATCCATTTTTCGTATATAGTCAAAAGATGCATTTGAAGGAGATAAAACTTCTACAATAAGCTTTGGAACTCCCCGATAATTATCTTTTGTCAATTTTGATTTATCGCAAATGACTGCGATATCAGGTTGAACAACATGCTTTTCGTTTGTAGCTTCATTTTCAAATATGACATCATACGGAGCAATTAATGGCTCGCACTCTCTTTCGGAAAATAAATCTAAAAACTTTGCAAACAACCTTCCTACAGTTCTTTGATGTTCTGTAGATGGAGAGGTCCATAAATAAATTTCACCATCTATAAGTTCTGCCCTCTTGTCCTTTGTTATTTCAAGAAATTCTTGGTAAGTATACTTCTTTGGTGTAGGTAACATAAAACCAACCCCTAATCTTTTCTCCTAATCTAATTATATTTTATTTTTAAATATTTACAATAATCATATTGAGCTTAGAAGCAGCATTATGTTCAGAATAGAAACTATTATTCCTATAATCCAAAGCACAATCTTAGAAGAAGGTCTATTTGCATAACTTTTCATCACTTTTTTTGACGATGTAAGGCTAATTAGTAAAAATATTGTTACTGGTAGCTGAATACTTAAAAGCATTTGTGATATTACAAGCCCCTTAAATGGGTTGCTAATAAGGAAAATTATTAAGAGTGCCCCAATTAAAGTTAATCCCACGCCAACCTTTGTGTGGCTGTCGTGAATATCATAGGGTTCATTGAATATACCAGCATATATAGAACCACCTGCCATTCCAGCAGTTATGCTTGAAGATATTCCGGCAAACAAAAGTGCAATTGCAAATATTAATGATGCTGCATTTCCAAGCAATGGCCTTAACATACTCTGTGCCTGTTCGAGCTCTGTTACCACGATACCATTCTTAAAAAATGTTGATGCAGCAACCAGTATCATCGCGCTGTTTATTGCCCATCCAATGAGCATTGAAAAAAGTGTATCCATAAATTCAAACTTGAGCTGTTTTTCCATAACTTTTTCATCCTCTAAGTTCCATTGACGGCTTTGAATAATTTCAGAATGCAAAAACAAATTATGTGGCATAACAACAGCACCAAGAACGCTCATAATGATTGGCATTGAACCCTCTGGAAAAGAAGGAGTAATCCATCCTGCAAGTGCCTTCCCCCACTCAATGTCCGCAAGTGTTAGTTCAAATATAAATGAAAGTCCAATTATTGAAACAAATCCAATAATCCACTTCTCAATTTTTTTGTATGAATTTGAATAAAGCATATAGCTTACAAGCAATGTAATCATTATCGCTCCAGCTTTTATTGGTATTTTAAACAACATATTAAGCGCTATCGCCCCGCCTAAAATTTCAGCAAGTGCAGTTGAAATAGCTGCTAATATTGCACTGAATAATACAAATCTGCTTGTTATTGGGCTTAAATGTTCAGTTGCAGCTTCAGATAAACATTTTCCCGTTACAATTCCAAGGTGAGCTGCATTGTGTTGAAGAACAATAAGCATAATTGTTGATAAAGTAACCATCCACAAAAGCTTATATCCGTAATCGGCACCGGCTGCTACATTTGATGCCCAATTACCCGGATCAATAAATCCTACCGTTACCAAAAGGCCTGGTCCTATATATTTAAAAAAATCCCTTGCCATAAGATTTGGAGTATGCCCTCCCGCAAAGTGCTCCTTGAAAAACTTCTTTATCATGCCATCACCTCTTTAACCTTTGTATTTATTATATAATAATTATATAATAATAATTTTCCTTTTTAAATAGGAGTTTTACAAGCTTTTGGAAAATTATACTTAATAATGTTTTATTTAAGTTGCCCCATGATATGATTTCAAATTAACATATTTCATGAACCTTAGCCTAGGTTGGAATCATGAGCATATACTTGTGAAATCATTCATGGGGCCAAAGTTTAAACTCTTGTTATATCTCCACCTATTTTATTCTCTAAAAATATGCCACAATGCATTATCTGTTCCTCTTGCAAATACATCTATCCTGTTTGACCTCATAGAAACAGATGCTGGCTCAGATGTTAAAACTCCGCCCAAGTTGCTCCAATTGCTCCACCTTGAACCGTCCCAAGACTTGTAGATTAATTGATTGTTATTTCCTCTTGCAAACACATCGATACTATTTGTTCTTCTTGATGATGCAGCTGGGTCTGATGTTAAAACTCCTCCAAGGTCTTCCCAAGCGCTCCATCTTGAACCGTCCCACCATTTATGCCAAAGAGCATTGTTTGTTCCTCTTGCAAATACATCAATTCTATTTGGTCCCCAAGATACTGCCGCAGGAGCTGAAGTTAATACTCCACCAAGGTTTTCCCAATCGCTCCACCTTGAACCGTCCCACCATTTATGCCAAAGTGCATTATCTGTTCCACGCACAAATACATCCAGCCTATTTCTTGCCCATGAAGCTGCTGCAGGGGCAGAAGTCAAAACCCCTCCGAGGCTTTCCCAATTGCTCCATCTTGAGCCATCCCACCATTTATGCCAAAGAGCGTTGTCCGTTCCTCTTGCAAAAACATCTATTCTATTCGGTCCCCAGGATACCGCATCTGGGCTGGAGGTTAATACTCCTCCCAAGTCCTCCCAGTCGCTCCACCTTCGGCCATCCCACCACTTATGCCAGAGTGCATCGTTTGTCCCTCTTGCAAACACGTCAATCCTATTGTTTGCCCAGGATGATGCACCAGGACCTGATGTTAAAACTCCTCCAAGGCTTTCCCATCTACTCCATCCTGAAGGCATTGTTCCTCCTAAATTTTCAAGGGTGAATCTAATTATACTTCTTATTATATCGTTTATTCTTGCAATCGGAACTCTGAACCCTATTAGCGTTGCAAAAATCCATGGGATGTCCCTTCTTATCGCATTAAATAAAGCGTTTGTTCTCTGCTCAATTGTTCCTGAATAATTATTTGCATTTCTTACAACATAAGAAACAACCGCCCTAAAGATTGGTCTTGAAATCCTTCTTGGTACTCTATATCTTTCGAGTTCAGCATATGTGGATTCAAATCTTTGATCCACGAGTCTCATTATCCTGTTAACTTCTTGAATATTCTGTCTGAAAAATTCATCATCTTGATTTTCTTCTTCGCCCTCAAATTCTGCATTAAATTCATCATAATTAATGTCTTGTTCATCATCTTCTCCTCTTAGCAAATTATAAGCTCCCTCATTTTCATGTTCTCTCCAATATTGCCACATAAAGTAGTAAGGACAATAGAACATACAAACCCCCATAAATATTATTCACAATAATATAATATACTTAAAATTTAGATTTGTTACAATTTAATAAATAATACTTTTGTTAATTATCTTTGTAACACTTGAAAAGCTAAAACGTATAATATGTAATGTAAGTATTTTTTTAGGTGAAAAAATTGTATTGTAAATGCTATTTTAACAATCTCTGCTGTGTTATAAATGAGATAATCCTATGGAGTGAAATTTCAAGCGAACATCCGGTATTTATTAAAACAGTAGCAGCACTCACGAATAAAAATTTGAGCCAGTCTATAGTTAATAGGCTGAATGAAGTAAGCAATATGTTTAAACCTATTAATGAAAGGGCAAGAGATTTAAAAGCAGCTTGCAGACAAACTAGCTTAATTTATCTGGATGTAAAAAAATTAATCGAAGAGTTCTTGCTTCATGATGGACATTTCTTGATGTTAATTCCTGATGTTAAACAATACGGAAAAGATGATATGGTATGGCAGGAGTTGCTTGAGCATATAACCCATGAACAAAGATTTATGTTTGAGCTATTTACAAATTTTCAAGATTTATTAGATTAATATTTTTTATGGAGGGAATATATGAATAATTACATGCCTATGTGTCCTTACGCTAATCAAATGATGCCAAACATGCCAATGATGCCAATGCAGCACATGATGCCTATGCATTATATAACGCCCATGCACCAAATGATTCCGATGGTGCCAATGCTAATGGAAATGGATGATGAGGATGACGATGATGATAGAAGTCCAGAAAGAATAACAGTTGAAGAAATACTTGAAAAAATTGAGAAGAATGAACCACAAGTTTTTGCCATCATGCGTTCCTTTGGTATGCCAATGCCTATAGCACGAAGACTTGTAAGAAGAATAATTAGATTAACTTTAAGATATTCAAGATAAAGCAAAGGGTGTTTCCTGTGGAAGCACCCTTTGCTCTTAATATTCATCTTTACTATTTCTCCTAAAAACGCATTTAGATTTTTCTGCATATAATGTATTATGGAGGTGAAATAGTATGACCGATATCGATTTCAGTTCAATTGGTTCTAAAATACGAATTTATAATATAAATGCAATCAAAGCAAAGATAGTCTATAATAAATATGGCGACCACGACCCTAATGGACTTTTATATGTCCTTGCAGAAGATGAAGATGAACTTCTAAATCAAGTTGAAAATAATACAAATATACCGGTAGAAATAGTCTCTCCACTCGTTATACGAGCTAACGAAGGAGACTTGGTAATAATAAATTTTCACAACAAACTCGATTTTCCTGCTTCTATTCATATTCAAGGATTGCATTACGATGTAACTTCAGATGGTGCAAACGTTGGTTTTAATCCTACATCGGTTGCACAGCCCAATCATAAAATAACCTACAAATTTTATGCCGAAAAGCAAGGGATATATTTTTTCAGCGACCTTGGAAATCCGGTTGCAGACGAAACTGGGAGCAATGTCCATGGATTGTTTGGCGCATTAATTGTTGAAGAGGAAGGCTCAAGTTGGACGCATCCTGAAACCGGCGAGGAAATAAAATCAGGATTATATGCAGATATACACCATAAATATAATAATTCATTTAGAGAATATGTTCTTTTTTTCCATGACGAATCACCAGTTCTAAATATTCAGGGTTTACCTCCGATAAATCCATTGAATGGACATGAAGAAGATACTCATTCTATAAATTATCGCTCAGAACCGATGCGAAATAGAATACCAGAACCCTTAAGCAATTGCACTGATGAAGACTGTATGCACTCTTCATGGGTTTGGGGCGACCCTTCGCTTGTTCTTCATGCTTATACGGGTGACCCGGTTAAAATTAGAGTAATTAATGCCGGAATTAAAGAAACCCACGTTTTTCACTTTCATGTCCATCAATGGAGATTAAACCCTGAGGACCCCAACTCAACAATTATTGATTCCATTTCCATAGGTCCTCAGGAATCCTATACAGTTGTTCCTCTATACGGAGCAGGAAGTTTACAAAAATCATTTGGTGACTCTATATTCCACTGTCATTTGTATCCTCATTTCGAAGCCGGCATGTGGGGTCTTTTTAGAGTCCATGACGTCCTCGAAGATGGAACAAGATTTTACCCTGACGGAACAAAAATAAAAGCTTTAATACCACTTCCAGATAGAACTCCGCCACCAATACCGACACCCCAAAAACCCGGTTTCCCATTGTTTATTCCTGGGGTAGTTGGTCAGAAAGCGCCCGACCCTCCACTTGGTATAATTGGAGGAAGAACCCCAACACAACTTGAGATAAATAGTTTTCATCCAAATGCTGCACCTGGAGCAGCCTTTGCAAACCCCTGTCCACCAAATGCACCTTTAAAAACGTTTGAGATTGTTGCAATACAACTGCCCATTAAATATAATAACCAAAACTGGCACGACCCATTTGGAAGGATATACTGCCTTGCCGAGGATGAGCAGGATATTTTAAACGGAATAAAGGAACCTGAACCGCTTGTTATTAGAGTAAATGCAGGTGACTGCGTCGAAATAAAATTTACTAATAAACTTCCTTTGACCATTGGAGGCAACCTATTTCAATCAGTTCACATTACTACACAATGCACATGTCACGTTCACTTGGTAAAATTTGATGTATTGTGTTCCGACGGTGGTGGCAACGGTTGGAATTACTCAAGCGGGGTAAAACCAGGTGAAACTATAATTTACAGATGGTATGCTGATGAAGAACTGCATACCTGCTTTTTCCATGATCACTTGTTCGCAAACACTCATCAGCAACATGGTTTGTTTGCTTCACTAATTGTAGAGCCACCAGGTTCAAATTATATTTCGCCGTTTACTGGCCTTCCAATCAATAGTGGAACAAAAGCCATTATAGAATCACCCCATGGCAGCTTCAGAGAATTTGCATTGTTTGTTCATGATTTTGCCCTGTTATTTGATGATAATGACAAAGAAATAAATCCACCTCCCTTTCCAGATTCCCATGAGGACCCTGGAGTGATGGGTATAAATTATAAATGTGCACCGCTACAATTTAGGCCTGGAGACCCTGCATATGTATTCAGTTCCTATCTTCATGGCGACCCAGAGACACCACTTCTCGAATGTTATTCAAAAGATAGAATAATAATAAGGCTTATCGATGGTGCTCATGAAGAACAGCATATTTTTAATCTTCACAGATATAAATGGCATAAGGAAATAACTAACCCTCAAGCACCCCTTGTTTGTTCGCAGGTTATTGGGATTTCAGAGGCTTTCAACATTGAGTTTACTGCAGAAGCAGAGGATGACCAGGATGTATTATACTATTTTGCAGGGCTTGACGATTTATGGCTTGGTCTTTGGGGCATTTTAAGGGTATATGGTTCAAAAATGCCGCATCTTGTTCCATTAAACGATAGGCCAGCACCGCCTGAAAGAACAAAAGCCTTTCCAACTCCTACTGGTTCTCCACCTCCAAAGGCACAAGACCCGGGCACGCCTTGTAAATCATGTTCTAAAATTAGGCGATTTGAAATTTATGCTATTCAAAAGAAAATAATTTATAATAAATTTGGAGACAACGACCCAAACGGATTGCTGTTTGTCCTCAAGCAAGACTTGAAGAGAGTTTTAAATGATAAAATTCATCCAAAGCCGCTTATAATAAGAGCAAATGCTGGGGAATGTATTGAAATTATGCTTACAAACCTGTTGCCAGAAAAATTAACGGAAACAGAATACCCGCACATTCCCGTTGAAGTGCCTTATCCTCCATCAAACAGGGTGTCAATCCATGCTCAGATGTTAAATTATGACGTCCGTGGCTCTGACGGTGCTACTGTTGGTTTTAACAACGACCAGACCATAGGTCCAAATGAAAGCATAACCTATAGATATTTTGCAGATGATGAATATGGAACAATAATTTTATCCAGTTTTGGAGATATTAGAAATCATAGACACAGAGGTCTCTTTGGCGCATTGATTATTGAACCACAGGATTCAATTTATATAAATCCATTCAATGGAATTAAAACAAACTCAGGCGAACAAGCTATTATAATACCTGGATTTAAAGAGTCCTTTAGAGAGTTTGTCATATTGTCACACAACGGAATTGACCTACTAGATAAGAATGGAAATAGAATCCCTGAAGTTCATCATGCAGAACATCTTGATTTCGAGGACCAAGGGCATAAGGCATTCAACTACCGATGTGAAAGATTTGAAAATAGATTGCAAATTAATCCTAATAGAGACCTAGTTTTTGATTCTTGTATTCACGGAGACCCAGCAACTCCAATTTTTATCGCAAACGCAGGTGATAAGATTACTTTTCGTTATGCCATGCCTTCAGATAAACCAAGAAACACAACTATTGTCATTCATGGTCATAATTGGCTACAGCAATTGAATAACCCCTATTCTAACCTAATTGGAGTTCAAGGAGCACTCTCTGTCGGAAGTAGTTTGAATATTGAACTTATTGCTGGCGGAAAAGAGAAATTTGTAGGCGATTATCTTTATCGCTCAGGAAATATTAGGTGGGAAATAGAGCAGGGTATGTGGGGAATATTAAGAGTAGTCAAGAAGTCTTGTTCAAAGGTTAAGTCACTAATTCCTAATCTAATATTGATTTTATATAGAATATTGAATCGCAAAATTTAAGGCTGCCTCTATTGAGACAGCCCTTTTTATTAATACATATCTGGCATTCCGCCTGGCATTGCTGGTGCATCCTTCTTTTCTGGGATGTCAGCAACAACAGCTTCAGTTGTTAGGAATGTAGCAGCTACTGATGCAGCATTTTGAAGTGCTGATCTTGTAACCTTAGTTGGGTCGACTATACCAACTTCAATCATGTTTACATACTTTTCATGTAGAGCGTCAAATCCTACTCCCTTATCGCTTGCTTTAACCTTTTCAACAACAACGGCACCGTCAAGACCTGCGTTTTCAGCAATTTGTCTTAGTGGTTCTTCAAGGGATCTCTTGACAATGTTTACACCAACCTTAACGTCAGTGTCATCTATCTTTTCAGCAAGTTCTGCAACAGCTGGAATTACATTGATGTATGCAGTTCCACCACCTGGAACGATACCTTCTTCTACAGCTGCCTTTGTAGCATTTAGAGCGTCTTCTATTCTTAGCTTCTTTTCCTTAAGTTCTGTTTCAGTTGCAGCACCAACCTTTATAACTGCAACACCACCAGCAAGTTTTGCAAGTCTTTCTTGTAATTTTTCTCTATCGAAGTCCGATGTAGTTTCTTCGATTTGAGCCTTTATTTGAGCAATTCTTGCATGGATGTTTTCCTTGTCTCCTCTTCCGTTAACAATAGTAGTGTTTTCCTTTGTTACCTTTACTCTTTCTGCACGACCAAGCATTGTTATGTCTGCTTCCTTTAAATCTCTTCCAAGTTCTTCTGAGATAACTTGGCCGCCAGTTAAGATAGCTATATCTTGTAGCATTTCTTTTCTTCTGTCGCCGAATCCTGGAGCCTTAACTGCAACGCATGTAAATGTTCCTCTTAACTTGTTAACAACAAGTGTTGCAAGAGCTTCGCCTTCTACATCTTCAGCTATGATAAGAAGTTTTCTTCCCTGTTGAACTATTTGTTCTAGTATTGGAAGAATATCTTGTATATTTGAAATCTTTTTGTCAGTTATAAGTATATAAGGGTCATCAAGAACTGCCTCCATCTTTTCAGCATCAGTTACCATGTATGCACTTACATATCCTCTATCAAATTGCATACCTTCAACTACTTCAAGTTCAGTTCCCATTGCCTTTGATTCTTCAACAGTTATAACGCCTTCGCTGCCTACCTTTTCCATAGCATCAGCTATAAGCTGGCCTATTTCTTCATCAGCAGCTGAAATTGCTGCAACTCTTGCTATATCTTCTCTGCCGTTAACATGTTGTGATATCTTCTTAATTTCTTCAACAGCAACATCAACAGCCTTCTTAATACCGTTTCTTACAAGCATTGGGTTAGCACCAGCTGTTACGTTCTTTAAACCTTCTCTTATTATTGCTTGTGCAAGCAATGTAGCTGTTGTAGTTCCGTCACCTGCAACGTCATTAGTCTTTGTAGCAACTTCCTTAACAAGCTGAGCTCCCATGTTTTCATATGGGTCTTGTAGTTCTATTTCTCTTGCTATTGAAACACCGTCGTTTGTTATAAGTGGTGCTCCAAACTTCTTATCAAGAACAACATTTCTTCCCTTTGGTCCTAAAGTTATTTTAACAGTATTAGCAAGCTTATCTACACCTCTTTGCATAGCACGTCTTGCGTCTTCGCCGAACATAATTTCCTTTGCCATTCTAATCACCCCTTCAAGTAAATTATTCTATTACTGCAAGAATATCGCTTAGGTTAAGAATTGTAAACTCTTCTCCATCAAGCTTAACTTCGTTTCCTGAATACTTTGAGAAAATAACCTTGTCTCCAACATTTAACACTGTCTTGTCGTCTCTGTTTACATCTGGTCCAATTGCAACAACTTCAGCCATTTGTGGCTTTTCCTTAGCACTTCCTGGAAGAACAATACCGCTTTTTGTGGTTTCTTCAGCTTCGATTTTCTTAATAACAACTCTGTCACCAAGTGGTTTTAATTTCATCATTACCCCTCCTTGTGTATTTATATTAATTGTAATATTAACTATGTATTTTATTTTGTTAGCACTCAACTCATGTGAGTGCTAATCACACTTTTAATATTAATTAAATGCCATAATATAATCAAATTTCTATAATTATAGCAATTGGTTGAATTTTGACAATATGGGCGATTATTTCATTTTATCTTATTATTTTAGCTTTTTTCTCTGTTTTTTATTAAAATCGGTTGAATTTTAATCTCATCAATTTCATAATTTTCTTTTATGGATGTAATAAAGTCCATTAAAATTGAATATCTCGAATACTTAATGTCTCTTTTATTAAAGTCTATATGTGCTAGTATATCATTTTTTATGATCCTATAATCAAATCCATTATACAGTATCGCATCTCTTGTATTCTTCCATTTTTTTATGTAATCTTTTTCAAAATTCTTCACTCGTATATTAATTTCAACTTTTTCACATTCATTTTCCATTAGTTCAGCAATTCTGTCCTTAAGATATAGTCTTAAACCTTCATTGTTATACTCTAGCAGCTCAACTGAATAATTAATGTTATTGCTGTTAATAGTTTTGCATATAGTATAATCCCCAAAACTTGCAATTAAAAAAAGAAAAACTATCTTCCAGTCAAGTTTGAAATATATAGATAATACTGAATAAAAATACAAAACAATCACTATAGGTATGATAGTAAAAGAATTCCTTCTCTTAAAGACATTAAGCAAAACTTCAACTCTTTTGGACTTCCTTTTAAGCTTAAAGAAATTATTAATGCTGGAAACAATAAAATAGTTAATTCCAAATAACGAAAATATAAATTTAAAACTATATTTAATGTCATAAATTAAGTATACTAAAATAACGATAATCATAGCCAGCGAAACATCGACTTTGAGATTATTAATTAGAGCATTAGAATAAAGAAGATATCTGTATTTTAATATATTAGTATCTACTTTAAATTCGATTTTATTATCAAACTTCAATAGTTCATCTAGCTTATAAACTAACAAATGTTTCTTCTCTAAGATAGCTATGTTATTATCAATTTTTTTAATATCGGCCAATTCATCTAACCCAATTTTATATGGATTTATGAGCACATGTTTCCTTGTATTAATGTTAAAAATTAAAATCTTATCAACCCTTCCCGTTATGTGCAGTATTATATAATCATCAAGGCAAAAGAAACTTGCTACAATATCACTGTTGCTTTTGTAATTTAAATTATATATTTGTTCAACAATCCCATAATAATTAATCCTTAATATTTTAAATACATTGTTCTTATCAAACCCAGCTGCATATAATTTTTCTCCTGATATTTCAAAACTGCTACAGAATAATAGTTCTGTTATAAAAATCTCCCTGATTTTTTTCAACTCATTATTGAATATTTGAATAACTGAACCTTCTTCTGTGCTTCCTAAACAACATAAATTATCGTTATCGTCAAACTTAAAATCAAAAAATATTCCATTGAGTAATAAATTTTTTTCTTCAACTAAATCATTGATATGCAAACTAGTCTTTCCATCAAATAGATTATAGTAGATAAGTCTTTGATTTCTTACAATACCAAAATTGTCAAAAACTTCCTTTAAGAAAATCTTTTTGTTATCTTCCTGAAGGCAGAATATACCTTCATGCTTATTAATCTTGTCAAAATAAACAATTCTGTCATTATTAAAATCGAAACTAACAGGGCAGATTGTGTCATTTAAGTTTATCTTTTTCATGCGATAGCACCCCCTAAGTTTGCTATCTAAAATTATTAGCAAAAAACTAAAATTTTAAACCTTGTTTTCTCGAGCATAATAAAAAAGATATTGTTGTGCAAAACCAGCTAAGTCACCAAATTTATTTTTCCCAAACTGCCTTATTTTATTTAAACTTACATCGGGCGCTAAATAAAATTTTTGCATTATTTTCTTAACCCAAACATCTACAGGGAATGCATCAAACTTCTGCATTGAAAAAAGAAGGACACAATCAGCTACCTTAGGACCTACCCCTTTAAACTCCATAAGCTTTTTCATTGCCTCATCCGTATCTAATTTTTTAATCTCCTCTAAATCAATTTTCTCATCAATAATTTTTCTTACAGCTTCAGCAATATACGGTGCTCTAAACCCTGTCCCACAATCTTCCAAATCCCCAACTGTTGCTCTGGCTAATTGCTCAACTGTCGGAAAAGCATAAAATTCCATCCCTCTAAACTCAATTCTATCCCCAAATCTTATTGAAATATTTTCAACTGCCCTTTTAATCATCGGAATTCTATTGTTAGCAGAAATTATAAAGGAAATAAGCGTCTCAAATGGTTCCTGCTTTAAAATCCTAATTCCGTATCCATACTTGATAGCTTCCTTTAAAATTTCATCCTTTTCCAGCTCTCTTTTAATCTCACCGTAATCTCTACCCAAGTCAAAATATTCCCACCAGAAATTTTTATCCTCCTCTTTAGCCCCCTCAAGGCAAATAACATCATCCTTCTCGTATGCATAAACTACCTTCCCTCCAGCAACTCCTATATATCCATCCTCATATTTATTCCATCTAAAGCACTGACCGCATTCAAAAATATGCTCTAAGTGACATTCACTTGATTTCTTGAGTTCTTGAATTGTTTGACAATTTACATTTGTCTTTTGTGTCATCATCCTCGCCTCCTTTGCAAATTATTATCTTTATTATACATTTTTCTTTAAACAAGTGATAGCATGTTGTTTAATTAAACAAGCAAAAATGCAACCTGGACTTTAAGTGCGCGTTTTCTTCAGGTTATACCTTACGATAGGCACCTTTTTATATGTTCCACTCCGCAGCCACAGCGAACTTTCAACACCAAGCTATCGCGAATTCCGCGCCACAAAAAAAACGTCAATCATAATCTTCCGATTGACGTCTTGAAAATTTATTCTTTTGCAGTGAATAAAACTTGAACTATTTTTCATTGCAGAAAATCCAGTAAAATTTTCTGCACGGTATTATAAACTATATAAAGTATAAATTCTGATATTTGGGAGCTAACGAATTATACCACTTTAACAATTAAACTAATTTTCTATAATTATTTGTCCAAATTGGCATACAACTCAAGAAGTCAAGAAATCAAGTGACAGGCACCTATTTTATTTTTTCTTTAATAACATCCCAGATGCTTCTATCTTCCCATCCAAGGCTCCAGGCACCAATTCCAGGCAAATCAAATTGATTTGCTAGGTCCATTCTCCAGCCCATAGAAGTATTATCCTCAAGCCAAACTATATACTTATATCCATCTGCATTATAGGTAACAACGTTTTGCTGTGCCTTACTGTCAAAAAACATTCGTCCACCATATTGTTGCATATAATTCATGGCTGTATTCGTTGATATAGCCGAAGAGGATACTACAAATTCTTTAATAGTATTAGCTGGCACCTTTATTGAAACAGTCATTGGAATATATCCAATACCTCCATTAAATTCAACCTTATACCAATTTGAACTTTCTCCCAACAATTTATAGGAATCACCTATATTAGCCGGTTGCAGCTTTGTGCTTGAAGTTGAATTACTCGAATACACATAGTAATTAGCCTTTGTAAAGACAACTGAATCATACGGATTATTTACTACCTTTAGCTTATATAATCTTAGGTAAAATGGAACCCCAAGAACTAATTTTTCCTTTGGTATTCCAATTTCTATTAACTCTTCTATTGAATCCTTAACCCATGGATAAGACCCTACTGAACCAGCTGTCGTTGATGATGCAACATGTTCGTCGTAAGCCATGAGAATCATGTAGTCAACATAGTTTATGAGGGCTTGTCTATCATACCACTTTGACCATGTCTGGGAAGTTGAAATTCTAACAACATCTACTGATACAACCATGTTATATTTTTTAAGCTCAGCAGATAGGTCCCTTACAAATGCAGTGAACAAATCCTTGTTTGCGCTTATCGTTCCTAATGCTTCAAAGTCAATGTTTATTCCATCTACGTTATAACTTCTGGCAAGCGAAACAACCTTGCTAATTACTTTTTTCCTTACTGTCGCATTTGTAAACATTGCGTAAGCTCTATCGGCATCAAATTCAACAAACCTTGGCCAAACTTCATAGCCATTGTTGTGAGCCCTTTTTATATATTCTGGGTCTGCATTGTCTATAACATCTATACTTGAAACATTTCTATAATCTCCTGTCATATCAAACCAGGTAGGTGAAACAACATCAAGCCCTGTCTGTGAAGATTTAATATTTATATAATCGGTGTCTTCATCATAGGTTCTTGAGTTTCTACTCTTGTCGTATATATACTGCCATGCTAATGTGAACTTATCATTTGGAATGTTGTCAAGTAAATCCACCTTATCTTTGTGGACGTATCCGATTGAACTTCCCTTTATAATTTTATAAAAATCGCCTTCTATTCCAAGTATTTTGAATGATTCATTCGCAAGCAAAAGCCTGTCATCCAGCGTTCCATCCAATGTCTTAAACATCGTGACATCTTCTTTAAGCCTTATAAATCTTCCAACCAAAGGATTTTCTTCCCTGCTTGGAGTATATTTTGCAACATATTGTGAAGAAACATATCCCTTGTTTGTCTTTAGGAATGTTCCTGATTTTCCTATGATAGCAATTATATTGCCCTTGTAATACTTCCCAACTATGGCGGCTGTTGTAGAAGGGGCTTGTCTAATATTTAATGTTGAAGCAGTTACTACTGCTTTGTAAGAAGTAAAGGTCGAAGTGCTTTGGATATAATTTTTTATATAACTTGAACTGTTATATATATATCCCTTTGAGGTTTTTAAAAAGCTTCCAGATTTCCCTGTTACGGTAACAACAGTCCCTTTTGTATACTTGCCGACTATCTTTGCTGAAGTGCTTGCACTGCTTCTTATATAGATATAATTAGCAATTACCTGAACCTTATATTGCTTAAAGCTTGCCCCAGAATTTGTCGATACAGTCTTTAAATAATTTGGACTGTTATAAATATATCCCTTTGAGGTTTTTAAAAAGCTTCCAGACTTTCCTATTACGGTAACAACAGTCCCTTTTGTATACTTGCCGACTATCTTTGCTGAAGTACTTGCACTGCTCCTAATGTTTAAATAATTAGCAATTATCTGAACCTTATACTGCTTAAAGCTTGTTGTAGCAGACTTAACATCAATATATAAGACTTGTGTAACGATTAAAAAAATGACGAGAGAGAACGATATTTTCGACGAAATTTTCTTCAACTCCCCACTACCCCCTTATTTTTTAAATTTTCGACATATATTTACGTTAATTATAAATAAAAAAAAGGCGTAATTCAACGCCCAATTTTTTCCTTAAACAATTCACTTTCATTAAGTCTATAGCTAAGTGTCAAAAGGCTTTCGCTAAGATGAACATTCTCAACTATTACATCTTCTGGAACAGCAATATCAGTAGGTGCAAAGTTCCATATGCCTTTAATTCCCGACTTTACAAATGCATCTGCTATTCTTTGTGCTTGTTCCTTTGGAACACAAATAATACCAATGTCTGCAGGATTATTCTTTAAAAATGATTCAAGATTGTCAACATCCTGAACTTCTATATCCCTGATTCCCATCCCAATCAATTTAGGATTCCTATCAAATATACCTATCAGGTGAAAACCTAACTTTTCAAAATTTGTGTAATTAGCTACTGCCTGACCTATATTTCCGGCCCCAACGATAACTGTTTTATATTCCTTATTAAGTCCTAGTATTTTTCCTATTTCGTCCCTTAGCGCTCTGACATTGTATCCATATCCCTGTTGGCCAAAATCACCAAAATTATTCAAATCCTGTCTTATTTGAGAAGCTGTAAAACCTATTCTTTCAGATAATTCCTTTGATGATATTCTTTCAATGTCATTTCTTAATAACTCTCCTAAATACCTATAATACTTTGGAAGCCTTCTGATAACAGCCATCGATATTACTGTTTTTTTACTCATTATATCACCTAACCCATTGTTTATATTTTAACATTTGTTCTTAAAAAAAATTGTAGCATTTTTATTTAATTATATAGCAAAATTAAAATTTTGTGAATACTTGTGAAATAATTTATGCCTTTAAATTCTATATTTTGACTTTATTTCTTCGTAATTATATAATATACTCGTAAATTTAATTCTGAGGTGGAAAAATGGTAGTATTAGAAGCCCAAAATATTTCAAAATCATACGGAACAGATGTTATTTTAAAAGATATAAATTTAAAAATTGAAGATAGCGAAAAGGTTGGACTCGTTGGTAAGAACGGTGCAGGTAAAACCACATTGTTTAAAATATTATCAAAGCAAATCGAGCCTGATAATGGAGCTCTTTTTATTTCTAACGATAAGACAATAGGCTACTTAAGCCAGAACATTGAATTCGAAATAACAAACAATGTATTTGAAGAGGCGCTAAAGGTATTTGAAAATGTCAAAAATATCGAAAATAGATTGAGAGAACTTGAATTGTTGATTTCCAGTGAAAAGGATGAGCAAAAGCATAGCGAGCTTTTAAATGAATATGGAATTTTATTAGACAAATTTGACATGCTCGATGGTTATTCGATTGAAAATCAAGTAAGAAGAATTTTAACAGGTCTTGGAATACCATCTTCAGATTTTACTAAGAGCGTGGTAAATCTATCAGGCGGTCAAAAGACAAGATTATCACTTGCAAAGCTCCTTTTAAAAAATCCTGACATTTTGCTCCTTGACGAGCCTACCAACCATCTTGATTTAGAGGCAATTAAATTTTTAGAAGAATTCCTTAAGGAATATAGAGGCGCCTGTATAATAATTTCACACGACAGATACTTTTTAGACGTTATTACCACAAAAACATTTGAGCTTATAAATGGAACAATTGAAGAATACAACGGCAATTACACATATTTTATAAATGAAAGACAAAACAGGTTAGAGGAAAAACTAAAACATTATGAGCTACAGCAAAAAGAAATACAGCGACTTGAGGAGATGATTGAAAGGTTTAGGTCCTTCAACAGAGAAAAAAGCATAAAGCAGGCCGAGAGCAAAGAAAAGATGCTTGATAGAATAGAAAGAATAGAAAAACCTCAAGTATTCCAAAACAGCGTTAAAATCAAATTTGAAATTAAATTCCAAAGTGGAAATGATGTAATAAGCCTTGAAAATATTAAAAAATCCTTTGGAGATAAAACTCTGTTTGAGAATTTATCGCTTTTTATTAAGCGTGGTGAAAGAGTTGCTCTAATAGGCTCAAATGGAAAGGGAAAGACTACCCTTTTTAGGATAATTTGTGGACTTATAGAGCCAGACGCAGGGTTTGTTAGACTAGGAAAAAATGTATTGATAGGATACTATGACCAGGAACAGAGCAATTTATCAGAAGATAAAACGGTAATCGATGAAGTTTGGGATGAATATCCAAACCTTACAACCACTCAAATCAGAAATTACCTTGCAGCATTTTTATTTACTAAGGATGATGTGTTTAAATCTATATCGACGCTATCCGGTGGAGAAAAGGCAAGGCTTTCAATGCTGAAGGTCATGCTTAAAAAACCTAACCTACTTTTATTAGACGAGCCTACAAACCATCTTGATATTCTATCAAGGGAAGCTCTTGAAAATGCCCTTATGGATTATGAAGGAACTATATTTGCTATTTCCCACGATAGATACTTTCTAAACAAAATATTCAACAAGATTATAGAGTTTGACGGTAGCACCTTCTCTGAATTTATCGGTAATTTCGATTACTATATTCAAAAAAAGAATACCAATTCGGATGAAATTGTTATAAACACTGTTGGGAAAACTAAAACACAAATAAAGGACGAAAGGCGAAAAGAACGCGAAAAAAGGGAACAGCAAAAGGCAAAAGAAAACGAAATAAAGGATATTGAAAAGCAAATCGAATCACTTGAATCAAAAATAAGCGACCTTGAAAGCCTTCTTTGCCAGCCAGATATTTATTCTGAACCGGATAAGGTTGTCCAAATCACAAAGGAACTTAATTCTAATAAAGACTTATTAAGTAGATTATATGAGAAATGGGAAGAACTATTGAATTAATCCCAAGAATTATTTTATTTTACAATACCAAAAAACTTTGATATCAATGTTTAAATGAGTTTTCAGAAAACTATTAAATAGATAAATTAAGCTGTCTCCTTTAAGAGACAGCTTCTTCTTCATCTATTGATTTTTGAATTTCATTTAATGCTTTCTTTAATTCTTCAATTGAGAAAGGCTTGTTGATAATATAATCTACACAATCAAGGTCATCGTTCTTCAGCTTTCCTAGCCAGCCTGTCATTAAAATAAATGCTGCATCTTTTTTTCTTTGCTTTATCATCTTTGATATCTGAACGCCTGTAATATTAGGCATTGCAAGGTCGCATATTACAACATCAAAATTATTTTTATCGAATGTTTCGATTATTTTCTCATCATCGTTTACAACCTGTGTGTTATGGCCAAGCACCTCAAGCATCTCTGAAACTACAGCTGCAACCTGACTTTGATCATCTATTACTAGTATGTTTAGTCTTTTCTGATTTATTGAACTAATTATCTTTTCTTCATCATTAAGCATTCTCGCCCTTCTTGGGAATCGGATAATAAATTCACTTCCTTTATTTTCTACGCTGTTTACTTCTATATTTCCTTTCATAGAATTAATTATATTGTAAACAATATGCAACCCTAATCCATTTCCGCGTTCATTCTTAGTAGTGAAGAATGGTTCGAATATTCTTGATAGCACTTCATTATTCATTCCTATTCCATTATCTTTAACTCTAATTATCACGACATCCTTTTCATTATATGACTCAATTTCGATTTGTCCTCCATTTGGCATCGCATCAACAGCATTTGAAATTAAGTTTACGAATATTTCTCTAACCTCTGTAGTTATCCCTTCAATAAATGAACCTGAACGCAAATTCAACCTCATTTCAATCTTTTTCTGCTCTACTTGAGCTTCATATGCCCACTTAGGCTTAGTGATTTCCACCGAGTGAAGTATTGCCTTGTCTATATCAACCTGCTCAACTGCCTTATTTCTTTTGCTTGAAAAATCCTGAATCCTCTTAACAATTTTGGCTCCGTCCTTGGCGCTCTCCTCAATCATATCTAAATAATTACAAAGCTCACTGTCCCTAATTTTCTCCCTTAATACCTGAACATAACCTAAAATAGGAGTCAAAATATTATTGAATTCGTGTGCAATTCCACCTGTTAGTTCTCCTAAAGCCTGGAGTTTGCTTGTTAAAACCATGCTATCCTGAATCTTTTTATATTTCTTAAATTGCAGTATAATCTTTGCTACAGTCTCACAAACTTTATATAAAAATTCTGCATTATCAAACAGTGAATTATTTGTATCTCTTGAAGCTAGCCACATATATCCAAATATGTTATCATCATATTTAATGGGTATAACAACACTTGATGCTATATTATATCTGTTAAAAATTTCTTTATAATGTTTATCCAACTCATTTACATTTATTAGCCAATATTTAAGCCTATCGAAATTAACACTAGTCTTCTTCTTTAAATTATCTGAGAAATAAATTTCTATGATCTCATTAGGAACATTATATGAAATCAAATCAGTAATCCCTTCAGATTCATTTGCATTCATATCGACAAATCCAAAATTTGCATAGGATGTGTTGCAAATATATTTTAATGTAGTTTCGATTATTTCGCCTTCATTCTTTTTATAAGATACTTCAGTTGCTATATTGCTTATGAAATTATATATTTTACTTTCTCTAACTGATTTTTCTCTTCGTTTCAAAAATGTATATACTATGCCCAAAGCTTCTTCATAGGAAAAACTAACAATGTCTTTGTTATGTATGAAAATCTCGTTGATTACTTTATAAATAAAATTGGGATTCAAGTGTGTAATAGCAAAGAAGCCATCAACACCAAATTTATCAAGATTGTAAATACTTAACGCTGATATAGGGTTATTACTAAAGATATCATCCAGTTTTTTCTCATATTGATACAATATTTCTTCTCCATATTCACTTTCAAAGAAGCATTCTCTATCAGCCACCACTGCAACTCCATTAAAACCTTCCTCAATTGCATTATTAATAGTTTTGATGAGTATCTCAGTATTTAAATAAACCTTATTTTCGACAAAATAATTATACGCCGAATCTATCAAAAGTTTTCCGCTCTTAACGAGCGCATCAAAGCAATACCCATATTGTTCAAGGAAAAATTCCAGCTCCTTTAAATTTTGGGCATGTTTATATAATATGCACTTTTTGTTGTTTCTAAGCGCCCAATCAAAATATAGTGCAATTATATCCGTCACATTATCGTCATCTGAAGATATTAAATGATATCTGACCCCATCGCGTAAATATTTATCCAGTTGCATTTTTTCCTCCCAATTCTACAATATTCTACAATGATATTACTACATTTTTGTAACAATTTGCAATATATAATTTATGGATACTTAGTTGACTTTTTAAAATATTATGTAAATTATCCACACCATCCACAGGGTTATCCACATTTTTGTGTTAGTATTTTCAATTACTATATATTTTTCTCCACATTATCCACAGTTAATCGGTTTATTAATTACAAAGAAATCCACAAAGGTTCGAAAATTATCTACATTTTTTTCACAGCTTTTCCCCAATTTTTAGATTTGGATAGGCATTAATTGACAAGCTCGACACCCTTCCTTTTTTGTATGCATAGTAACCCGAAGCTGCAATCATTGCTGCATTATCCGTGCATAACTCTATAGATGGATAGTAAAACTCAAATCCATATTTTTTACATAACAAACTTAATTCGTCCCTTAACCTTGAATTTGCCGCAACCCCTCCTGCAAGTGCAACCTTATTTATCTTTTTAAGTTTAGCTGCTCTTATTGTCTTATTCGCTAAAACCTCTACAACGGACTTTTGAAAACTTGCAGCAACATCCTCTTTTTTTATTTCTATTCCTTGCATGCTCATTTTATTCAAATAATTTAAGACAGCTGATTTTAAGCCGCTAAATGAAAAATCGAATGATTCCTCCTCAAGATAAGCCCTTGGAAAGTCAATTGCATCTTCATTTCCCTGCCTTGCAATTTTATCTATCAAAGGTCCTCCTGGATATCCAAGCCCTAATGCCCTAGCAATTTTATCAAATGCTTCACCAGCTGCATCGTCCCTTGTCTTTCCTATTATCTCATATGTATCGTAATCTTCTATGTAAACCAAATGGCTGTGTCCTCCCGAAACAACAAGGCATAAAAAAGGAGGCTCCAAATACTTATGTTGAATATAGTTTGCACTGATATGCCCTTCTATGTGATTAACTCCAATAAGTGGCTTTTTCAATGATAATGAAAGCCCCTTTGCATAGGATAAACCTACTAATAAAGCACCAACAAGCCCCGGACCATAAGTTGGGGCAATCAAATCAATATCGCTAAATTTAATACCAGCCTCTTTTATTGCTTCTTCAACTATCAAGCTAATTATCTCAACGTGTTTTCTTGAAGCAACCTCGGGCACAACTCCCCCAAATCTCTTATGTATATCAATCTGAGAATAGATTACATTAGAAAGAACTTCCCTTCCATTTAACACAACTGCTGCAGAAGTTTCATCGCAGCTTGTTTCAATTCCTAATGTTAAAAATCTCTCCATAACTTCGCTCCTTTAGTTACTATTAATGACTTCGATATAATTATTATATCATGTCGACAAAAATTTCTACATTTTTCGTCAAAAAATATTAGTTTTTTACAAAATCTTAACACACAAAATTAAAAATGGTGCTATAATAATATTGCGGCAACAAAAAACCCCAACCCATTTACCCAATCAACCCGGGATCCCCCCGGGACTTTTTTTTATCTAAACTATCCTTCTAAAATGCTCAGGATATAAGTCAAATCATCCTTATCCTCTTTGTCTAACCTTTTAAAATCTACGCTTAGTTTAAAATATTCAGCTGCTACCTTCAAATGCTGAAGGGCAATGCCTATATCAATTTTATTCATATCCTTAATATGCTGAGATTTTTTATTAGTCTTTATATATACATCGACTATATTATTGTATTTAATAAATCTCCAAGGCTGGCTGTTCATTGCAGAAGGCGCAACCCTTACAGCATCCATTACATACTTCCACTGCTCGTCAAAATCCCCATCGCAAAATTCGTCTATTCCTAATCTTTTTGCTCCTACAAGCATTTTAATATAATCTATCCCTTTAGAAGGGTATCCAAATGCAAGAACTATAACTGTTTCATGACCATCTTTAACCTCTATTACTTCCTGAACTTTATTTTTATCATAAAATCCACCTATATAGCATGTTCCAAGGCCCATTTCAGTCATTTTTAGAACCAAGTCTTCAAGTGCATATCCAACGTTTTCAAGATACCCTTCTCTTTTTTCAGAAGTAACTACTAAATAATGGGGCGCAATTATTTTCCCATAGCTTCCTATAAGCCCTTTTAACACGTTTTGCATCTTACTTCCATCTTCGACAACGTGTATGTCAAAGTCAATGTCGAATAATTTATTAGGATACTTTGCAAGTTCCTTAATCTCTTCCAAAAGTGCAAATGCTATCTCCTCATCCTGATATTTTCTAACTGACCTTCTTTTAAATATGGCCTCATACTCCCCCATAAATATCCTCCAATTTAACAGAATTTATACTATAATTATTTCAGCATTGCTAACAGCATCGTCTATAAGTCCTTTGATGTCCAATACTTCCTCAGATTTTTGTATGTCGCAAAGCCTTGGTTTTGTTTTAGGGTGCTTTGGAACAAATATAGTGCAGCAATCCTCATAAGGAAGAATTGATGTTTCATAAGTGTCTATTCTTCTTGCAATGTCCATAATATCAACCTTATCCATACCAACAAGAGGTCTAAAAACAGGCATTGAGACAGCATTGTTTGTAACATACATGCTCTCAAGAGTCTGGCTTGCTACCTGTCCTAAACTCTCCCCTGTCGCAAGACACATCGCACCCTCTTTTTTCGCTATTTCCTCGGCAATACTCATCATAAATCTTCTCATAATGATAGTAAGTTCATCTTCTCTACATTTTTCAATAATCTCCATCTGAATTTTTGTAAATGGAACAACATATAGTTTCAAATTTCCAGTGAATTCAGCTAATTTTTTAGCAAGGCTTATAACTTTTTCTTTAGCCCTTTCGCTTGTATACGGGTGGCTGTGATAATAAACCGAGATAAGCTCAAGTCCTCTTTTAGCAAGCATATATCCAGCAACCGGGCTGTCTATTCCTCCAGATAAAAGCAATACTCCCTTTCCTGCGCTCTTATACGGCATTCCACCCTGCCCTTGAATAAAATTAGAATAAACATATGCGTCGTTTCTTATTTCTACAGTAAGAACAACCTCAGGTTTATGAACATCAACTGATATATCCTTTATGTTTTTAAGTATTTCTCCCCCTATTTTCTTTGAAACCTCAAGAGAATTTAGAGGGAATTTTTTGTCCTGCCTCTTACACTCTACCTTAAATGTTTTAAATTGAATATCCTTTAAAACATCAACAGCTGCCTTTGCAATACTTTCCATATCCTTATCGACTACAACAGCCTCCGCAACTCCTAAAACTCCAAAAACCTTGTTTACCTTTTCAAGCATGTCTTCTGTATAATTCTCAATTATTATTCTCCCCTGCTCCTTTGTAATCTTTGCCTCTCTTCCTATCTTGTTTCTAATGTTTCTAATTAGAAGGTCCTCAAAAACCTTTCTATTAAGACCCTTCAATGTTATCTCGCTGGAATACTTCACTAGTAGTTTTTTCATCTTTTGAACCTCCTCAAAAACTTTAACAAATTCTTTAGTGCATCGATTGTTTTGTCGACCTCTTGGATTTCATTCATGTGCGAAAAGCTAAATCTAATGGTTCCTTCAATAGCATCTTCATTAAGTCCTATTTCTGGGAGAACATAGTTTTTATGCCCTGCTTTTTTTGCAGAACATGCTGAGCCTGTCGAAACATAAATTTTATAATCCTCAAGCCCATGAAGCAGCACCTCTCCCCTTACCCCTAAAAACGAAACGCTCAAAACATTGTTTATATGTTTATCATCAAATGGACTGTTGACTATACAATCATCTATTTCACTTAACCTCTTTATGAAATGCATTTTAATTTCTTTAACTTTTTCTATATTTTTCTCAATATTATTATATGCAAAATCACAGGCTACACCAAAACCAGATATCCCCGGAACGTTTTCTGTTCCCGACCTCAAATCCTTCTCCTGTCCGCCCCCTGTTAAAAGGGATTTCAATTTCAAGTCCTTTTTTACATACAGAGCACCAACTCCCTTAGGTCCATGTATTTTATGGGCACTTAAGGATAAAAAGTCGGCATCCAGTTTCTTTACATCTATTTTTATCTTCCCCAATGCTTGAACAGCATCAAAATGTATTTTTGCCTTCTTGCTCTTTTCTCTTACAATTTTGATTATATCCTCAACTGGTTGAATTGACCCTATTTCATTGTTAACATACATAATGGTCACAAGCCTTGTGTTATCCTTTATAGAATTTTTCAGTTCATCTAAATTTATTATTCCATCCTTATCGACCGATAAATATGTAGCCTCAATCCCATCTTCTTCTAACTGTTTAACGGCCTGAATGACGCTCTTATGCTCTATTTTAGTCGTTATAACATGGTCGCCTTTTTTCAAAAGCCCTTTGATAACTGTATTATTTGCCTCGGTTCCGCCAGATGTGAAAAATATTTCATTAGGACCTGCATTAATAATCCTCGCTACTCTTTCCCTTGCACTGCTCAGCTTTTTTTCTGCTTCAATTCCTAATCTGTGTGCCGACGAAGGATTTCCAAAATAATTAGTCAAACAATCCATTACCTCGTCTACTACTTCTTTATATGGCTTAGTTGTCGCGCTATTGTCAAAATATATCATCATCCGACCTCCTAAATCATTTGTATAGCAATTTAATAATAAAAATTATAGCTAATAGTATTGGCTGATGAATCAAATAAATAACCAATGAATTTCTGCTTATAAAGTTAATAAATACTAAATCAAAATACATTTTAAATATGCTCTGTTTTTTATAATAATATAACTTGTATGCTAAAATTCCAACAATGAAAATTGATATATATGGGAAAATTGGATAGTAATCTATCGAAGCAAAGCTCCTGTAATAAAGCCCAAATGGAATCAATAAAAACGTATCAACAAACATTTTGTCAAATACTAATCCCATAAAGAATGAAAAAACAGCAAGTATAAGCAAAACACCATTGTTTAATCTATAAAGTAATGGATACAGCATCATGCAAGCGCCAAGAAAATGAAGTATCCCAAACCTGACATACTCACCTCTTATAAAAATAAAAGTTGCTAATGTAATTATCATTCCAAATCCAAAAACCTTTAATCCTCTTTTAAATGTATCTTTGCTAAAACCACTTGAAATTCCTGATACAAAAATAAACAAAAATGCTGCCGTCTTTCCTACAATTGTCCATCCTAATCCCTCAAAATTTATGTTCTTATCGAGATAGTATGTTATGTCATATGCTAGGTGATATAAAACCATTAAAACGATTGCAATAAACCTTAATATATCTATTTCAAATATTCTTTTTTTCATAGTTCCCCCTCAAAAATTAAAAATTTCCTTTAAATTAATATTCAAGTCATCAAATATATTAACCTTTACTAAATCATTTTCACTATATATAAAAGGTTTTCCATATTCCCCATTCTTGCTTAAAATAAAGACCATTACTATTTTATCAACAGGATTGACAATCCAATATTCCTTAACCTTATGTTTTTCATAAAGGTTCAATTTTCTAATATAATCTACGGAGGCACTTGATGGTGAAACTATCTCAATTATCATGTCTGGGGCTCCTAAGCATCCCTTGTCATCGAGCTTTGTTTTATCACATATTATAGAAATATCTGGCTGCACAACACAGTCTATCTCATCCTCAGTCTGCCCTTCCTTAATAAATCTTACATCAAAAGGTGCAGCATATGCCCTACATTCTTTATTCAACAAGTAAGTAGAAATTATCCTGGAAAAATTCATTGAAACTTCCTGATGTATTCTTGATGGAGCAACCATATTGTATATAATGCCATCTATTATTTCAATATTCTCCCCTTCTTTGGTGTTTAGATAGTCTCTATAGGTAAACTTCCTATCAATTTTTTTCGCAGATTCACCCATAAAATCAGCTCCCTAAAACTTTTAATTTAATATTACATAATATAGGTAAAATATTCAATACAGACATGTCATTTTGTTTGAACTGTCTCAAATAAAATATTTCGCTTTCTATGACACAAACAAGCCCTATGATATGAATTCAAATCATAGGGCTTTATATTTGTGTTTTTAATATATTTGATTCAGTTTCGTTAGAACAACAGATAATAATAATTCTACAATTTATTTTAGCAAGTTAATAATCTGACTCTATATACCCTTGCTTCATATGGACGCAATTTTATTTTTTTGATATTATCAGCATCATCGCATTCATAATTTGACAACACAAGTTTAACATCATTTAATTTAATATCCCCAGGCAGAATAAATTCTGGATTTTTATCAAAAAAGTTTACAATTACTAAAAATGCTGAATCCTCCATTCTTCTTATATATGAATAAATTTCATCGTGCTCCCTGTTTATCTCTATAAAATCTCCATATATAAGTTCCTTATTGTTTTTTCTTATCTGTATTAGTTTCTTATAGTAATTTAAGATTGAATTTTCGTCCTTAAGTTGTGACTCAACATTTATAGTTTTGTAATTTGTATTCACTCTTATCCAGGGCTCAGCTTCACTAAAACCTGCATTTTTGTCATCATTCCACTGCATAGGTGTCCTTGAGTTATCCCTTGACATGTAGTGAAGCCCCTTTAAATAATCCTCTTCACTCACAAGCCCAGTTTCAACAAAATCCTTATACTTGTTAAATACAGCGACATCCCTGTAATCTTCTAATTTGTAATCCCAGGCATTTGTCATTCCTATCTCGTCACCATAATAAATAAAAGGAGTTCCCTTTTGGGTAAGCTGCAGTGTTGCAAGCATCGTTGCACTTTCTCTGTGGTATCGGCTATCGTTCCCAAGCCTTGAAACCGTCCTTGTTGTGTCGTGATTTGAGTAAAATAAAGGGCACCAGCCTTGTCCTTCATCCCTTAATTGCCATCCGCTCATCTTTTCTTTAATATCCTTAACAAGGTCAATCCTTTTTCTTTCCCAGTCATTTTCACCTCTACCTACGCTATGCATATCAAAATGAAATGTCATATCCAGCTCCTGCCTGTCAAGACCGGTATAAATATATGCATTGTGATAGCTAATTCCGCCTGTTTCACCTATAAGAACATGATAATCCCTATTAAACACGTCTCTTCTTATTTCCTTAATATAGTCGTGCACTTTTGGAAGATTTTGAACGTGTTTAATAAAGTCTCCGTATATCTGTCCGTTTTTAATTTCAGCATCTGGAAAATCAAAATTCTTTTCTAAGTGGTTAATAGCGTCAAATCTAAATCCGTCAACTCCCTTTTCCATCCAAAACCTTATCATATCCTTTATTTCTTCTCTTAGTTTTGGATTTCTCCAATTTAAATCCGGCATCTTTTTAGAAAATATATGAAGATAATACTCACCTGTTGTATCGTCTAATTCCCATGCACTTCCTCCGAAAAATGAACCCCAGTTATTAGGTGGTCCTCCATTTTTACCAGGATGCCATATATAATAATCTCTATACGGATTATCCTTGCTTTTTCTGCTCTCTACAAACCAAGGGTGTTCATCCGAAGTATGATTTATAACCATGTCCATTATAATTTTCATGCCCCTTTTATGTAGTTCTTCAATTAAAAGTTCAAAATCGTGCATCCCTCCAAATTCATCCATGATATCGTAGTAATCGCTTATGTCATACCCATTGTCATCATTAGGGGATTTGTTGATTGGATTTAGATATACTATATCTATTCCCAAATCTTTAAGATAATCCAATTTTTCTATTATGCCCTTCAAATCCCCAACTCCGTCACCATTAGTGTCCTTAAAACTTCTGACATATATTTGATAGGCCACGCCTTCCTTCCACCATTTATTCATAACGCCACCACCTTCTGCAAAATTTAAAACACCCTAAAAGGTTTCCCTTGTAGGGTGCATAACTTTTAACCTTTAACTGCACCTGAAGAAAGTCCAGCTATTATATGTTTTTGTAGATAAACGAAAAGTAGTGTAATTGGAACAGCAACTAAAATGGCTCCAGCAGCAAATGTTGTAAATTTTGTATTAGTCTGACCCGTAACCATAGCAAATAATCCCATGGCCAATGTCTTTTTCTCTGCTGTTCTTAATATTAAAGTTGGGAATATAAAATCCATCCATGGTCCTATAAAATTTGTAAGGGCTATAAATACTATAATAGGTCTTGCAAGCGGAAGTATTATTTTTGTAAAAGTAGTGAAATTCGAGGCTCCGTCAACTCTTGCTGCCTCATCGAGGCTCTTAGGAATTGAATCAAAGTAGCCCTTTATTAACCAAGTGTTGTAGGGTATTTGACCGCCTGCATAAACGAGTATTAAACCTAAATGAGTATTTAACAGGTTAATTTGCATCAATAAAACATAAAGCGCTGTCATAGCAAGAAAGCTTGGGAACATTTGCAAAACAAGTATTGTAATCAATCCTTGTTTTTTTCCTTTAAACTTAAATCTTGAAAAAACATAGGATGAACTTGTTGTTAGAATAACTGATAAAATCATGTTAGCAAATGCTATTTTTAAAGTATTCTTATACCAGATTGGAAAATCAGTTTTTGTAAATAATTCTTTATAGTGAATAAAGGTAGGATTCTTAGGAAACATCGTTGATGTATATAAGCTGTCCCCTGGATTTAGTGACGAGCCTATAATCCATAATATAGGAACAAGAACAACTATACTTGAAGTAATAAGCATAGCATATAAAACAATCTTTCCCAAAATTCTTCCTATGGATATTTTATTCTTTTTAGTTGGAATTACAACCTTAGGTGCACTCATCATTGTATCAAGTCCTCCTCTTTAAAGGATCTGGTCTGAGTAAAGCTATAAGCAGAAATTGACGCAATTATAATAAATATAATAATCGAAACAACAGATGCCATATGATATTGCTGTTGATTTAATGTCAATTTGTATATCCAGCTAATCAATATATCAGTATGACCTGCGTATTGGTATTCAGGGTTAACAGGACCCCCATCTGCAAGGAAATAAATAATATTAAAATTATTGAAATTAAATGCAAAGCTTGTTATTAGTAATGGAGCTGTTGCATACAAGACCATTGGCAATGTTATAAATCTAAATTTTTGAACTCCAGTTGCTCCGTCTATATCAGCCGATTCATAAAGTTCCTTTGATATATTTGTCAACACGCTTGACATAAGCGCCATAAAATATGGAGCTCCAAGCCACATGTTTACAAGAACTAAAACAAATTTTGCTGGACCTGGTTCAGTTAGCCAGCCAACTCTTTGTAGTCCTATAGCTTCTAACCAGTCATTGATAGGTCCAGGGCCTGAAAACATAAGTCTTAAAACTAATAGTGAAATAAATCCTGGAACAGCATATGGTAATATAATTATACTTCTCCAAAACTTTTTAAATTTGACTTCATTAGAATTTATAAGTAACGCCAAAAACAACCCTACAAAATAGGTTGTTACTGTAGCGAGAATTGCCCAAATTACAGTCCAAACAAATACACCGTAAAACGTTCCACTCCAAATTTCAAGCTTAAACAAATCCTTAAAATTATTTAAACCAACCCAATTTAAAAGCGCCCTTGGCGGTAAATGATAAGGACCAGAAAAATCAGTAAATGCAATCAAAATTGAAAATATAATTGGAAACAAAACAATGAACATTACAAAAACAGCTGCAGGTGCTAAAATTATAAAAGGAAAATTTCTGTCTAAAACATCATGTATTGTAGTTTTTTTATATTCCATTCTGTTTGCATTTTTCTTTGCATCATAAACATTAGATATATAAGCGATTATAATAATTGCCAAAATTAATAAAGCAATAATACCCTGTAACATTAAAAACAATGAATGGTCAAAAACAGCTTTTCCATTCACATAATGAAATTTTACTTCACCTAGAGTTACAAGTCCCCAAATTGACTTTTTAAAATAAGGAATACCAAAGATTAATGTTATGACTTCTATTAGTGCATATATTGCTCCCTTTATATACTGTTTATTATAAAATTGTCCTATTCCCATAAACAGAAGGGATAGCAGCATCGCCTTTTTACTTTTTTCCATCCTTCCCCCTCCTAAATGCTTGTTAAAAATAAAAATTATACTTAAGGCATGGGGGAAATTCCCCATGCCTCTTTGCATATTATTTTTGTGCTGCTATTGCATCTTGAATTGTCTTAACTGCCTTGTCAAGAGCTGCCTTTGGTTCAGCCTTTCCATCCCAAATAGTTGAAAGTGCTGCAGCTGCTGGGTCCCAAACAAGACCCATTTGTGGAATTGATGGCATTGGAACTGCATTTTGAGCTTGTGCCATAAATCCTGATACGATTGGGTCATCCTTAATTTCTGGTCTTTCCATAACAGCCTTTGCAGGTGGAATTTGCTTAGTTATTTCAAATCTCTTTGCAAGCATTTCATCTGATGTAGCCATTTCAGCAAATAATCTTGCTGCATTTGGATACTTTGTAAATGAGCTTACATAAAGTCCTCTAATACCCGAGAAAGTTATTGGTTGCTTACCGTTCATTGTTGGAAGTGGTGCAACACCAAAATCTACCTTAGCGTTTTGATAACCAGCTACTGCCCATGGTCCGTTTATAATCATAGCTGCCTTTCCTGCAGCAAATTGTCCATCCATAAATTGATAGTTAGCGTCTTTTTGCATAACATCAAAAATCTTTCTTAATTCTTTATAATACTTCATACCTTCAACTGCACCGTCATTGTTTAAACCAATATCATCCTTGTTTGTTCCGTTATTTCCAAACACATAACCACCAAATGCAGTTAAGAAAGGATATGTGAAATAGAAGTTTCCTACATCCCACATAAGAGCATATTTCTTTTCCTTAGCATTGTTGTATGTCTTTGCAAATTCAACTATTTCTTCAAAAGTCTTTGGAACTTCCTTAACTATTGCCTTATTATAGAATAAAGCATATGTTTCAATACCTGTTGGGTAACCATATACTGTTCCTTCATAGCTAACACCGTCGATAGCCGCTTGAACAAATCTATTTCTAATATCATCTTGATTTCCGACTGGTTGAATCAATCCTGCTGCTACCATCTTACCAACGTGGTCATGTGGAGCTGCGAAAACGTCTGCACCAACACCTGCAGGACCATCCTGCTGAATCTTACCTGATGCATCAGTATGTCCAACTGGCTCAGCCTTAACCTTAACGCCGTATTTCTTTTCAAATTCTTGAGCAACATACTTCATGAACTCAAGTTCTGGTCCATCGCTTTCCCAAACAACAAGGCTTGCACCTTCTTCTGGCTTAATTTCTTCCTGTTGTTGAGTTTGCTCATTTGATGTTTGTTCTGTTTGTTTCTTTGAGCATCCTGCAAACAATGACACTACTAATGTTAGTGCCAACAAGACACTTAATAATTTTTTCATAAAGATCCCCCTTTTAAAAGTTTTATAGCTTGGACGACACCGTCCTAAATTTTTCACAACTTCATAAGTTGTGAAAACGTTTGAACAATATAATTATACAAAAAATTTTAAATTTTTTCAATTCAAATTTTTTTGTCAAATTCGACTTATTTTAACAAGGGATAAGAACAAGACAGCTTTGCAAAAAAACTTGTCTAAACTAAATATTTGTAATATTTCCAATTTTATGATATTATTGCTATTGTAAAAATTATATTCGGGAGGGATTTTATGTCCAAATTCAAAAAAGTTCTTTCTTTACTTCTTTCTGCAGTCTTAATATTTGCTTATTCTTCAACAGTAATTGCTACTCCAAGCAAAATTAAAAAGAAACCAATTGTTGTTCCGCAAACTGTTAACCCCAAATTAGTTAAAAATGTAATATTTTTGATCCCTGATGGAACTTCAATCTCTCACATTACATTAACTCGTTGGTATAACTTTGCTAAGTATGGTAAAAATAAACTTGCAGTTGATGAAATTGCAACTGGATTAGTAAAAACATATTGGTCAGATGGAATAATAACTGACTCTGCTCCAGCTGGTTCAGCCATGGCGACTGGATTTAAAACTTACAATAAATATATCTCCGTTCTTCCCGAAAAAATATCAATGCCTGGCATTCCGGCTGTTAAAGCTGATGATATTCAAAAGCCAATAGCAACTGTTTTAGAAGCTGCAAAATTGGCTGGTAAATCTACCGGCCTAGTAGTTACATGCGAAATTCCACATGCTACCCCTGCTTCATTTTCAAGCCATTATTACTCAAGAAGCGATGAATATACTTTAGTAGAACAACAAGTATATCAAAATATTGATGTTGTTCTTGGTGGAGGTTTAGATTTTCTTGATCCAGCAAAGCGTAAGGATAAAGAAGATTTATTAAATATTCTAAAGAAAAGAGGATATCAGGTCGTAACTACTCCTGAAGAATTAAGTAATGCTAAATCACAAAAACTATGGGGATTATTTGCACCTGTAAATCTTAATAGGGATTTTGATAGGGATCCAAGTAAGCAACCTTCTTTATATGATATGACTAAGAAAGCTATTGAAATATTGTCAAAAGATAAGGATGGCTTTTTCCTAATGGTTGAAGGCAGTATGGTTGACTGGTCATCTCATAGTAATGATCCAATAGGAGTCATAAGTGAATTTTTAGCATTTGATAAAGCTGTTGAATATGCTTTGAATTTTGCAAAACGAGATAAAAATACTTTAGTTATTGTAGCTCCTGATCACGGAAATGGTGGTCTATCTATTGGTAGTTCTGAAAGCAATAGTAAATATGACAAAATGCCTCTTAGTGACGTGGTTGACACGTTAACAAAAGCAAAGATAACTGCAACAAAACTTTATGAATTGTTGAATAAAGATATGTCCATTTCAGAAATAAAAACAATAGTAGGAGAAAACTATGGTATCATAGATTTAACCGACGAAGAAGCAAACAAGATATTAGATTACCTGAAATCGCCTCCCAAAGGTGTATATTTCGAAAACATTGTTGGTCCAATGATTAGTAAACGTGCTTGTATTGGATGGACAACAACTGGTCATACTGGAGAAGATGTTCCATTATATGTTTATCACCCAAGAAATGTCAGACTTTCCGGAGTAGTTCAAAATACAGACCTTGCAAAATATATAGCCGAAGCTATGAATGTTAGTCTAGATTCCGTTTCTAAAAAATTATTCGTTTCAGCTAAATCTATAGAAAATAAAGTGGTAAGCGTCAACATCGATACAACTGATGCAAATAATCCTGTATTGAAAATAACTACTAATTCAAACAAGATAATTATATTACCAGTTTATAAAGATTATGCTATATTAAATAACAAAGAAATCAAATTATCTGGAATAACTATCTGCACAAATCTCGAAAAAGTATCAGACTTAAACTATTGGTTTTTCTCTGAAGATGTTGTTAAGCTTATTAAGTAATTTGTAGTTATTAAAAAGGGATGGGCTTTTTATCATTTGCCCATCCCAACTATTTTAATATAAATAAATTATTTTGTATAAGCCTTGTAAATATAACCATCCTTGCCTTTATACTTAATCTTTAACCAGTTACCAACTTGACCCACAACTTCAACCTTTGTTCCTCTCTTAAGTGAACCGATCGCCCTGGCTTCCTTTTTGTATGAGCTTCTTACATAAAGGCTGCTTGCAGTTACCGTAACAAACTTCTTTACCTGAGGATTAGAATTATTATTATTTGTGTCCTTTACTGGGTCCTCTCCTTCGATTAGATATCCTACTTTAACAGGCGAAATAGTTTTAACATTTTTCAGCTCTTCAACTAATGCGTCTCTTATTGGAATATTAGTGTCTACGGCATTTTTTGCTCCTTTGAAATCATAGTTATCTCCACCTGTAAACATAAAATCGTTAGTAACTACTGTATAATATTTATCCATTTCAACCTTAGTTCCATCATTAAGTCTCATGGATGTGATTCTTTCACCAGCATTTGCCTTAGGATTATAATAAACCTTTACACCTGCAACTTGAACCCAGCCAATTGTTTGATTCATTATACCGTTTTCTAAAACCTTCTTAAGGTCTGCACCTGTAAGTTCCATCTTAACAAGAGTATTGTCAAACGGCATTACTTCATACATCTTGCCCATTGTAATATCTCCAGCTGGAATAGAAGTTCTTAGTCCCCCACCGTTTGTAATACCAATTTGAACTCCTGCTCTTTTTCTCATAACATCGCTTACCCATTCACCAAGGAGTGAAGGTCCAGCAAATCTATCATGAGGAAGTTCAACAGTTGTTTTTCCTACAACAACCTCAAGTATAGGCTTTAATTGGTTTTCATATTTTTCATACATTGCTTTAACCTCAGCATCCTCAACTACTTCACTTCCAGTAATAGGAACGTTTATCAACGAAGGTCTTGCCCCAATAAACTTTCCATCATAATTAAATTCCAAAGCTAATCTTCCTAAAGTTCTTCCATTGTAATAAGCTTGAACTACTGGTTTCCCATTTAAGTATCCCGAAACGGACTTGTGTAAATGGCCTGTAATTATAGCATCAATATAACTAATCTTGGTTAGAGGTTCAAATTCGCCAATAATATTCTTTGATGCGTCAACATCTGAACCAAGGTGAGTAAGTGCAATTACTATATCTGCTCTACCTTCTGGAACCATTCCCATCTTCAATTCATATGCAAGAGGTAAAGCGATTTGATATGGGTCTTTGAAGTCGTAATCTTTTACATTTTCAGGTTTTGTCTTATATAACGTCTCAGGTGTAGCAATACCAATAAATGCAATTTTCTTTCCATTTATAGTAACGTATTTATATGGCTTTGCCCAAGAAACTGGTTTACCAGTCTTTTTGTCATAAATATTTGCAGCAAGGAATTCAAATCCACCTTCTTTTGACCATGTTTCAAAATTATTTGCACCCCAATCAAATTCATGGTTGCCTACTGCAGAAGCAGCGATACCTATTGATTTTAACATTTCTGAAACAGGTTTTCCTAATAAAAGATTAGACATTGCACTTCCCTGATATATATCTCCTGCTGAAACGACTACTGAATTTGGATTTTCCTTAATATATTTCTTCACAAATCCAGCAAATTTAGCAGCTCCAGGATTTTTACCTTCAAATTTTAATGTTCCATGGAAATCGTTAAATGATAAAACATTAATAGTGTTTTTTATATCTGGAACCATATCCCAAGTTATTGATTTTACATTTGGTGTCCTTCCATCAGCAGAAGTTGGTAGACTCATCAAACCACTATTAATCATCTCAACAACTTTTGAGTGTTTTCCATAATCCCATGAATATCCTGTCAATTTCCAATTGTAGCTGCATTCAGGGGAAATTACTCCACCTTTAACTTCTTTTATATACTTAGCAATCATGTCCCTAACTTGTGGAGCTTCTTTAAAGTCAAGATCTGAATTAAATAATACCTTTACGTCTTCACCTTTAAACAAACCAGTGTCTTTGTTTAAAAGCGTCGTGTTTGCTCTGTAGTTGTTTACAGCAAGCTTAATTATGTCATCATCCTTTACAGGAACGTCGTTCATGTATCTTAAATTCTTTATTCTGCTTCCTTCTGGCTGTGATATGTCTATTTCATACTTAACTCCGTAGAACATATCATAATTATACATTCTTATATTTGGATTAAATGAAATTGTCAAATCTCCTGGTTTAAATGTGTTATAATAATTAGCCGACCATTCCATGTATTTTTTAAGTTGCTTTCCTGTAACCTCTAACATATAAAGGGTATTGTCATACTGATAAATTAAAGATGAATCTGATTTTTTAATGTCCCCTTCTTTAATGTTAGATTTAGCATTGAAAAGAGCTGCTGCTGAAACATCAGCCTTTGTATAATGCATCTGAACTTTATTAATAAGTTCAATCATTGCAGTTGGCTGCAATTGCGCCTGAGGAATTCCGTTGATTTCATTTGCTGGTGCTAAATCTCCACCTACAAGTTTTCCTATGATTGTATTAGCATCAGCAAGAGCTTTGTCGTGGAATGGCTTTAATTTAGCTAATAGCTCCTGGTCTTCTTCATAAGTTGCCATATCTATAAGTTCTGAGTTAACATCGCTGGCTTTATTAGCTATTTTATATTTACCCTTAGCATCTTTAGTCAATTTGATTGTTATTCTTGCAAGTTGAGTTCCCGCATTTGCAGGTTCAACTATTATTACTCCATTAACTTCCTTCTTTGGGACTTTCATATGGGCATGGCCTGCAACGATTGCAGCAAGTTCTGGAACCTTGTTAGCAAGAAGGTCTGCACCATCATCACCGTATTCCGGTGTGGGACCCATATGTTCAACAGCTATTATTACATCAACTTTATCCTTAATCTCGTCTACTGCTTTTCTTGTTTCTTCGATTGGACTTGTTACTTTATATCCTTTAAGATTTTCAGCATCCCACTTTGTTATATGTGGAGTTACCATACCAACTATACCTATTTTTACTCCGCCTCTTTCGATTATAGCGTATGGAGCTCCAAGTCTTGTTCCATCAGGTCTATAAACATTACCTCCAAGAACCGTCCCTTTAAATTGTTTTGCAATCTTTTCAAGAGTTGGAACGCCATAGTTAAATTCATGGTTTCCAAATGTCCAGGTGTCATATCCAATTTCATTCATTGCTGTTATCATTGGATGACTATCTTCATTGTTAAATATTTGGACACTGTTGCCTTGAATTGTATCGCCGTTATCAACTATTAATGTATTTGGATTCTGGGCTTTGAATTTTTTTATGGCTGTAGATATTTGAGCTAAACTACCCGATTTTGATACTGAGTTTGTTGCATAATCATACGCCTGGAACTTTCCGTGCAAATCGCTTGTTGCAAGGATTTGAATTTCCACAGTGTTAGAATCAGCACTTACACTTACAGGTCCTAAAATTGTTAAAATCATCAAGAACGTCAATAACCATGAGGTCAAAATTTTAAAGTGCTTTTTCAAAGCTATCCCCCCTTAGAAAATTTTGGTTTTATCGATGTATATAACATTATAAAACTTTATGAAATATTTGTAAATATTTTGAATATTACAATATATTAACCTTTATGTGATTTTATTGTCAAAATATAGTATAATTTGGATATATAGAATTTTTTAAATTTTTAAAATATAATAATTTGTAGTATAATTACTTGTAGTAAACATTTTGGAGGATTAATTATGAACGTTATTATTTTTTCAAACTTTAATAATAAAATTAAGCAAAACATATCAAAGGTCATTATAGGCAAAGAAAAAGAGATAGAACTAGTAATAGTATCCTTTATCGTCGGTGGACATATACTAATCGAGGATGTGCCGGGCGTTGGTAAAACCACCCTTGTTAAATCATTCGCAAGGAGCGTAGGGGTTGATTTTAAACGAATCCAATTTACACCCGACCTTTTGCCGTCAGATATTACAGGTATTAACTTTTACAACACTAAAATCAGCGACTTTGAGTTTAGAAAGGGACCTTTATTTTCAAACATAATCCTTGCAGATGAAATAAACAGAGCTACTCCAAGGACTCAATCAAGCCTTCTTGAGGCAATGGAGGAGCGACAGATTACTGTTGATGGAGTTACAAGAAGACTTGGATTCCCATTTATGGTCCTTGCAACTCAAAATCCCGTTGAAACATTTGGGACATTCCCTCTTCCTGAGGCACAGCTTGATAGATTTTTGATGAAAATAAGCATGGGTTATCCTGCTAGAAATGAAGAAATCGAAATAATAAATAGATTTTCAGAAGGATTTTTTGAAAATGAGTTAGAATCAGTAGTCAATATAGACGAAATTGAATATGTAAAGAAAAATTATGTGCATGTCAAGGCTACTGAGGATGTTCTCAGCTATATAATGGATATAGTTGAAGCAACAAGAAAAAGCGATAAAATAGATTTAGGTGTAAGCCCAAGAGGAACTTTAGCGTTATTTAAAGCTTGTCAGGCATATGCTGCAATAAATAAAAGGGATTTTATAATTCCAGAAGACGTAAAATTCTTAGCTCCATATGTTTTAAATCACAGGATAATATCAAAACAGAATGCTTCCGATAATTTTAGTCTGATTAATTCAATACTAAATGAAATACCCGTTCCATTAGAAAAAATTTGAGGTGCTATTATGTTTTTAGCATTGTTATTGATTGTTGTATTAGCCCTGTATATAAACAACCTATCCCAAAAATATTCATTTTATAATTTATTCTACAGCATTAAATTTTCTAAATCCGTGCTCGAATGCCATGAGGAATTTGAGATTTCATTTATTATTGAAAACAAAAAAATATTGCCCATAACATATTTGCAAATTAATCAAAATTATCCCAAAGAGTTTCAATTCATTAATATAGACAGCGATGTAAATGTTTTTAAGACTACACTATCGATTTTACCCTACCAGAGGATAAAACGTTCTTTTTTAGTAAAGTGCAGTAGTAGAGGAAGATATCTTTTATACAATGCAAATTTAATATGCGGAGATTTGTTAGGTTTAAAACAGTTTTCAAGGGATTTTGAATTTAGTAGGGAAATAATTGTTTTGCCAAAGCCATATGATTTAAAAAACAAATTAAAACCAATCGGTTCATTTCTGGGAGATTTATCTGTAAAACGTTGGATAATCGAGGACCCTATATTAACAGTCGGACTTCGTGAATATACAGGAAATGAGCCATTAAAATATATTCATTGGCCAACAAGCATGAAAAATCAGAGGTTGATGGTTAAAGAATTCGACTACACGACAGATAACAATATATTGCTTTATCTAAACATTGAAACAAGCAAACCCTTCTGGGAAAAAATCGATAGCCGACAAATAGAAAAAGTTATTTCAATAACTCGAGCAATTATTGATAAATTAGAGAGTGAAAAAATTCCTTATGGTATAAAATGCAATGCGCAAAACTACATGAATATAAATCTTTCAAACACTGGACTTGGGAAAAAACACTATATGAGCATACTTGAATCGCTTGGAAGAATCGATTACAGCATATTTACACCATTTGAAGAAATATTGAAAAATAATAGGTCAATGAATTATACAACTGCTGTTGTGATTACACCATCTATATTTAATGAATATGTCGCTGAAATAAATAGATTAAAAGATATATATCAAAAAGTTGTATTAATAACTTTAGAAAAAAACAATGTTGAATTAATGAAAAATATAGAAATCTATTTTGAAGGGAATGATTAAATGAGATATGTTTATTTGCTTAATAGATTATCCCTTCTATATATGACCTTTAATACAATTTCAATTATACTATCACGATCAATAGGACAAGTTCAATTTTTTTATTATATCATAGCTCTTTTTATTTCAGAGATTGCAATTAAAAAATATGGTAAAAATATTTTTTTCATTGCTTTACTATTTATCCCAGCAATATCGTCCAAGTCTTTTTTCGAGGCGTTAATATTCATAATTCTTTCATTTTTAATGACTAAAATTCAAAAAGAAGAAATGACAAGTTATAGCTTATTTACTGAAAAATTCGAAAATGGAATTAAGATGATTTCCGGAATCGTTGCTGTATTTTTAATAACATTTAGTTTTAACATTCTAAATAGCTTTATATCGGGATTTATTATTGTTTATTTAACAACCGGAACCATTTTATTAAGAACGTTAAGGTATGAAGAAACAGAAAAAAAAGCTAAGCGTCCATCAAGATATAATATGTTTTTTAACTTATCGATAATATTTTTATCTATAATACTGAGCATAGAAGGTTTTAGAAGATATTTATTAATCTCATTGACTTTTATTTATAATAAGTTTATAGATTTGTTTTTTTATTTGTTCTACTGGTTGTTTTTTGTTATAGCAATTTTACTCGAACAAGTAAGAAGACTACTTTATAGAGCCATTAGCAGCGAGAATATAAATATTATCACACAAAAAATGGGCTCTGAGGATGCAAAAAAAGTAGCACAGGATGTTATGCAAAATACCACGGTAAATTTTGCATTAGCCTTTACGGCAAAAATTTTAGTTTTTGCACTATTTATGTATATCATTTATAAGCTAATTCTTAAAGAAAATAAAGTTGATTTTTCAAACAGTCAGATTTATAGGGAAGAGAGAGAATTTTTGTTTGATTCAAATAAAAAGTATATAAATAAGTTATCATCTTTTCTAAAACCAAGAAATAATAACGAATTGATACGATATTATTACTCAAAATATATATCAAAACTTAAAAGAAGTATAGAAATTATGCCATATGACACATCATTATCGATTAAGTCTAAATCAGATAATTTTGTAGACAAAGAAAAAAATGCAATAATACGCGAAATTTATATCAAGGCAAGATATGGTTTTGAAAATATCAGCGACCTTGAAAAGAATCTATTTGTTAATTTGGTAAAGGAATTTAAGATAGTAAAAAGCAAGTAATGAATAGAAATTATATCAAGCGCAAAAGCGAGTCCCATGAGATATTTCACGGGACTCGCTAAAATCAAATCTACAGCATATTAATAATTTAATTTACTAGCGCTGCTTCGAATTATGAGCCTTGTATCTATTGTTTCAACATTGCAGCTTAAACTGCCATTTTGTATAAGGTTGATTAAATTTTCAGCTGCCTTTTCCCCAAGCAGTCTCATGTTTTGGTCAACTGTTGTTAGTTTTGGATTGACCATCTGGGATAATATTATATTATCAAAACCAACTACAGACACATCCTCTGGAACATTAATTCCAAGTTCACGACAACCGTTTAAAATACCTACTGCCATAAGGTCGTTGCAGGCAAAAAAAGCTGTTATTTCTTTCCCAATCTCATAGGCATTTGAAATCTCCATTAATAGCTTAGAAGTGTTTTCAACAACATCTATGTTGTTCCCATCTTGTGTAAAAAATACAAGAGGTTCCTTATCCTTTGAAAATTCCCTATATATTTCTTCCTTTAAATCATAGGAAAAACTGCTCTCTCCTCTTATAAATGCTATATTTTCATGACCAAGCTCAGATAAATATTTAAGCGCCTGCCTTGTTCCGTTTCCCTCATTGCTCAACACGAAATTAGTCCTAACTCCTACATGATATCCATTTATGCACATAATCGGTATTTTTCCTGATACTTCTTCAATGAATCCATTCTTCATGTTTTCTGTTTGAGGGTCAATAAGAATTATTCCGTCAACATATCTGTCTATAAACTTATTTATTCTTCTTTTTTCAGAATCAACTCGGCCTCTTGAGTCACTTATATACACATCATAATCATATTTTCTCATATAGCTTTCAATCCCCTGGACAACCTCAGTAAAGAACATATTAGTAAGGCCAGGTATAACAACACCAATGCTAAAAGTCTTTTTATTTATAAGGCTTCTTGCAAGAAGGTTTGGTTGAAAATTAAGCTTCTTTATTGCAGCTTCAACCCTTTCCCTTGTCTCCTTCTTAACAGGATAGTTCCCATTTATAACCCTTGATACAGTTGTTATTGATACTCCAGCTTCCTTTGCAACGTCCTCAATAGTATATTTCATAACAAGGCCTCCAAAAAGACAAAATCTATAATGTTATTATACACTTAATTTGTTTTTTCGTCATCAAATTTCTACACCAGAAGGATATGGTTGCAAAGTATTAGTAGGCCCATATACGATTATATTTCCAGAATCGTCAAATCCAATTCTATCAATACATACCTGCCTGTTTGAACTTGGATTATCAGGGTAAGTATGGGTATGATATACTATAAACATCTCTTTATTATCAGGAGAATTAGTTATGCTATGATGCCCCGGTCCTGAAATTTCATCTTTATTTGAAAATAATACAGGATTCTTTTCATACTTTTTAAAGGGACCAAGCGGACTTTTAGAGGTTGCATACCCCACAGAATAATCTCTGCTTGCATAAAAATTAGCCGAATACATTAAATAATATATCCCATTCCTCTTAAGCATAAAAGGTCCTTCATTCCATCTCCATTCTGGTCCAGATTTTAATTCCCAGTCCTGTTCAGGCTTTGTCAATAAAACTATATCTCCTTTAAAACTAACAAGGTCGTCGTTTAATTCTACCCCATATAAATGGCTCTCATGTCTTCCCTCTACTATGTTTTCAGAACAATCTCTTGAAAAATACATAAATTTTCTTCCATCATCATCAAAGAAGACATGTGCATCTATTGCTGCAAATCCAAAATCAAACATTGGCCCATTAAACATATCTTTAAATGGACCATAAGGCTTGTCTGAAATAGCAACACCTATTCTAAGGCTATCATTCTTTTTCCATCTTGCTGTATAAAACATATAATATTTATCGTTATAAAAAACTACCTCTGGCGCCCAGAAATCCTGGTATCCCCAAAAGTCTTCATCTGCTTTAAAACAATAACCGAATAACTCCCAGTTAACTAAGTCCTTTGAAATCCAAACTTTAAATCCATCGCTTGCAGATGTGGCATAACAATAATATTTTCCATCTATATCCTTTAATACAAACGGGTCTCCTATTTCCTTAATAGTCAGTGGGTTTTTATAATACATCATTTCAGCCTCCCTAAAAATTAGCATAGTAAAACAGACATTAAATTAATCTAATATTTCTCTTATTTTATCAACATCGAACTTAAGATTATGGTTCCAGTCCAAGAGTCCGTTCATCTCTTGCTCTACATCTGTAAGCTGTGTATAGCAGAATCCGCATATATATTTTGTATTCATTATAGCTCTGGTTATTTTCTTAAATCTTTCTAAAAACTCTTCTTCGTTTTTAACTTTATTTCCATATCCCCATCCATGAACGTTCGAAAATGCTATTCCACCATATTCACTTATGATAATAGGTTGTCCGTTATATTCATAGCCTTCTGCGTAATTGTATTTTGGATTTATTATAGATGGTGCTCCATTGCTTATCTTTTCTTTATCTTCATAAATTTTATAAAACAAATCACCATCTTCAATATAATCATGTATAGTCAATATATCACTAATTGTGTGTTCCCATCCATCATTAGAAATCAGGAGTCTCGAACTATCCATTGATTTAACTAAATAATATAGTGCATTAGCTAAACTTTGCTGCTTTATATTGTTATATATCTCATTTACTCCCCATGATTCATTTAACAATGTCCATGTTATAATGCATGGATGATTATACTGTTGTTTAATTGCCTGCTTCCATTCATAAATAATATTTTCAATTGCATTATCATTAAATTCATACGTCGATGGCATTTCTGCCCATACTAAAAGACCCATTCTATCGCAGTGATATAAAAAAACGGGGTCTTCTATTTTTTGATGTTTTCTAATACCATTAAATCCCATTGATTTAATCTTTTTAATATCTTCAATAAACATATCCTGACTTTGTGCAGTTAATAACCCATCTGAATAATACCCCTGGTCTAAAATCAATTTTTGATAATATTCACGATTGTTTAGCAATATCCTATCTTCTCTAATGCTAATTTTTCTCATTCCAAAATAAGATTCTACCTCATCTCTTACTTCCCCATTATATAAAACTCTAAATTTGATATCATAAAGTTTTGGTTCTTCGGGCGACCAATAGTATACTTTAAATTGAATTTCATCAGAGGCAATATCTATGGAAAATCTTTCTCTTTCATGCTTAATATCTGTCCAAATTTTTTTAACCAAATTCCCTTCAAAGCTTACTTCAACCTCTAATAAACCGCCATCGCTTATCTTGTTAAAATATGCCTCAACATCTATTAATCTATTATCTATGTCAGGTGTTATCTTTACTCGTTCTAAATGAAATTCATCTAAAAATTCTAACCAAACAGTTTGCCAAATTCCAGTTGTTCTTGTATACCAGCATGCAAAATTGTCCTTTTTCCAGGTTTGTTTACCTCTCGGTTGAGAACAGTCAAAACTCTTATCCTCAACTCTTAAGAATATATCATTATCACCTTCAACTAAATAATCAGTAATATCAAACCTAAATGCTACATGCCCGCCCCTATGGCTTCCGGCAAAATTACCATTTACATAAAGTTTAGTAAAATAGTCAACCGCTCCGAAATTTATATATACTCTTTTATCTAAATTATTTTTATCAAATTTTAAATTTTTGTGATACCAAACAACATCATGAATTGACTTGTCACCAATTCCCGATAGTTTACTCTGATAACAAAATGGAACATTTATTTTTTTGCTAAATTTTTTTCCCAGATACCATTTTTCTCTTTCGCCTAAATCCAAATCATCAAATTCAAAATCCCATTCACCATTAAGATTTGTCCAATTAGCTCTTTTAAAATTTGGTCTTGGGTATTCATTTCTAAATATATTCATACAAAATCCTCCCGTCGTTAATAATTAAGTCCAAACAAATAAACATTGTCTATTAATATTTTACTGTCCTGATTTATAAAACCTACACATGATTCTTGTAAGTCAGCCCTATCAATCGCAATTTCATTGCCATTTATATAGTAAATAAAGATATCATTATACTTTACAACTCTAAAGCTATTATATTCCGTCGGGTTGAAGTCACCATATGACAAATTATTGATTTGGTATTTTTTCACTTCTTTTTTCCCATTCAAAAGCTTTTCGATTTTTAATTTTTTACCCTCAATTGAAACTTTTACGTTGTTTTCTTCATCTTCATATGATGAGTAAAAAGAATGCCCTCCTAAATTCTCAAACTTAAAATCAAAACCAAATTCATAATTTTTAATTTTATCTCCAAAAATTGCTTTATAATCTTTATTTAATATTAATTCACCGTTTTGCCTTTGCATCCCATTGAAAATTCCTGTATCTGCTTCAAAATTATCCTCAAATGAAGATGTAAAAGCAATTCCATCAAATGCTGTTTCAATATCTTTACTGCATAATCCAAATGAACCGTTATCTAACTGACATTCATCTTCAAAATACTTTATATTGTCAACATAAATTTCAATTCGCTTTCCATTTTTCTTTAAAATATATTGGTGATAAGCTTTTAAATTAAAATATTTGCTGATTTTTGACTTAATAATTTTTCTGTTGCCACCTTCAATAATTTCTAAAACAAAATTATTTTCAGAAGGTTTTAAATAAAATTTAATATAGTTGTTTGCATCTATATAAGAAGCAACAAATCCTGCGGTAGAATTTTCTTTAAATTCATTTACTTTCATATTTACTTCATAAATATAGTTGTTTCCATAGCTTTTTTTATTTAATATAAAACCCTCTTCAGACTTTGAAACGAGTTCATCGTTTTTTACTCTGAATTCTCCTTTAACTATTCTCCAATTTTCATTTGCATAACTTTCATCACCGTCAAACCAATCTTGAAAGTCAGGCTTTTCGGGATAAGGCATTTCAGTAGAGGTAGGAGCAAACGTAAACAATTTATCATAATTAAAGAACAGTCTATCTATTGCAATTTGCCTTTGAGGGCCTATTTCTTCGTATCTTTTAGTGTGATAAATAATATAATAAGCTAAATTATTAGGTGCTAACACTAAATCATGATGACCTGGAGATATTACTTTATCAGTTGTTTTTATAATTGGATTTTTGTCATACTTTTTCCAGGTAACGTTATCAGCCATTCCTAAATCGCTCATAGGCCTATCTGCAGTAGCATACCCTACAGCATATGTTTTATCTGCATAATCTCCTCCAGAAAACATCAAATAGTATTTACCGTTTCTTTTTAAAACGACCGGTCCCTCATTAATAACTCCTTCCCACGGCTCGGATATTGAAATAACCCTTGTTTCTTCGGTGTCAAAACTAAACATATCCTTCATATGTCTTACAGCAATACCGTTAAATCCAGCACCTACCTGATTATAATAAAAATATTTTTCTCCATCTTCATCCTTAAAAACAAATCCATCTATTGAATTAACATCCGTAATTATGGGGTTCTTTTCATAATCCTTAAATGGACCTAATGGATTATCGCTAATTGCAACTCCAATATTCCTGCTTTCTGCACCCTTTGAGGGGTCTCCAGCTGAATAATACATATAAAATTTACCATTATCATAGTAAATGGCTGGGGCCCAGAACCAATCGAGATTCCAAACGCCCTCAAATATCCCATTGGCAGGAGGCCCTAAATATGCTACCCCTTTGTATTCCCAATTTACTAAATCCCTTGATTTAAATACATTAAATCCTGGAATATCAGATGTCCCATAAAGATAGTATTCTCCGTTATATTTAATTACTGTTGGGTCTGCTATATTGATAACGCTGGCTCCATCTGGGACATAAACTGGATTCTTATATTTATTAACATCCATAGAAATTGTATCAGAATTCGTGCTTTGCTGTTTCGACCAATTGTAGTAACTAAAAACTGTTACGATAATCGCTACAAAAAACAAAATCAATGATTTTTTCAAACTAATCACTCCTGTAGGATTATTCCTTCAAACCACTCAATGCAATTCCCTTGACAAAATATTTTTGACCTGCCAAGAATAAAATAATAGGTGGAACAGCAGACATAAGAGCACCTGCCATTAAAATACCATAATTATGGATGTATGCTCCTTGAAAGATTGCAAGACCTGCTGGCAACGTTCTATTTGCCGCATTATTTGTAACAAGTATCGGCCAAAGAAAATCGTTCCAATTGCCCATAAATGTAAAAATAGCAAGCGTCATTAATGCTGGTTTTGCTAAAGGCAGTATTATTCTAAAATAAATTGTAAAATATCCAGCACCATCTATTTTGGCAGCTTCATCTAAATCCCTAGGTATACCTTCAAAAAATTGCCTTAATAAAAAGACTCCAAACACTCCACCTAAACCTGGAAATATCATAGCAGCCGGAGTATCAATCCACCCAAACTTATCAACTATGACATATACAGGAATAAAATTAATTATCGTCGGAATCATCATTGTAGCCATCATAATCCAGTATATTGTTTCCTTATACTTAAATTTCAACCTGGCATAAGCAAACGCTGCAAGAGAATCAAATAAAAGAATTAATATCGTATGAGAGGTTGCAATAAAAAGGCTGTTAAAAAACCATCTAATTATAGGTGCATTTTCTCTATCGCTGAATATATGCCTAAAATTGTCTAGGGTTACTCTCTTAGGAATCCATCTTACCACACTATCAATAACGTCACTTTCTGGCTTAAATGCAGTAGATACTATCCACAATAATGGAACGAGCCAAATAATGGCTAAAATCACTGCTACTGAAAATATCAAAATCTGTTTAATCTGTTTTTTATTTTTATAGCTTTTAAAAATACTGTATTTTACTTCCTTATTCTTTACCAATTCCTGCATAAAATCACCCCTATTCCTTTGGTGTCAACAACTTAAATTGAATAATACTAAAGGTAATCATAACGAGTCCCATCATTATGGCCATAGCCGATGCCGAGCCCATTCTATATTGTCCAAAAGCAACGTCCCTAATATACATCAAAAGAACCTTAGTCGCATTTCCTGGGCCACCCCTTGTTACCATATATGGTTGTCCAAAAATATTAAATTGAGCTAGTGTTGTCATAATAATTATAAAAAGAAGAGGCCTTCTAAGTCCTGGTAATGTCACATATTTAAATTTCTGCCAGGCACTTGCGCCATCAATATCTGCTGCTTCATAAAGAACTTGAGGTATATCCTGTAATCCAGCTAAAAACAAAATCATATTTCCACCAATAGTCCACCATACAGTCATTAATACAAGGGATATCCATGCCCATGGAAGCTCCGCAAGCCACGGTATTCTATCAAAACCTAACTTTTCTAAATAATAATTTACTAACCCAGCATTTGTATCGAGCATCCACAGCCATATTAAACCCACGCATGAGACTGAAAGAACATTTGATGTATAAAAAACTCCTCTGAAAAAATTTCTTAGTTTTAAGTTTGGTGAGTTTACTAAAAGTGCCAAGGCTAGCGCTATAATAATCAAGAATGGAACACTAAATATCACAAATTTAAATGTATTTCCAAACGAATTCCAAAATTCAAGATAATCAATTGTATCCTTTGAAAATAAATCCATATAATTTTTTAAGCCTACAAACTTTGGTGGCGTTAGATAATCCCATCTGTTTAAACTTATCCAAACTCCTAAAACTGTTGGAATTATCATAAAAATTAAAAAGAAAACAAACTGTGGCAGTATAAATAGATATGGTTGAATTTTGTCAAGTTTTTTGTCCATATAAACACCTCTCTTTACAAAAAGGAGGCAAAAAGCCTCCTTCTATTACTGTTTATTAGCCTGAACCTGCTTTCTTCCCTTATCAGCAGCCTTTTCAAGCGCTGATGCTGGTGTATCCTTGCCTAACATAACATTAGTTACTGCCTCACCACTTGGACCCCATGCATCTGGGAAATATGGCGAAGACACAGGGAATACAAGATAATCTGCCTGTTCAGCAAATCCCATTTGATGCTTTAATGCCTTGAATTCTTCGCTTTCTCTTACAGAATTTCTTGCAGGAACTTGGCCTGCCTTAGCCCATTCCATACTATGTTTTGTAATATAGTCTGCAAATACCATAGCAGCTTCAACTTTTACAGGGTCTTCATTTTTCTGCTTAAAGATTACAAATTGATGTGAACCAGCCCATGCAGCCTTTTGTTTACCCCATTGAGGAACTGGTGCTGTTGCAAAATTCAAACCTTGCTGTTCTTCAAATCCAGCAATCATCCAAATTCCGTTTAAATGGAATCCAAGTTTACCCTGCTTAAATAAAGTTACTTCACCATCTTGAGTTATATTTTTAGGTGATATTTGATACTTAAATATTGTATCTGCTAAAAATTGAAGTGCGTCAACAGCCTCCTGTGATGTATATAAAGGTTCTGTTCCATCATCGCTTGTTGCTTTACCACCAAACTGATGAAGAACTGTCCAATAAATTTGATGGCTTGGCCAAAGAGTTGGCATTGCAAATCCCCATTGGTCAATTTTTCCATCTCCATCTGTATCTTTTGTCATAGCCTTAGCCATTTCCAAGAATTCTTCCATATTTGTTGGAGGATGGTCATATCCTGCTTGTTTTAAAAGGTCAACATTATAGTATAAACCGAGTGGATGAACATCTAGCGGAATTCCGTATCTTTTACCCTCATAAATTCCAGCCTTCCAAACTGCAGAAATAAAATCTGATTCTTGCAATCCCAATTTAGCAGCAAGCTCATCAAGTGGAATTATAACGCCCTTCATTGCATATTTTGGCAATGTATCAACATGCATTATACCGACATCAGGAGCATTTCCACTTGCAACTGCAGTTATAATCTTGTCATAATATTGTCCCCACTGCATAACTTGAGTTTTAACATTGATTTTTCCTTCATATTCTTTGTTGAATTGGTCTATAATCTTTTGCATTCCTTTTCCATCTGGACCAGTAAACCCATTCCAGAATTCAAGTTGAACATTTTTAAATTCAGTAGGCTTATTACTTGTTGACTTAGAACAACCTGCAAATAATCCAGCAATCAAAATTAAAGTCATTAACATTGCTAATAACTTTTTCATAAGGACCCCCCTAAATTTTATTTATTTTAGAATAATATTAACCCAATCTCAATTCATCCCCCCTTGTGTAGATTATATAAAGATTATAGAAAACCTTTTCTATAACTATTCTATTACAATTATATGCAAATTTCAAGAAAATTTTTCTAATAATATATTATTTTAATTAATAAATTAAAATATAAAATTTACTAATTATCCTTTTAATAGTTTACAATATATTTCCACCTCTACCCTATTTTTTTAACTCCGTCCTCTACGCTGCACATATAGAAGTTTGGAGTTATATTCGTTCTATACAAGTAATTTTTGCCTACAAAATCTGTAAACTCTTTTATTTTATTTTTTTCAACCAGTGCAATGGCACAACCTCCGAATCCTGCTCCCGTCATCCTTGCACCTATGCAGCCGTCAAATTTTAGAGCCTCCTCAACTATCGCGTCAAGGTGCAGCCCTGTTACCTCATAATCATCCCTTAATGAATCGTGGGACTGTTTTAAAAGATTTCCAAATTCCTCTACATTTCCTGTTTTTAAAACTTCAACAGCTTTTTTAACTCTTTCGTTTTCAGTAATAACATGTCTTGCCCTTTTCCTTAATACCTCATCGTTCAAATACTTTAAATCATCAATGTCCGCTTCACAAATATTCCTGATTGATTTATGCTGTCCTATAATTTCCAAACTTTTATCGCATTCACTTCTTCTTTCGTTATATTTAGAATCTGCAAGCTCCCTTCTCTTGTTTGTGTTCATAATAACAAGGCTGTAATCATTTAACTCGAGCGGCGCATATTCATACTCAAGCGTATTGCAATCCAATAAAACTGCACTATTCTTTTTGCCCATCGCAACTGAGAATTGGTCCATTATACCACAGTTTACGCCGACAAACTCATTCTCAACCCTTTGGCAGAGCTTCGCAAGCTCAACTCTATCTATTTTCTCTCCAAGGCTCGGATAAAGCATTAAATAGCCGGTTAAAACCTCAAGCGCAGCAGAGCTTGAAAGCCCTGCTCCATCAGGCAGCGTAGTTACAAAATATACATCAGCACCTTTAAGATTATATCCTCCGTCTAATAGATACTTTACAACTCCCTTAGGATAATTACCCCATCCATCGCTATCGTCATATTTAATATTATCAAGTTTAAAGCTAACTATATTGTTCATGTTCTTTGACCTTAAGTTTACAATATCATCGTCTCTGTATCTTACCGCTGCATAAATACCTATTGATAAGGCGCATGGAAAAACAAGTCCTCCATTGTAGTCTATATGCTCTCCGATTAAATTAACTCTTCCCGGAGAGAAAAAATAATTTAAATCATTAGAATAACCAAATGCATTATTAAATTCTTCCTTCAATAAGTTAATATCCAAAATGCTCACCCCTCTGTGCTTATCTCCCTATCTTTGCCTTAAACTTTTCAAGTGCCTCTCTTAACCTTTCAGCAGCATCCTCAACCGCCATAGTATTCGCCGCAGCCCATGCTCCCATCTCAGACGATGCATAGAATTTAATCTTATCCTTGTCCCTTAGCGGAGGATAAAATTCTATATGAAAATGATAGTATTTGTCTGAATCCTTATATTCTTCCGAATTGACCGGAGTTTGATGAATGCACATCATATATGGGAATAACCTGTCAAATAAATTATCAAATGCCCCCGTAACGTTTCTTAATATTTCCGCAAGGTCCCATTTTTCCTTATCTGTAAACTCAGTAAAATTCCCCTTGTGATTCTTGCTGACTATAAATACACCATAAGGATAATCAGTAAAGAAAGGTATATATGCTAAAAAGCTATCGTTCTCTGTTACTATTCTTTTATTAAAACTTATTTCCTCATGATTCATCTGGCAAATCATGCACTTTCCACTATCCTGATAATATTCTTTGCAACTATCTAGCTCAACCTTAAGCTTTAGTGGAACATAGGAATACCCATAAATCTGTCCGTGAGGATGAGGCATTGTAACCCCTACCTCTTCTCCTCTATTTTCAAACTCAAAAATATATTTTATCCTCTCGTCCTTTGAAAGCTCCCTAAATCTTTCAGTCCAAAGATTTACAAGCTTATAAATATGCTCAACTGAAAGTTCAGGAAGAGTTTTAGTATGCTCTGGAGAATATAAAATAACCTCACACTTTCCGTAATTTTCCGCAACTTTATAAAGCTCTGTTCCTTCTAAGTCTGGAACATCAGGATTTTGCTTTAGAGCTGGAAAATCGTTATCGTATTTATAAACATCATAATCATCCGGCACCCTGCCTGAACCAGGACAAAATGGGCACCAATCCTTTGGCATATTTGGTCTTGCCTGTCTATTTGAAGCTACCATAGTCCACGTCTTTAGTAGCGGATTCCACCTTAACTCTGACATATTATTCCCCCTTATAGAAAACCTTTTCTATTATCATTATAATAAATAAGTTGACAAATTGTCAACTTAAGTTATGGTGCCTGGCACTTTAGATTAAGTTTCTCATCATATAATCGTTATCAATTAATTCCCATTCCTCGATATGTTCGATGCATTCATCAGGCTTTATCTCTGTTAAGGGTGAAAGAGTCTCCATCTCAAGCATAAAATAGTTTGTATAAGTCTCATATGAAACACCATAATCGGGATAATTTGCCCCTTCAATATGTTTATATCTTTTAATGAATGTAACTCCTTTGTTGACATACGCAGCCCATCCTTCATTATTGCTAATCCCAATTTTAAATGGTTGGCTCTCATTTTCATCCTGTTTTATAACAATATATTTTTCACCCCAGTTAACTCTCTTGTCATTTAATCTAGTATAGGGCCAAATAGCTAAATTCATGTTCGGCAAAAGGTCTGTCTGCTGAGTGTTAACAGGAATTATCTCAACTCCACCCTTGTCCATAACAGTAAGCGCCCAAACAGAAAGTTTAATATCCCAGGCATTTTTGTTTGTTATTCTATGCAATACTCTAACTTTATTATCCTCTGGATTTAGAACAATTTCAATTTCCTTTATCACCTGTCTCCACTTTTCAACATTTCCCGTAACCTTTATCCCATTTTCAATAATCTCGTAACTAACAGGAGAATTGTCAGGGTAATAAGTTCTTGGATTTGCCTCAGGAGCATGCCATAGCCTGTGGCCTCCGTAAATATACCAGTAGTCATCGCCAGACTTAACTTTATAGTCAGTGTTTTCACAGAGCATATTCTCCCTTCCTTCAAATCCAAACCTTATAATTCTCGGTCCAACATCGATGGTTACAAGCAAATCAACAACGCCATTTGAAATTTTTACACAACGCCCGAAATTTTTGTAATTCACTTCGCTAATATTAATATTTTTCATAGCGCACCCCCAAATAGTCCCATTTTATGTCAATAATCGTATCTAATAAATATTATATACTAGAGGTGTTGAAATATGAAGAAAAAAATTAAAAAACAAAGTTTAATCCGCTATGTAATACTGCTGCTTATTTCACTTATACCAACTGTAATAACAAGTTTCACTTTCTATAAAATAAATTTCAACTCGGATTCAGAAAGCATTGCAAAGACATTAGAAATGATTGGACGAAGGCAGGTATCTACAATAATTGAATGGAAGGAAGAATTTTTTTATGATTTAAACACGCTTGCCCACGTTGATTGTTTTATTAATCTTGAAAAAGACGATATATCTAAGGTGCTTGAATATGTCAAATTCAACAAACCAGTTTTTCGAGAAATCTACGTTATCGATAAAAATGGAAACTTTATATATGGATATATAAATAATAAAAAAGAATTCATTAATTCATTTGTAGTTAGAAACGCCCTCGGGGGAGTGGAAAAAATATCAGATGTTTTTAAATCAGACGGCAAACTATATTTTGACGTTGGAACACCAATATTTAAAGAAGAAGAAATTGTTGGAGCAATATGTGCAAGAATAGACCTAATGTATCTCAGTATCTTGATGAAAGCAATCGAAAAGGATGATGGGATAGAATCGTTTATAGTAAGTAAAGATGGTATTTTTTTAACCGAATCACGATACTACCCTGACGCGATTGGAAATCTTAAAATCGATATCCAAAAGATTAAAACGAGCATTGATTTTTCCAAAACAATTCCCTACAAGGACTACAGGGGCAAGGATGTATATGGATGCTACTTCGATATAAATGACACAGGTTGGATTTTATTAGTTCAAAAGGATGCAGATGAAGTAAAAAACAGCAACAAAAATATATTAGATATTGGAAAATACACAGCAATTTTTCAAATAATAGGACTTGCAGCACTTAAAAAGCTAAAGGATGAAAATTTGATTGATAATTCAATATTAGATGTAATAGAAAAACAGTATAAGGATGAAAAAAAAGCAGACAAATAAAATCTTAAGTGCCAGGCACTTAAGATTAAGTTTTTTGTATGAAAAAGAGTTCTTGAATTGTCAAACAATTCAAGAACTCAAGAAATCAAGTGAATGTCACCTATTTAGTGATAACAGTTCCAGTTAAACCTTTAAGAGCTTCTCTTGCCTTTTCAAGTGAAGTTATAACTGCCTTTCTTCCTTCCTTAGATTCAGCAAACATTAAAGCTGCCTTAACCTTTGGAAGCATTGAGCCCGGCGCAAAGTGACCTTCTTCAATATATTTTCTAGCCTCTTTTGAATTCATCGTATCAAGTTCCTTCTGGTCTGGCTTATTGAAGTTTATAGCAACTTTTTCTACTGCAGTTAATATTATAAGCTCATCTGCGTCAAGTATCTCAGCAATCTTTTCTGAAGCAAGGTCCTTATCTATAACTGCTGCAACGCCTTCTAATGAACCGTCTTCCTTTTGAACAACAGGAACGCCGCCACCTCCAACTGTTATAACAACGTGGCCAGCTTCAACTAAAGTCTTAACAACTTCCTTTTCAACAACATCTATAGGCATAGGTGATGCAACAACTCTTCTCCATCCTCTTCCTGCATCCTCCTTCATAACATATCCCTTTTCAGCCATAAGCTTTTTAGCTTGTTCTTCTGTGAAGAATGAGCCTACTGGTTTTGTTGGATTCTTAAATCCAGGGTCGTTCTTATCAACAACAACTTGAGTTACAACAGCTGCTATACTCTTATTTAAACCTCTTCTAACCATTTCTTCCCTAACTGCCTGTTGTAGGTGATAGCCAATATATCCTTGGCTCATCGCACCGCATTCTGGGAATGGCATAACCGGGTTGTTTTCGTTAACAGTAGCTGCTGCTTCATATGTAGCAACTATTTGGCCAACCTGTGGTCCGTTACCATGCGCTATAACTACTTCATGACCATCTTCTATAAGGTCAACTATAGCCTTTGCTGTATGATGAGCTGTTAAAAGCTGCGCTTCAGCTGATATATCCTTTGGATTTGCTTGAAGAGCATTTCCCCCCAAAGCAACTACAATTCTTGCCATAAATTTGCCTCCCTTGTTAATTCATTATTTTTTAAAAGGCTGCCTCTAAAAATTTATTATTTGAGACAGCCTTCTATGTAATTCAAATTATAATGTTGCTACCATAACTGCCTTTATTGTATGCATTCTGTTTTCTGCTTCATCAAATACTACTGAATGTCTGCTTCTGAATACTTCGTCAGTAACTTCTCTGATATCAAGACCCATTTTTTCCTTAGCATCCTTTGCCATCTTAGTTTCAAAGTCATGGAATGATGGTAAGCAGTGCATGAATATAACATCTGGATTACCTGTTGCCTTTAACATATCCATAGTTACCCTGAAAGGAGTTAAAAGTTCAACTCTCTTTGGAAGTTCTGCCTCTTCTCCCATTGATGCCCAAACGTCAGTATAGATTACATCTGCTCCCTTTAAGCTCTCTATGTTATCTGAAACTTCAATAACTGCACCTGTTTGTTTTGCAACTTCATTAACTTCTGCTAAAATCTTTGAATCTGGCCATAATTCCTTTGGACCATATGCTACAAAGTGCATTCCCATCTTAGCGCATCCATACATCCAAGCATATGACATATTGTTTCTTGTATCTCCTACAAATACTACTTTTACCTTGTTAAGAGGCTTTGCAACATGTTCTTCTATTGTCATAAGGTCTGCAAGTATTTGAGTTGGATGGTCAACGTCAGTTAAACCGTTCCATACAGGAACTCCTGAGTATTTTGCCAAATCTTCAACTACCTTTTGTTCGTATCCTCTGTATTCGATACCATCATAATATCTTCCAAGAACCTTTGCAGTGTCTTCTAACGATTCCTTTTTACCCATTTGTGAGCTGTTTGAATCAAGGAATGTTACGTGTGCTCCTTCATCAAGTGCTGCAACTTCAAATGCACATCTTGTTCTTGTTGAAGTCTTTTCGAATAATAATACTATGTTCTTTCCTGCAAGTAGATTATTTCTTATTCCTGCTCTCTTCTTTGACTTTAGATCGTGTGATAAATCAAGCATGTATCTGATTTCCTCTGGTGTGAAATCCATTAGTGTCAAAAAGCTTCTTCCCTTTAAATTAACTGGCATAATTTATTCCTCCCTTAAAATTAAATTTTTTCTCTGTAAAGCGGCATACTCATGCATCTTGGACCGCCACGTCCTCTTGATAATTCTGAGCTTGGTATTGAAATAACTTTAATACCCTTCTTATCTAGTATTTCATTTGTAACATAATTTCTTTCATATGTTACTACTACTCCAGGTGCAATTGCAAGAGTATTTGAACCGTCATTCCACTGTTCCCTTCCTGCAATTATAAAATCACCGCCTCCGCATTGTATGAGTTCAACAGATGATAAATTTAGAGCATCAGCCAAAATTCTATCTACAGGGCTTGTATTGTGTTTAAACTTAAGAGTATTATTTGCACCCTTTGTTATTTCATACACGCTAAGAGGTCCTTGAATACCAGGGTGTATTGTAAATTTGTCATAGTCAACCATAGTAAATACAGTGTCAAGATGCATAAATGCTCTGCATTTTGGTATCTCAAAAACCAAAACCTTTTCAAAACTTGTATTTGAATTAAATAAATTTTTTGCAACAATTTCAATTGCCTCTGCTGATGTTCTTTCACTGCAGCCAATTGCTACAACCTTGTCGGATAAAACAAGTTCATCCCCGCCCTCAAGGGCAAAAGGCATTGACCTTTCATACCACAGAGGAGTTTCAGGATTATTAAATAGCTTATTATATTTAATTACATACTTCAAGAAAAGAGTTTCCCTTTTTCTTGCATCCATCCTCATTTTGTTCAATGTTATACCATTACCAATTGATGCCCCTGGGTCTCTTGTAAAGTAAAGATTAGGCATCGGGTCAAGATAAAATGGATAGTCATCAAACATCAATTCAACCAATGAAGTAGGCTCTTTAATCTCAACTTCCTTCTTTCTAACACCCGCCATTATCTTATCAACCATTCCTCTTGTATCAAACCCGAGAAGGTATCCCTTTAAAGCCTCCTTCAAAGAATGCGAGGTTATTTCACTTTCATTTAAAAACTCATCTAAAAACTCATTTTTTATTTTTTCATCCTTCAAAACTTCTGTTACAAGTTCTTCAAGATAATAGACCTCTGCTCCATTTTCCCTTAAAACCTGGGCAAATTTATCATGTTCCTGCTGAGCAATCTTAAGAAAAGGAATATCGTCAAAAAGGAGTCTCCCAAGATACTCTGGAACCAAATTTTCAACTTCGTATCCAGGTCTGTGGAGCATAACTCTTTTTAACTTTCCAATTTCGGAAGTTACATTAACAAACTGGTTCATCCCAACTCCTCCTAGTCGTTAAACTACATATACATTATACATCGAATGTATAATAAATCAAACTGTTAGAAAATTTAAAATTTTGTCAAAAGCGGTCGTTTTATGATTTTAGTTCAAGCTTTATCCCTTAAAGTCTCTTATTCTTTAGTATGCTTTAAAAATCGTTAAAAATTTATAAATATTCAAACAATTTTGCAAAAGCACTTGCATATTTATACACGATATAAAAAGGCTGCCGCAAAATTACCTATGATTCCTTAAGCTAATGCTTTGCATATATTTTGCGACAGCCCTTAAAATTGTTTTTATAAAAATAATATTTTATACATTTATTATTTGCTTATAAAAACAAAAAATACAACAAACTTAATATTTATACTCAACTTTTTTTCTCATTATTGCAGATAGTATTGGTACCAAAACTATTGCTACAATACCACCTGCAAAACCATTGTTATATAAATTTAATCCTCCATGTAGATAACTCATATTCATAACTACGGATACATGAAAAAATCCAGCTATTATTCCCGCAAACCATCCGAACTCTCCAGCAATAGGAGCAAGGTTAGTCCCAAACAAAGATGCTAATATTATAGATTGAGAATTAATTTCCCAAATATTTAGATATGCTGATATATATGTTCCAATCAAAACAGGAATAGTATTAATTAAATGTTTCCCTAAAGCTCCAAATCCAACAATTGTTAGAATAGCCCCTAAAACAGGTCCTGTAAGCTCTCCTTTTATACCCAAAACATAAACAACAAATAATATTCCCATTGTTCCCATGTTAAAAAGAGTAGCCCCTACTCCAAAATCAGTGTAATAGTCCATATAAAGTCTTCCTGTAGTTTTCAATATGCAAGTGTATTGCTTGATAGCTTCTTCATCAATTATCAATGCGAATACAACAAGCAAAACAAAAAGACTTAAAAATATAAATGTGAACATTTGATTATTTCCTGTAGATAATATAAGCCTTCTCTCAAAATCAATTCCAAAAGCCCTAAACTTTGACATCATCATCGTTGCAATCAATCCGCCTGCAAGTCCCATATTGTATAGGCAGTAACCTTGATGAAGCTTTAATGAATATTTTGCTATAGGTGGCAGTATAAAACCTATAAATCCTGCTATCCCAATTCCAAGCATAAGTCCTGGAACCTTGCCAAGTATATTTAAAAATGCCAATTCCACTACAGCAGGGGACAATGTCGTTCCAAAAAGAGCAATCAAAATATAGTTTTTAAACTTATCTTTATTAAACAGCGAAAAAATATATACCCCTATTATAGTTGGCCAAATATTGACTATATTTTTCCCAAACAAAGAAAATCCAACTGTTGTAAAATAGGCTGCAATAAGTGCACCATTTATTTCAAGTTTATTAATAAAATATAGAAAAATTATACCTGCTCCGACAAGACCTGCATTGAAAAATGCTGCACCAACTCCTCCAACAGCTATATAATCTGTAATTAACAAATCCGATTGATTGATAATGCTTAATATTCCTTTACTTACTTCCCTCAATGAATCAAATGAAAAGGCAATTACAAAAAAGAATAGATTCACTAAAATTAATAGAGCATATTCTCTTCTCTTCAAATTCCATCCCCCTTAAAAATTTTTAAAATAAGCTATCAAATTAAACTATTTGTATTATAATTATACTTGATGGCTTTAAATTATTCTATAGAAAAATAAAGGAAGGTAATTATGAACGATATAAAAAATATTAGAAAGAAAATAATATCAATGATATTGCCTATAACATTTGAAAATATTCTTCAAATGACGGCTGGACTTATAACCATGGCAATGATAGGTAGAATTGATGAGGTTTCAATTTCTGCAATAGGACTTTCAAGCAGAATTTATAATTTAATATGGGCACTTTTTAAGGGAGTTGCAACTGGAGTTACTGTAATAATAGCCCAAAGTTTTGGAGCAAAAGACTTTGAAAAATTAAGAAAAAGCGTTAAGCAAGCCTTTATAACTTCAATATTTTTTGTCTTGATGTTCCAAATAATAATACTACTAAACTCAAAACCATTGCTAATGATTTTTAACCCTAAAGATAATCTTTTAAGTCATGCCAATCTTTATCTTAGAATCACCACTTTGAGCCTTCCTTTTATGGTAATAATACTTCTAATCGCAGGGATTATGCAGGGAATGGGAAACGCAAAAACGCCTATGTATGTAACTTTATCCATGAACGCATTTAATATAATATTTGGATACATATTGATTTTCGGACATTTTGGCTTTCCAAAATTAGGACTTATAGGTGCTGCTATTTCTTCTGTTTTATCATACTTCTTAGCATCACTTATTGGACTTTTCATACTTTTCAAGAAAACAAATATAGTAAAGGGATTATCATTAAAACCTGAACTTGATAAACAGTTAACACTCAATATATACAAATTAGGCTTGCCATCTTCATTTGAATCAGTCTTCTGGCAGGTAGCTGCGATAATACTAACAAGGATGGTCCTAAAATACGGTGAAACAAGCCTTGCAGCATATCAGGTTGGGCTCCAAGCAGAATCAATCTCATATATGCCTGCAATTGGATTTGGAATAGCTGCAACTTCATTTATTGGACAGGCAGTAGGTGCAAAGGATTTTAAGTCGTCAAAAATTTACCTCAAAGAAATATTGAAGGGCTCCATTCTTATAACAAGTTTTACAACTGCTTTACTTGTATTTTTCCCAAATAAAATAATGATGATGCTGACGAACAGACCTGAAGTTATAAAAATAGGTGCACTTTATCTATTCATTATGGGACTTGTTCAAATACCTCAAAACACTGCCATGGTTTTCACTGGTGCACTTAGGGGTGCAGGATTTACTCAAATCCCTATGTATGTTGCATTTGTCGGACTTTGGGGTATTAGAGTCCCTGGTGTAATTCTAATCTCAAGCTTTTTTAAGCTTCCAATAGTTTATATTTGGATTGTCATGGCATTCGATTTAGTGATAAGATTTTTATTGAGTATGATTTTATATAAATACAAAAAAATTTCAAATGACAAAAGTTAATTTTAATTAATAAAAAACTTTTAATTTATTTTAAGCTGGATTATAATAATATTGAAAATAAATAGCGAGGTGACCAAAATGGGTGTTTTATCACATTTAGAACCAAAGGACGTTTTTTACTACTTTGAAGAAATAACAAAGATTCCACACGGTTCAGGCAATGAAAAAGCTATAAGCGATTGGCTTGTGAAATTTGCAAATGAACACAATCTTGAAGTTATTCAAGACAAAGCAAATAACATCATAATCAAAAAGAGTGGAACTCAAGGATACGAAAATGCTCCAACAGTTATACTACAAGGCCATATGGACATGGTTTGTGAAAAAAACAAGGACACATCACATGATTTTGAAAAAGACCCACTAAAGCTTAGAATCGAAGGAGATTACATATATGCTACAGGAACAACTCTTGGTGCAGACAATGGTATAGCTATGGCATATGCCCTTGCAATACTTGCATCAAAGGATATTCCACACCCACCGCTTGAAGTTCTTCTTACAGTTGAAGAAGAAACGGGTATGGGTGGAGCAATGGCTATCGATGGTTCACTTTTAAATGGTAAAATAATGATAAACATGGACTCTGAAGAAGAAGGAAAGCTACTTGTAAGTTGCGCCGGTGGTGTTAGAACAAGACACCTTTTAAACATCGAATGGATGGATGCACCTTCAAACCTTGTTCCATACGTTATTGCAATAAGAGGTCTAAAGGGTGGTCACTCAGGTATGGAAATTGACAAGGGAAGAGGAAACTCAAACAAAATAATGGGAAGAATACTTAATGACCTTTCAAACAGCTTCGACTTTGAAATCGCTGAAATAAACGGCGGCTCAAAGATGAATGCAATCCCAAGAGAATGCGACGCAGTTGTGTTAATCAACGAAGAAGATAAAACAAACTTTGAAGCAAAAATAAAGGAATGGGATGAAATTCTAAAAAATGAACTTAGGGCTTCAGATGCTGGAGTTTCTGTTCTATTCAGCAAATTAGAAAACAAAATCCAAAAGGTATTTTCAAAAGAAACTAAGGAAAAGGCAATAGCAGCACTTGTTTTAATTCCAAATGGAATAAAAACAATGTCAATGCATATAAAGGACCTTGTTGAAAGTTCAACAAACCTTGGCGTTGTTGCAACAGAAGGCGATACAATAAGATTTGAAAGCGCCCTTAGAAGTTCAGTAAGAAGCTTAAAATACGCTATACTTAACGAAGCTGAAATGGTTGCAAAGGTTCTTGGATTACAGCTAATCGCAGATTCTGATTACCCAGAATGGCAATACAACCCAGATAGCAAAATTAGAGACGTAATGATAGAAATATATAAAGACATGTTTGGAAGTGAACCAGAAATTTATGCAATTCACGCAGGCGTTGAATGCGGTCTTCTTGGAGAAAAACTTGGCGGTGCTGACATGATATCCTTTGGACCAAATCTATTTGATGTCCACACTCCAGATGAACACATGAGCATCTCATCTGTTCAAAGAATGTGGAATTACCTATTAAAGGTCCTTGCTGCCGTTAAGTGACATTCACTTGATTTCTTGACTTCTTGAGTTGTTTGACAATTCAAAAATCAAGTGAACGATTTAAATTACAGACTTCATATATATCCGGGCTGCCTTAAACTTAGGCAGCCCGGAATTTTATATACATTACCGTCTATATAAACTTTATATGTTTTCTATTTCTTCATCTTTTTCTTGAGTTTTAAGAGATAAAATATGATAGGATACAAAAATTGCTACTATGATTAAAACAATTTGCAGAAAAACATGTTTCACAATAAAAATATAAGAGTAAATAATTGATGACCAGAGTATAAGAATACCTATAACCTTTACCCTTCTAGGTATCACTTTTTTCTCCTGATAATTTTTTATATATTCCCCAAGATATTTATTGTTAATCAGCCATGTATATAGTTTATCTGAAGTTCTTAAAAAAATAGCAGCTGCTAATAGTAAAAATGGAGTTGTCGGAAGTATTGGTAAAAAAATTCCTATGAAACCTAAAACCACAAAAATCAAGCCAAATGAAATACCTAAAAATTTCTTAACCCTGTTAATCATCTATACCTCCAATATAATCATTAATTTCATAATCTAACCTCTGTCTTTTATAAAATTAGCCACACTTCTATCCCACATAGCTTCTCCTTCCTTTGTAAAGAAGCAACCTGGAATTTCGCCTTTATCCCTGTGGTATGCAACGCATTCACAACATTTCCCTCTCCTTAAGCAAGCCGTATATGTGCAAGTGCATCCTTTAATATTTTTTTCAACGCAGCTCATGTTTATTCTCCCCTCATATAGATTAATTTAATTATGTATATTATATTAAATTTTTGGAAATGATGAAATACCTTTAATGCACTTAAATAATACTTTACTATATTTACATAACAAAAAAACTATCATATAATTTATTAGATGATAAATGGCAGGTGACTACAGTAAATTTTTTATAGTTAACTTTAGGGGGGAGAGATATGTTCTTCGTTGGAATATTAGGAGTTGAAACAAAGGAAGAAGTTATTAAGGACATATATAATACAATCTGCAAATCGTGTGGAAGAATATCAACTTATAGACTTATGTGTCAGTATAATTTTTTTCACTTATTCTTTATACCAATATATAAATGGAATAAAAAGTATTATCTTGTTTCGCGTTGTTGCGATGCTGTCTTTGAAATTTCAGAAGAATATGCTTCAAGGCTTCAAAAAGAAAAAGATTCAGTAATTGATGATTCAAAACTTAATGAAGTCAAATATGGATACAACAGGTTCTTATGTCCGAATTGTAAATCTGTATTATATGACGACTTCAACTATTGTCCACACTGCGGAGCTAGACTTAAATAATTTGTATCCCCTATTAATAATCTGACATATATTAATGTTAGAAGGGGGGAACGTCTATGGTATTTTTAGGTATTGGACTATTCATAATCATCATCATTGCCTATTACTATATCAATAAAGAATATGCCAAAAAACTTACACTTGAGTTTATGTTCTACGTTGAAAAAAAGGCCGAGGAATTAGCAATAAATGAAGGCAAGCAAAAATTTGAATGGGTAGTTTCGCAATACGATAAACTGCCTGTTTTCATTAAACTAATTATCAGTAAAGATAAATTTAGAGAGATTATACAGCAATTGTTTGATGAAGCTGTTTCAAAAATGAGCTCAAACTAGCCAATTTTATATAAACAAATCTCCAGGCATATGTTGCTTGGAGATTTGTTTATAATGTCATAAATTAGGTATTGCATTTTATAAATAATCATTATATAATATATATTGTCTTAGGGGTATAGCTCAATTGGTAGAGTAGCGGTCTCCAAAACCGTTGGTTGGGGGTTCGAGTCCCTCTGCCCCTGCCACTTTTAAAAATAAAAACGGACTAAAAACGGACTAAATTAAGCTCTGGAATTTTCCAGAGCTTTTTAATATTTATTTAGTTTATAGGCCTTTAAAGTATCCAAAACTTCTTGTATAGATTTACCGCTGCTAATCTCTATTGCCGCAACTATCGCACCTTCTACTAAGGGAGCATCAACAATATGAATTTTACTTCTTTTATATTCTTCCATATTTTCAATTGCAACTTCAGCTGTCATTACGCTGCTTCCCAAATCAAATAATATTATTACGCCATCATCCGAGTAGACACTTTCAATAGCACAGATAATTTTCTCAAGACTGCTGCCCAACCTACCATCGACAGTTCCACCCGCAAAAGAAACCGGGACATCCTGTGCCATTTCGCGGGTTAACTCTGCTGCCCCTTCAGCTAATTTTTCACTATGGGAAATAATCGCCAAACCTATCATATTATTTTCCCTCTAAAATATTTTTTACTTCTTCATATATGCAGTCTAATATAATATAACTTGAAGTAGCACCAGCATCCTGATGTCCAATGCTTCTTTCTCCCAAATAACTAGCCCTACCCTTTGTAGCTGCAATTTCCTTTGTAAAATGCATCCCACTAAGTGCGGCATTCTTAGCCCTTTCAAGTGCTGAAATAGCACCAAATCCTTCATCTATAGCATTCTTAAGTTCATTTAAAGCAGGCTCAATTGCATCTACCATAGTCTTTTCACCTACAGTTGCTTTTCCCCTTAGTTTTATTCCCGAAAGCGCTTCATATAACATTTTATAAAAGTCGTTTATATCTATTTCTGTTTTTCCTATCATAGCCTGTCCAGACTTCATAAATGCTGTCCCATAAAGCGGGCCTGAAGCACCTCCTACATTTGAGACCAGCGCCATACCAACTATTTTCATTGTTTCTCCTATATCCTTTACTTGAGTATTCCTTAGTTTTTCAACTGCTGCTCTAAAACCCTTGCTCAAATTTATTCCATGATCGCCATCTCCAATCGCAGCATCGAGTTCAGTTAAATACTGTTTGTTTTCTTCAATTTTATCTCCAATTTTATAAATAATTCTTAAGGTTTGTTCTACATTGAGGCTCATACCTTGTCACCTTCTTGTTTTTTATAAAACTTTAAGTGCTGGTGTATCAGCCTTAGCATCTAAAAGTTCCTTTAGTTCATCATCAAGTTTTAATATAGAAATCGAAAATCCTGCCATCTCGAGTGAAGTCATAAATTCACCAACAAATGTTCTATATACTCTAACTCCTCTTGTTTTCAAAATCTCATCTACTTTTCTATTTGCAATAAAAAGTTCCATAAGAGGAGTTGCACCAAGACCGTTTATCATTACTGCGACATCATCCTTTTCCTCTAAGTTAATATCACCAAGAATTTTTGACATTAGATGTTCAACTATTTCATCCGCAGTTTTTAAGTTTTCCCTATGCGTTCCAGGCTCACCATGAATTCCCATACCTATTTCCATTTCATTTTCGTCCAATGTAAAATTAGGTTTACCTGCTGCTGGAACTATGCAAGGTGTCAAGGCCATTCCCATGCTTCTTACATTTGCTATGACCTTTTCAGTAACCCTTTTTACCTCATCAAGCTCTGCACCTGTTTCCGCCTTTGCCCCAGCTATCTTATGGACAAATACAGTCCCTGCTATACCTCTTCTTCCGACAGTCCATGTGCTATTTTCAACTGCTACATCGTCATTTACTATAACACTTTCAACCCTAATTCCATCCATTTCTGCCATTTCCTTTGCCATATCAAAGTTCATAACGTCCCCTGTATAATTTTTTATTATCAACAGAGCTCCTTTATCTGATGCGACATTCTTAACTGCTTCATAAATTGCATCAGGAGTTGGTGATGTAAAAACCGCACCCGCAACAGCTGCATCAAGCATGCCTTCCCCAACAAATCCACCATGCGAAGGTTCATGTCCACTTCCTCCGCCGCTAACAAGAGCAACCTTGCCTTCAACAGGAGAGTTCTTTCTTACAAGAACATTATAATTTTCAAGTTTTCTAACATATTGAGGATAAGCAGCAACTATACCCTCCATCATTTCTTCTACAACCCTTTCAGGGTTGTTGATAATTTTTTTCAATCTTTCCACCCCCTTAATATATGCCTATCAGGCTACTAAATTTATATTTATATTTATTTAAAAATATTACAAATATTGAATAGGTCTAAACAATTATTTTATGTTGAAACTTATCGAACAATTTGATTTGTTTTTCATATGATAATACTAAGGGGGGAGAAAACCGTGGTAAATTCTAATGTGTCAGCTAATTCACCTACTATTCCTAATATTACTCCAGTTATCGACCTAAAAAACAGAGATATTATTAACCTACTTTTAGCTTCAATTGCATTAGAAGAAATAAGCCTTGCACAAATACTAAGTGCTGAAGCTAGTAAAATCGAAGAATTGCTCGCAGCAAGAGGGCCTGCAAATATAGACGATATGATTAGGCTCGACAGGGAAGTGAGTAAAATACTGGATGATGTAATCAAACAACAAATGCTCCTTGATTTTAAATTTCAAAATATATTAGACTTAATCGAAGCAAGGCGAGATAACAGAGATTGCTAAAACAAAACCTTAAGTGCTTCCACTTAAGGTTTTGTTTTTAATACTCTTATAGAATTTAAAACAGCTAAAAGTGCCACTCCAACATCTGCAAAAACGGCCTCCCACATTGTTGCAACTCCAAAGGTAGCTATCACCATAACGATTATTTTAACTCCTATTGCAAGAGCTATATTCTGATAAACTATCTTTCTAGTTCTTCTTGCAACTTCAATTGAAGTTATTATTTTTCTAATGTCATCATCCATTAAGACTACATCTGCTGCTTCAATAGCTGCATCTGAGCCTAATGCTCCCATAGCTACACCTACATCAGCTCTTGCGATAACAGGCGCATCATTTATTCCATCTCCAACAAATAGTATTTTTCCATTTTCATTTTCAATCTCAAGTTCCTCTAACTTTTCTACTTTGTCATTAGGTAATAAACCATAATAAAATTTATCTATACATACCTTTTCTGCAACATCTTTTGAAATTTCCTTAGAATCACCTGTGAGCATTATAGTCTTAATTCCCATTTCTTTTAATGTTTTAACTGCAACAATTGCTTCATTTTTAATTTCATCGCTTATTACCAAACATCCTGCAAATTCATCATCAATTGCCACATATACTAACGTTCCAACATCAGAACTTTCATTGATTTTTATTCCATTTTGTATCATAAGCTTAGCATTTCCAACTAGAACCTTCTTATTATCTATTATTGCACTTACACCAAAGCCAGAAATTTCTTTATAATCTTTTACCCTTGATTTATCAACCTCTTTATTAAATTCATTTAATATTGAAATTGCTATAGGATGATTGGAATAGCTTTCAGCTAAAGCTGCAAATTCTAATACATACGCTTCATTCCAATTTTCACTACTTATAACCTTATTAACCCTAAATTTCCCTTTCGTTAAAGTTCCTGTTTTATCAAATACTACAGTTGATACATCCTTTAAAGCTTCAAGATAATTACTTCCCTTAATTAGAATTCCTCTACGCGAAGCAGCACCAATACCGCCAAAAAATCCTAATGGAATAGATATAACTAAAGCACATGGGCATGATACTACTAAAAATATTAATCCTCTATACAGCCACACTTGAAAACTACCATCGTAAAATACAACTGGAATAATTACTATTAATGCAGCTATAGCAACTACAATTGGAGTGTATATTTTTGCAAACTTTGTAATAAAATTTTCTGTTCTAGATTTTTTGCTATTTGCGTTCTCAACAAGTTCAAGTATTTTATTCACGGTTGAATCTTTAAAATTCTTTGTAACTTTTATTTTTAAAAGCCCATTTTTATTGATGAATCCACTTAATACTTCGCTTCCAACTTCTACATCTCTCGGAATGGATTCACCAGTCAATGCTGAGGTATCTACTGTAGACTCACCTTCAATTATAACGCCATCAAGAGGTATTCTTTCTCCAGGTTTTACAATTATAATATTATCTACCCTAACCTGCCTTGGCTCTACCTTAAATTCTTTTCCACCAACTAACAAATTTGCATAGTCAGGTCTTATATTTAAAAGTGCCTTTATAGAACGCCTTGATTTTTCTACAGCTAAATCCTGCAAATATTCCCCTATCTTATAAAACAGCATAACTGAAACGGCTTCTGGCATTTCTCCAATACTAAAAGCCCCTAAAGTAGCTATTGTCATCAAAAAGTTTTCATCAAAAACCTCTCTGTTTTTAATGTTTCTTATTGCTTTAAATATTACATCATATCCAATAATTGAATAAGAAACAATGAATAGGATTGAACTTGAAAGACCCTTAAACATATAAGCAGCTATAAAAATTAATAATCCAGCTAAAGTTGGTATTAACTCCTTTTTATTATATTCCATCGTTTTAACATCCAAATCATCTTCAACTCTCTCGCTTAAAACTACATCTGGTTCTATAGATTTGACAATCCTGCTAACTTCATCCAATATACTTTCAACAGAAGCATCTTTTGACAGTTCTAAACTTAATGTCTTATTTACAAAATCAATATTAGCGTTCTCAACATCCTCAAGCTCATTTATCTTCCCTTCCATCTTTGAAGCACAGCTTGCACAACCAAGACCATCCAAAATATATATTTTTTTAATCAAGTTAACCCCCCCTACTTCTCATTAACATGAACAAGACCTAAATCAAATATCTTTTTAACGTGTTCATCATCTAGGGAATAATAAACAACTTTTCCTTCCTTTCTATATTTAACCAACCTTGCACTTTTTAAAACTCTTAATTGATGAGAAATTGCTGATTGCGTCATGTTCAATACTGCTGCTAAATCACAAACGCACATTTCAGATTCAAAAAGCGCACATATTATTTTAATCCTTGTAGTATCTCCAAGAACCTTAAATAATTCTGCTAAATCATATAAAATTTCCTCCTGTGGCATCAAATGCTTGACCTTTTCTACCACATCTTCATGGACTACATTACAAGAACAGCTTTCAAATTCCATGTCATCACCTCAATATATGAATAATTGTTCATATGTTCAATTTTATTTTATCACAGCTTATATTTTATTTCAACATAAAAAAACTAAAGACATATGAAATTTTATTTAAAAAACAAAATTTCATATGTCTTTAGTCGACTCATTTTTATAAAAGCCCAATGAATGATTTCTAAAAGACTCTCACAAAAAACAAAGAAATTACTGGTAAAATGAGCAAAGCCTTGTAAATCATTCATGGGGCTTAAAACAACTTTAGATATCATACTTCCACATAATAATAGCATCTTCTCCGGTATCTGAGTAATATCCTTTTCTTCTAGCAACCTCAATAAAGCCATACTTTTTATAAAGTTTGATAGCAATATGATTGCTGACCCTGACCTCTAACGTTAATGCGTGCATTTTGTTTTCTCTTGAAACCGACAATATATCGTCAAGCAGCATTTTACCAAGTCCAATTCCCCTGAATTCAGGATGAATTGCTATATTTGTTATATGCCCCTCACCATATAAAAGCCAGAGTCCATAATATCCAATAACTCTTTCATTCTTTAAAAGAACTCTGTATTTTGCAACCTTATTACGAGTTAGTTCGGATATAAATGCCTCATAAGTCCATGGGGTATTAAAGCTTAGATATTCTATTTTGACGACATCATCTATGTTCCCAAGGTGCATATCCTTAATAACAAAATCATTCAATTATCCCCACCCTCTTTTCATATTCCCTTTCAGCCTGGGACTTTCTAATATAAATAGGACTGTATGTATTTATATTATCAGATATACCATCCTTTAACCTTTTCAGTGCAATTTCTCCAATAGCTGCTGCCCTTGGATATGTTGAAATATTTTTCGATAAATAAATGTTTTTTAAAATATTCTTCAGTTTTTCTGCATGCAATTTAATAGCATCGCCACAGAATAATACTTTGTCATATTCTATAAGCTTTTCTACCAATTCATCTATATGAAGCGCATCATAATCATGTAATTTTATTAATTCATCATTCTCAAATTTATAAATTGCAGTATAAACATTTTCCCTCAAAGCATCCATCATTGGAACTATCACCCCATCAAAACTGTTCTGCATAAAAGCCAAGGCATCAAGGCTTGATACTCCAATAAATTTTAAATCTCTGCCCTGAGCAATTCCCTTTGCAGCCGAAACGCCTATCCTAAGTCCTGTAAATGACCCCGGCCCTCCTGATACTGCAACAGCATCCAAATCATCAACCTTAATCCCCAAAGTTTTAAATAGATTTTCTATTATTGGGAAAAGCAGAACAGAGTGCTGCAATTTATTGTTTATGTAAACTTCACCTTCAACCTTTTCATCTGTAACAACAGCAACCGAAGCTACAGTTGAGGACGATTCAATAGCCAAAACCCTCATTAAATCAACTCCCTGTTAAAATTTATTATCTCAATTTCTCTTCTTTCTTCACCCACAACCTTCATTTCTATATCTATCACATCTTTAGGCAGGATATCCTTAATTGAATTCCCCCATTCGATGATAGAAACCCCGTTCCCGTATATATATTCTTCAAATCCTATCTCGTATAATTCAAATAAATCATCTATCCTGTAAACATCAAAGTGATATAAAGGTATGTCTCCCATATACTCATTTACTATCGTAAAAGTAGGACTTGTGATATCATCATATATATTCAACCCCCTAGCGATACCCTTTACAAGATGGGTTTTTCCTGCTCCTAAGTCCCCATTTAAGTTTATTATATCACCTCTCGCTAATGTCTTCCCTATTTTAAATCCAATATCCATTGTTTCTTCTGGCGAATTTGTAATAATCTTCATATGGCCACATCCTTTAGTAAATTTCATTTATATTTTATCACAAGTTGCATTTCAGTCAATTAATATATTAAACCCTGCGAAATTTCGCAGGGTTTTGATTAAAGCTTATATACTCCAATATCCTCTTTAAATTGTTCAGTTATCTTTTTAAAGTCGGTTATGCTGTTTGTAAGTTTTTTAATTTCTTCAGCATAAGTTGAAACATTAGCGCTTACCTCTTCTGATGACGCCGAATTTTCTTCAGCAATCGCTGCCAAAGACTCAATCTTTTCATAAATAGTTGCAATGGAATTTGTTTCCCTTTCAAGTTTTACGGAGGTTTCAATCATCTTATTTGCAACTTGAACTATCTTGTCCTTTGCAACTCCACTTTTTTCTATTGCCTCTTGAAGTATTATATTCTCGTTATTTAAGTCATCAAACTGTGTCCCAACTCCCATGACAAGGTTGTCAATATCAGATATAAAACTATTTAGATTATTGTTTATGTCATCAACGGCCTTTTGTGATTGTTCTGCAAGCTTTCTAACTTCATCTGCAACAACAGCAAAGCCTCTTCCTGCCTCTCCTGCCCTTGCAGCCTCAATTGAAGCATTAAGAGCCAATAGATTTGTTTGTGCTGCGATGTTTGAAACCATTGAAACAATTTCTGTAATATTTTTAGCTCTTTTCTGCATTTCCTGGCTATGGTCCATAACGTCTGCAAATTTTGTTAATATATCGTTTAATTTTTCTACTGTTCTTGATACATCCTTAAACGTTTCTTCGATTTTTCCTACAGCACCTTCAAGTTCCTCTTTGTTTTCTACTTCAATCTCAACCACCTGCTTTATTGACTCAACATTGTCATTTAACAATGAAACAGAGGTTTCAGTCTCCTGTGCCTGAGTCATAGCAGCCTGAGCAACTTGTTCTACAACCTGGGATATTTCATTTGAAGTTACATTCATCTTGCCGGCAATTTCGTTCAACTTGCCTGAGAAGGTGTTCATCTCATCAGTCATTCCCTTAAATGAAACAAAATCCTCTCTTATTCTTCTTTTATAATCGTTTATTTCATTGAATATGTCCTCAAATATATCGCCTGTTAAAATCTTTCCTTTTTCTGCATAATTAAGTTTTTTCAAATTTTCAATTTCCCTTTTAATTGACTCAAATGGTCTGTTTAACAATATAGAAGCTACCATTGGAGAAATGAATGCATATACAAATGATGCATATGATGCAATTTCTTTATTTATAAACAATGTTGCTCCATTTAAAATTGCAAATATAAAGAATGCAAGTATTGCAATTTTTGCGTTTATATTCTTAACAAAGCCTAATGCCCTATTAAGCACATAACTTTTTTTATAATAAATCTCATTCTTAAAAGTCAATTTAAGCTTTAACATATCTGGTTTCTTTTCAAGTTCTTCTACGCTTATATCCTCTTTAAAATGCTTGCTTGCCCCTTCTAAAAGTCCTAAGAAATAGTCAAACATCCCTCTGTGTGAACGATAAGTGAAAGTAGCTTCATGTGAAGATATAGGCTCTAGGTCAAGAACAGGTGGCTTTGCACCCTGTATTCTTTTTGTAACTTGCTTATGAACATCGTTCATTGATTTTAGAAAACCGTAAAGTGAATCATGGTTGAAAAATGCCGGATAGTCCTTTGACCATGTTAACACATTATCTATCCCTATCTCTCTCCAAAGTTTATCATATGGTTTACCTGAAAGCGAAGCTATTGTTGAAACTATTTTAAATATTTTATTATCTTCAACATCCTCGATAGGCGAGAAAATTTTATCTTTGCTGAACCCAACTTCTTCAAGAGCTCTATTGACTATATCATCATTAGTAATCTTTCTGCATGTTCTAATCCATGTCGAAACCGCAGTTCCTTTCATTTTAACACCCCCAATTCAATTATAGAATATATTATACCACCTTTCAACAGATAATTATTATCTTTGACATGATTTGATTAATTTTTTTAAAACACTTTTTCTTAGTGTAGATTTTAACAATGTTTTGCAATATAATAATATTAAGAAAAGAAAAAGGGTGATTAAATGATTAAACTTGATTCTCACGATTTACTTTCAGCTTTAAGTTTGGCAATTGATTTATCTGAATGCAGCTCACATTGTGAGGAAAAATATTATGAACCTACATTTAATATAAATTTATCTCAGCACAAATTCATAAACCATTCTAAGAGGACAACCTATGTTGCAATGAGCATTGGGAAAAATATATCCAATGATACATCATTCTTGAAATTTTTATTTATAAGCGCCGCTCTTCATGACATAGGCGTTACTGGAACTGCAGACCTTTTAGATGCACATTTGAAAAGTGAATATATATTAAGGCATAGTGAAGAAGGAAGTTTCCTAATAGATAAATTACCTATGGACTATAAAATTTCACAGGCTATTAAATATCATCATGAAAACTATAACGGAACTGGTCCATTTGGTTTAAAAAATGATGAAATTCCACTAATCTCTCAAGTTTTGAGGATATCAGATTCATTTGAGCTTATATATGATGAAAATATCCCAAATTATATCCAGAGGGACTTTATATCCAAATTTTTTAAAACACATAAGGGTATTTACTTTAACCCCCACCTTATCGACATACTTTTCGAATTGCAATCAAAGGAAAAATTCTGGTGGGATGTTGAAAACATAGGTCATATTCCAGAAATATACGATTCAATAAAGCCTGAAATAACTAAAACATTCTCAATGCAGGAAATAAGAAAAATTGCCTATGTATTTGCAGACATAATTGACAAGAAAAGCCCATTTACCTATACACACTCGAAAAACCTTACAAAAATAGCATTGAGAATTGCCGATTACTTAAATTTTGATAAAAACAAAAAGATAAGATTTGAGATAGCTGCTCTAATGCACGACGTTGGAAAACTTGCAATACCCAATTCTATCCTCAATAAAGAAGGTCCATTAAATCCAAAGGAAGTATTGATAATGAAAAGCCATACTTATTATACAAGGTTAATTTTATCAAGAATTAAAGGATTTGAAGATATAACAGATTGGGCGTCAAACCACCACGAAAAATTAAATGGACATGGCTATCCTTTAGGCTTATCCGCTGATAAACTTTCGATGGAAGAGAGAATAATGGCTGTTTGCGACATTTATGAAGCATTGACATCGGACAGACCCTACAGAAAAGGTATGTCAAACGACAGAGCAATTGAAATACTTAAGAAGATGGTAGATTTAAATGAAGTCTGCCCCATAGCGCTTGAATATCTGAAAAAAGTTTTGTAAGCTGCCTTTATCTAGAAGCATTTAATTTATTAAGCCATTACACTTTAAAGTCCCAAGATAAATTTTTAAAAAATATATCTTGGGACTGATTATTTTATTTGTGTAATATAGGCGAAACCCTTTTGTAAATTAAAATTGTTACTGCGGATGCTATAAGACCCTTTACGAGATTAAAAGGCAATATGCTATAAACGATAAGAGTGTTTATATCCTTAATTGCAGGGTTAACCTTTGCTGCAATACCAACAATAGCATCAATAGGAAAATGTAATACTTTTTCATATAATGGAAGGAATATATAATAGTTTAAAAGTGAAGCTGTAACTCCCATTGAAATAATTCCACAAATCACTGCATAAATTGCACCTGTCTTCGTTTTATTCTTTCTGTAAATCAATGCAGCAGGCAATACAAAAGATACACCAACTAAAAAATTTGCCGCCTCACCTATTCCAGCCGTTTGATTCTTAACAGCAAAATGAATTAAATTTTTTACAAACTCAATCATAATTCCCGCCATTGGTCCTAATGCAAATGCACCAATCAGTGCAGGAACATCGCTTAAATCGATTTTTAAAAAGTCCGGGAAAATTGGCAATGCAAATTCAAAGAACATTAAAATTAGTGCAAAAGCCGAAAGAAGTGAAACTTTGATCGTCTTTGATAGATTTTTTGATTTAATTTTTTCCATAAAAAAACCTCCCCTTTTTTTCAGGGCAGGAGAATAAATAAATATCCTCTTCCATCCAGACTTTACTGTCGGCTCTGGAATCACACCAGATCTGCCTTTCGGCTCGCGGGCTTTACCGCCGGTCGGGAATTTCACCCTGCCCTGAAGATATCTAAATATATGTTATCAAATTATCAACAAATATTCAATATCTATTCCCTAAATTGTTTTAAAAAACCATTCATATCCCTAATTCTAATGTATTTTCTTTGAGTTTCGATTATTCCTTTTCTTTTAAGGCTAGAAAAAATCCTTGAAACAGTTTCTCTAGTTAAGTTTAATGCCTTTGAAATATCTCCCATATTCACATCAAATTCAACAGATACATCTCCATTTGCCTCGATTCTTCCAAACTTCTGAACATTTTCAAGGACAAAATTTAATAATACTTCCTTTGCATCATTGAGCATCAACATTGAATTTCTATTTCCCTGAGTTCTTACCGAATTCATAACTATATGCGCAGCTAGTTTACGCAACTCCTTAGATTCATCTATTTTTCTTCGTAGGTATATTGCATCAACAGCGTAGATAATACAACCGTTCAACGCCTTATACGTAGCTATTTCAGGAAGCTCAAAGTATGACGAATATCCAAAAAACTCGTCTTGCATAACATATCCAATTGAATATTCATCACCCTTTTTGTCCTTTTTTATTATGATTACCTTCCCGCTGTCAAGATAATATATATATTCATCCCTATAACCTTCTTTTATTATATCTTCGCCCTTAAAATATATTATTTTTTTATAGTGTCCCTTTAATTCCTTATCAAATAGTTTCCTATAGTTATTGCTCTCCCCCATCTTGATGAAAAGCAATTCTTTTTGTAAAACGCTCATAAATAATTGCCCCTTTATAGTGTTCTATCACTAATTTTATCGACCTCTACACTAAAAAGTTTACATTAAATTAAAGCTCCATGATTGATTTCCTTGGTTTCGCTCATTTTGCCAAGTAATTCTAAACTTTTGTTTGTTTTCGAAAAGCAAGAATTACTATGGTTTATGAAATGCGCTTTTAAAAATCAAATCATGGGGCTTTCAAGATACTTATATTCTAATATAACCTTTTACTTCAAATCCTTCATTGAAAGTGCTATTCTTTTTCGCTTTAAGTCTACATCAAGAACCTTAACGTCAACTATATCTCCAACCTTTGCAACCTCCATAGGATGTTTTACATAGAAATTCGCAAGCTCCGACTTATGAACGAGACCGTCCTGGTGAACTCCGATATCGACAAAGACTCCAAAATCTGCTACATTTCTAACAGTCCCCTTAAGTATCATTCCAGGTTTTAAGTGTTCCATCTCCATAACTGTTGACATAAATATTGGTGGCGGAAGTTCTTCCCTTGGGTCCCTTCCAGGCTTTTTAATTTCCTTAATTATATCCATTAAAGTTGGAATGCCGCAGCCTATCTCATCTGCTATTTTCTCAACTCCTCCATTTCTCTCAACTAAAGCATCCAAATTTTCAAGTTTTCTATTTTTAACATCATCTAAAGATAGGTTTAATCTTTCCAAAAAACTTTTACAAACATCGTAGGACTCAGGATGAACTGCAGTATTGTCAAGAGGATTGCTGCTCTCTGGAATTCTTAAAAATCCTGCACACTGCACGAACGCCTTTTCTCCGAGCCTCTTTACCTTTAGAATTTCCCTTCTATCCTTAAACTTTCCATTCTGCTCCCTGTATTCAACTATATTCTTAGCTATCGCAGAATTTATTCCCGAAACATATGATAACAGCGAAACCGAAGCAGTATTCAAATCCACTCCAACGCTATTAACAACATCCTCAACTACTCCCTTTAATGTATCATCAAGCCTCTTTTGAGACACATCGTGCTGGTATTGCCCAACCCCTATTGATTTAGGGTCAATCTTAACAAGTTCCGCAAGAGGGTCCTGAAGTCTCCTTGCAATTGAAATCGCTCCCCTTAATGAAACGTTTATATCTGGGAATTCCTTGCTTGCAAGCTCCGATGCTGAATACACAGAAGCACCTGCCTCTGAAACTACAACATAATAAATCTTTTTGCCTTTTTCATCCTGTATTTCCTTTATAAGCTCTGAAATAAATATTTCCGATTCCCTCGAAGCAGTTCCATTCCCAAGGGATATTATATCAACATCATGCTTATAAATAAGCTGCTTCAACACTTTTTTGCTGCCCTCGATATCGTTTTGAGGAGCTGTTGAATAAACAGTTGCAGTATCAAGAAGCTTTCCAGTTTCATCGACAACCGCCACCTTGCATCCGGTTCTAAATCCAGGGTCAAAACCTAAAACAACCTTACCCTTAACCGGGGATTGCATCAATAGATTTTTGAGATTTGCTGCAAAAACCTTAATAGCTTGCTCTTCCGCCTTTTCAGTTAATTCGTTTCTTATTTCCCTTTCAATCGAAGAGGATATCAGCCTTTGATAGCTATCCTTTACCGTCCTTTGAATATATTCCTTTTCATATTCCCTTTTGATGAGCTTATTTTCTAAAAAGCTAATTATCCTTTCGACAGGTGCCTCAATCTTGACTGACAAAAATTCTTCCTTTTCGCCTCTGTTAATCGCAAGAACCCTGTGCGGAAGTATGCTCTTAACCGGCTCTTTATAATCATAATACATCTCATAGGGTGAAGTTTCTTCCTTAAGGGCCTTTGTAAGTATAATTCCTTCTTTGAAAGTTATATTTCTAATATATTTTCTAAATTCGGCATTGTCTGATATTTCCTCGGCAATAATGTCAAGTGCCCCCGAAATAGCGTCCTCAACTGTTGCAACTTCCTTTTCAGCATCGACAAATTGCTTTGCAATATCATAAATTGCCCCTTCGTAATTTTGTTCAAGTATTATATTAGCAAGCGGCTCAAGTCCTCTTTCCTTTGCAATCGTGGCTCTTGTTCTTTTCTTTGGTCTAAACGGTCTATAAATATCATCAACTTCAGTTATAGTATTTGCCTCATCTATAGCCTTAACTATTTCATCCGTAAGCTTGCCCTGTTCATCAATAAGCCTTTTAACTTCTTCCTTCTTAGAAAAAAGGTTTCTTAGATAATTTAACCTATCAAAGAGCTGTCTTAGTGTAACATCATCAAGTCCACCGGTAACTTCTTTTCTATACCTTGCTATAAAAGGAATAGTGTTTCCCTCGTCTATAAGCTCTACTGTATTTTTAACTTGATTTTCTCTAATATTCAGCTCGCGTGCTAAAATACTTATAATATCCATCATCTCACCTCAAGCTTGTTTTTTTTCTTTTGCTCATACATCTCATTGTCTGCAATTGTTATAAGCTTATCAGCGTTTCTTGTTTCAAATGTGCTGCTATACCCTGCACTAAACTTAACATTAATTCCATCCACAGGGTTTGTGTCTAAAAATTCCTTTATCTCATCTATTTTTTCTCTTAATATTTTTTTACTTCCCTTAAATACAATTACAAATTCATCCCCAGCATATCTGCAGATATACGCATTATCATCAAATTGCTTCCTTATCGCATTTGTAAAGTGCTTTAAAGCTTCATCTCCCTTTTTATGTCCGAAGGTATCATTTATATATTTAAAATCATCTAAATCTATAAGGCAAATAGATAATGTTTCCCCTGTGCTCAATAAATCATTTAATAATTCCTCAAATTTTCTTCTGTTCAATAACCCCGTTAAATGGTCATACGATGAGATAAACTTGAGTTCATTCATAAGCTTTACAATTTTAATAGCTGCCTCGAGCTGTATTACTATATATTTTAATAGTATGATATCCCTCTTATTAAACGCATCTTCTCTAATATTATTATCTAGATTTATAACGCCATAAAAATCTCCATCGATGTAAATAGGTGCAGAAATGGTGCATTTAATATCCAGAGCATTTGATTCAACAAGTTTTTTAAAACTTTTTTTACTTAAATGCTCATCATCAAATACCCTTGGGTTCTTAATTATGCTTGGCTCTTTAAGTTTTGTCGTCCTGTATAAATACAACTCTTCTTTTCTAAGATGAACATTTTTTAAAGATTCGATGTCAAAACCCACTGCCGCTTTATATTCCATGTGATTTTTATTTCTATCATAGATTAAAATACTACCCCTTTGAGCATTTTCAATCAAATCAATCGTATACTCTAGAATCCTTTGATACAAATCGTCAATTGATTTAAAATCCTCTATTTCCTTTGCAACGTCGATAAGAGTATTTTTTATTTTTTCAGTCCTTTGGTATTCACTTTTAAGTTTCATATTATTTACGATTAAATATATCGCAAACAATATCGCAATAATTGCAGCAGCAATCTCCATAGACATCCTTCCTAACCTTTAGTATTAAAACATATCCTTCTTAGCAAGAAGGTATGTTACGCCACCAGACATGATAGCAATAATCAATAATACAAGGTAAAAACCGAACGGATTATCTCCAAATGGAACAGGAACATTCATTCCAAAAAGTCCAGAAACCATAGTTGGAATTGAAAGAACTATAGTAATTGAAGCCAAAAACTTCATTACTATATTCAGGTTATTTGAAATAATCGAAGCAAATGCATCCATAGTTCCGCTCAATATATTGCTATATATATTTGCCATTTCAATAGCCTGCTTGTTCTCAATGATAACCTCTTCTAAAACGTCCTGGTCCTCTGGATATTTTTGCATCATCTCAAGTTTAAGCATCTTTTCAAGAGTTATTTCGTTGGATTTTAAAGAAGTTGAAAAGTAAACTAGGCTCTTTTCAAGAGATAATAGCTGTATAAGCTCTTTATTCTTCATTGATTTGTGAAGCCTTGCTTCTATAATATGGCTTGTTTTGTCTATCTGCTTAAGATAACATAGATAATAGGATGCTACTTTATAAAGTATTTGAAGTATAAATCTTGATTTTTTAAACGTATAGAATGACTTAACTTTTTTTGCCACAAAATCATCAATCACCTTGTTTTCCTTTAAGCAGATAGTTACGATGAACTTATCGTTTAAAACAATACCTAATGGAATAGTATAATATTGCAAAGACTTATCCTTAACATCCATAACAGGTATGTCGATTATGACTGAAGTTTGGTCTCCGTCGATTTCAATTCTTGAGCTCTCCTCTTCATCAAGCGGAGCTCTTAAAAATTCAATCAAAAGACCAGTCTTTTGCGATACATACTCAAGCTCAGTCTCATTTGGATTTGTAAGGCTAACCCAGCAGCCGTTTTCGATGCCATCGATTTCAAATGTCTGACCATCGACATTGGTCTTGTATATCTTTAACATTCTCCCACTCCTTCCTCGAGCCTCTAAGGCTCGAGGAAGCCTTAGAGAACTCTATATTAATTTCTTCTTCCTGACGGGTAAATCATCCATACATAACACCTCATATGCAAAAAATTTTCACTAATTTTACTTTACAACAATGAAACAAAAAATACAAGCCATTTATAAATCTCAAAACTATTAACGAATAATGGTTTTCTATTAAAATTCACAAAAAACCCACAAAACAATCAACAAGTTTATCCACATACTGTTGATAAACTTGTTGATATTGGAATATAATAGTAATATATGTAAATGATGGGGTGAGGAAATGAAGAACATTTTGAGCTTAATATTTACCCTAATGCTGTTTTTCCAAAGCATTGCATATGCAAATGCATTTAATCCACAGAATGTGTATAACACGATAAGAGAACTAACCCAGGATAAGTATGCTGGAAGACTTGCTGGGGATAAAGGAAATGAACTTGCCTGTGAATATGTGAATAAAAAATTTTTAGAAGCTAAATTGCAACCCCTTGGGGATAATAAATCCTTCTATCAATATTTTACCGCATATGTTCCTTTTGTTGAGGGGGATATTTCCTTCAAAGTTTTTAATGGTGAAAAATTAGTTAAGGAATACGCCTATGGTATTGATTATAAGGAAATATATACAGGGGCATCCGTTGGAGGGTTTGTAAGAGGCAAATTATATTCAGATGAAACCTCAAAGGGTGAGATTTATATTGGAGTGGATTATCCCTATGAAACGATGTCGACCTATGAATTTGATAAGACCCTTGCAGGAAAGGGAATTAAAGCTGCACTCTATTTTTCTGAAAGGCCTATGAACTTTAAAAGCACATATAAAATTCAAAATGAATATAAAGAAGGGCTCATTAAGCTATTGATTGATTCAAGGTTATATGAAGAAATAAGAGATTTTTCAGATAAGGGATACATATTTGAAATAAAAAGCCCTGTAAAAGTTAAAAAAGTTAAAACAAAAAATATAATTGGAGTTAAAAAAGCTGCATCCTCTGAAAAACCACCTATAATTTTTTCCGCCCATATAGACCATGTGGGATACGATGCAGGAGGAAGAATATACCCTGGTGCCCTTGATAATGCCTCAGGTGTTGCATTCATGCTTGAAATATTAAACGTTTTAAAGGACGTTGAAACTAATAGAGATATAATTTTTATAGCATTTAACGCTGAAGAGGAAGGACTTATCGGCTCATATTATTTTGTTAACAGGCCACCAATAAACATTGAAAATGCAGAATGTATAAACTTTGATATGATTGGCTCTCCAAAGGAAATTCCTCTATCTGCCCTGAGCTCCAGCCAAAGAAGCGATGAACTTAGTGCATTTGTTAATGAGCAAAACCTTAACAGATTATACGAAGACAACAGCGACCATGCTCCATTCAACATGAGAAACATAAGCGCTGTTACGCTCATACATGACGATATGGAAAAGATTCATACAACATTTGATACCATTGAAAATATAGATGTTAAGAAAATAGAAGAGGCATTCGAAACTATAGAAAAATATTTATTAGAGCGAGGCATCTTATTGACGAAACCTGAAGAACAGGAAAATGCTAAAAACACATATTTGATTTATGTAGCACTAATCCCTATTCTTGCTGCAGGTGTATATATTGGTATCAATAGAAAAAAATTTCAAATATAGCTTATTATTTAATATAACTTGCATTTATTTCTCCATAGATAATACAACACTATTATTTGTGGCAACAAAATTAGTATTGCTCTTAAAATTGTAACTACATTTATACCCTCAGCAAGAAAATTTAGAACAAGTATTAATATAAGCAATACCAATACTAAAACATTCATTGAAAGCAAAGAAAAAAATGCCCTGCTTTTTCTTTTATAAATTCCTACCCCATTAATTGCAGTCATAAGCCCAAATATAAAAATCAGAAGACTATATATGTCTATATCTTTATTCAGAAAGCCAATGAATAGATTCGGAATAGTCATTATACAAATAAATAAGCCATAAGCTATTATCACAAAAGTAAACTTCATTTTTTCACCACCATTATTTTCCATATATTTCAATTATAATATATAGCATAATCAATTACAACTTTAAAAGCCTCTATTGGGATATCTTTTTCACCCAATAGAGGCTTAAATTACTTCTGGCTTTCGGATTTTAAATATGCGTTTATGAACTCATCTATTTCTCCATCCATTACTGCCTGGATGTTACCTATTTCAACGCCTGTTCTGTGGTCCTTAACAAGGGTGTATGGCTGGAATACATAGCTTCGAATTTGGCTTCCCCATCCTATATCCTTCTGGTCACCTGTTAAGTCCTCAATCTTTTCTTTTCTTTCTCTTTCCTTCATTTCAATGAGCTTTGACTTTAGCATCTTCATAGCCATTTCCCTGTTGGAATGCTGGCTTCTTTCTGTCTGGCAGGATACAATTATTCCGGTTGGAATGTGGGTAATTCTAATCGCAGATTCAGTCTTGTTTACATACTGACCACCTGCACCGCCTGACCTGTAGGTATCAATCTTTAAATCCTCATCCCTTATTTCTATATCCTGTTCTTCTGTAATTTCAGGCAAAACTTCAATTGATGCAAAGGAAGTGTGCCTCTTTCCTGCTGCATCAAAAGGAGAAATTCTAACAAGCCTGTGAACTCCCTTTTCTGCCTTTAAATAACCATAGGCATATTCTCCTGTTATCTCAAGAGTAACGCTCTTTACCCCTGCTTCGTCACCAGGCAGAAAATCCACTGTCTCAACCTTGTATCCTTTTCCTTCTGCCCACCTTGTATACATTCTAAGGAGCATCGATGCCCAGTCGCAGGCTTCTGTTCCGCCTGCACCAGCGTGAATAGTCAATATTGCGTTGTTTTTATCATATTCACCAGAGAGCATTGTTTCAATTCTAAATGCTTCTATCTTTTTTTCTATGTCCACTCTCTCATTTGTTATTTCTTCAAGATGTGAATAATCCTCTTCCTCATCACAAAGTTCAATAAGAACCTCAAGGTCTTCAACCCTCTTAAGAAGGCTCTCATACCTGTCTATCTTATCCTTAATGCTCTTTGCTCTTTGAACAACCTTTTGAGCCTCTTCTACATTGCCCCAGAAGTCTGCGTCCTGCATTTTTTCCTCAAGCTTTGCGTGTTCTTCCTTTAACTTAGCGATGTCAAAGAGAAGCCCCCACTTCGTTTAGGATTTTCTTCATTGGTTCAATCGCTGAATAATGTTCTTCGAATTGTAAATGCATCCTAATCACCTTCCTTTACATGTTTCTTCCGCAACAATTCTTATATTTCTTGCCGCTGCCGCATGGGCAAGGGTCGTTTCTTCCTATTTTGTCGCTCTTTTTAACTGGCTGTTTTTTAACCGAATCGTCATAGTTAGTTGAAGTAGGTTCAGCAACCCTTTCTCTTTCAACCTTTCTTTCCGGTCTTACTCTAAATAGGAATCTTACAGTTTCTTCTTTTATGCTGTAAATCATCTCATCAAACATGTTCATACCTTCTATCTGGTATTCACGAACAGGGTCCTGCTGTCTGTAGGCCCTTAATCCAATTCCCTGCTTTAAGTGTTCCATGGCGTCGATGTGGTCAATCCACTTTGTATCAACTGCCCTTAAAAGAACAACCCTTTCAATTTCTCGGAACATGTCTTCTTCGAATTCCTTTTCCTTCTCTTCATAGTCAGCATAAATATGATTCAATATATTTTCAAGTATCTCATCCTTTGAGTGCTTTTCAAGTTCGGCTGCATCGAATTCATGATTCAACATGAATACATCTTCTATATATCTTATAAGCGCCTTGATATCCCACTCTTCTCTATGCCTGTCGTCAGTAGCGTGGGCATTTACTATGGATGTAACAACATCCTTTATCATATCTCTTATGCTCTCTCTTAGGTTTTCACCCTCTAAAACCTTTCTTCTCTGATTATATATTATTTCTCTTTGTCTATTTAATACGTCGTCAAATTGCAGTAATGATTTTCTTATTTCAAAGTTGTTGGCTTCTACTCTCTTTTGAGCCTGCTCTATAGCGTTTGAAACCATTCCGCTCTCGATAGGTTCATCATCTGGAAGCCCAAGCTTTGAAACTATATCCTTAATTCTATCTGAACCGAATAGTCTCATCAAATCGTCCTCAAGGGATATATAAAATCTTGAACTACCTGGGTCTCCCTGACGTCCAGCACGACCTCTTAGCTGGTTATCGATTCTTCTTGATTCATGTCTTTCGGTTCCTATTATCTTCAAACCGCCAAGTTCAGCAACACCTTCGCCAAGTTTAATATCCGTTCCACGACCTGCCATATTAGTTGCTATTGTTACCATGCCCCTTTCACCAGCATGTGCAACTATTTCAGCTTCCTTTTCATGATACTTAGCATTAAGAACCTGGTGAGGAACTCCCTTTCTTTTTAGCATATCAGAAATAAGTTCTGATTTTTCAATGCTGATAGTTCCAACCAATACAGGCTGACCTGTTCTGTATGTTTCAACTATCTCATCAACAAGCGCATTAAACTTTGCCTTTTCAGTCTTGAAAACTATATCTGGAAGGTCCTTTCTAATCATCGGTCTGTTTGTAGGAATTACAATAACATCAAGACCATATATTTCTCTAAATTCTACTTCTTCAGTAAGAGCTGTTCCTGTCATACCGGATAGCTTCTCATATAATCTGAAGTAGTTCTGGAATGTTATTGTAGCAAGAGTCTTTGATTCTCTCTCAATCTTAACTCCTTCCTTTGCCTCAATTGCCTGATGAAGACCATCTGAATAACGTCTTCCATACATAAGTCTTCCAGTAAACTCGTCAACTATTATTACTTCATCGTCCTTAACAACATAGTCTATGTCCCTTTTCATAAGGTAGTTTGCCTTTAGAGCCTGAATAACATGGTGCTGTATTTCCATGTTTTGAGGGTCAGCATAGTTTTCGATATTGAAGAATTTTTCAGCCTTCTCAATACCCTTTTCAGTAAGAGTTACTGCATGTTGCTTTTCATCAACTTCAAAGTCCCCTTCTTTATTTAGAGTCTTTACGAACATATCCGCAACTGAATAAAGCTTAGTTGACTTTTCTCCCTGACCGGATATTATAAGCGGGGTTCTTGCTTCGTCGATAAGTATTGAGTCAACTTCGTCGACTATTGCAAAATGTAAATCCCTTTGAACCATTTCTTCTTTGTATATAACCATGTTGTCTCTTAAGTAGTCAAAACCAAATTCGTTGTTAGTTCCGTATGTTATGTCGCTATTGTATGCCTTCTTTCTTTCCTCTGCGTCTAAATCATGTGTAATAACTCCAACAGTTAGCCCTAAGAATTCATAAATCTTTCCCATCCATTCCCTATCACGCTTTGCAAGATAGTCGTTAACTGTAACAACATGAACTCCCTTGCCAGTTAGCGCATTAAGGTAGGCAGGCAAAGTAGCAACAAGAGTTTTACCTTCACCTGTTTTCATTTCAGCTATTCTTCCTTGGTGTAGGACTATTCCACCTATAAGCTGAACCCTGAAGTGCTTCATTCCTAAAGTTCTCCATGCAGCTTCTCTAACAACTGCAAATGCTTCGGGAAGCAAATCATCAAGTGTCTCTCCCCTTTGAAGTCTTTCTTTAAATTCAAATGTCTTGTTTCTTAATTCCTCATCGGAAAGGCTTTGCATTTTGCTGTCCAAACTTTCTATTTTATCAACAAGCGGCATAAGCCTTTTAATTTCTCTTTCGCTATGGCTACCGAATATTTTTTCAAGTAAACCCACACTACCACCTTCCTTCAAAACAATACTAATATTTTAGCATAATTTCATCAATTAAACAATTAATTTGAAAATTTACATAAGAAAAAGCACCCGATTGGGTGCCTTTATTATACTTCTGGTTCTATTATGCCGTAATTTCCATCTTTTCTCTTGTAAATTACATTGACTTCCTCAGTATCTGCATTTCTAAATACGAAGAAGCTGTGTCCTAAAAGTTCCATCTCAAGCATTGCTTCTTCAAGGTCCATTGGCTTAACTGAAAATCTCTTTCTCTTTACAATCTTTCCTTCTTCCTCATCAACATCTCTATCCCTGTATTCTGGAATATCTAAGAATCTTAAAGTTTCACCATTGTGAACCCTCTTTTGAAGCTTTGTCTTTTGCTTTATAATTTGTCTTTCTATCTTCTCAACTACATTATCTATAGATGAATACATATCACCTGTTGATTCTTCACCTCTTAAAATCATTCCATTGAATGGAATTGTAACTTCGATTATCTGTTTGTTCTTTTGAACTGAAAGGAAAACGTGAGCCTCCTGTTCTGGACTAAAATACCTTTCAAGTTTGCCAAGCTTTTTTTCCACTGTGTCCTTTAAAGCGTCTGTTAACATTATGTTCTTCCCAGTGATCATGAATTTCATAAGATCTACCCCTTTCAAAGTAAGATAAGGGAAAAATATTTTTCTTATAATAATTTTAATATTTTCTGACAATTTAATCAAGTATTTTTTGTCAAAATGTGAAATATGTGAATATGTTGATAAATGTCTGTGGATAGTGTGGATAACTTTGTGCATAACTTGAATTTCAATGGTTTTGTATCCACAGCATTTGTTAGTAGTAAAAATTATGATTATTGATATTATTTTATGCAAATTAAAAAAATAAATACAAAAAGGACATGGCACTGATTAGCTGACCTGGTCTTTGACCCCACACTCGCCTGCTGGAAGTTTTGCTCAAGGTGGTATGCCTCTCACTAATCCTTCTCTCGGTTTTCCCGGCAGGACTTACTTCTAAACCGCACCATGCTCATCAGACCTTATCTGACTTACGTGGATCGTTTCGCCTGCGGCTGGCATCGACTTTCAACCACAGACCTAATCAGCGCCATATCCTTTATGTTGCAAATGTTAAAACTATTATTTTTTTTGCATTTGATTTTTTAAGAGCTACTGAATTGAAGTGGGCTGTTGCACCGCTTGTAAATACATCATCAACAAGCAAAATGTTCTTACCAGACAAATCAGTGCTGCACTTAAAAACTCCTTTTACATTATACCATCTATTTTGGTCTTTGAATAGTGTTTGTGATTTAGTATCCCTTATTTTTTCAACGCACTCTAAAACTTTTTTTCCTGTTAAATTGGATATGTTCCTGGCAATTAAACTTGCCTGATTATAGCCCCTTATTCTTATTCTTTTTTTAGAAGATGGAACAGGAACTATTATGTCAAAATCTATATTAAAATTATTTATAACATCCACCATAAATTTTGCAAATACATTTGCAAGTTCAACCTTTTCCTTGTATTTTAACCTTCTAATCATTTCCTTTGGTAGTCCTTCGTATCTGCATACTGAATAAACTTCGTCAAATTCTACTTTGATTGGATAATTTCTTTGCACCTTGGAAAATATTGATTTGTTTAAAACCTCAAAATAACATTCTTTGCATAATCCATAATCATAAACTTCAATCCTTCCGCAGTTTGCACAAACACTTTCTGACGGAAAAATTATCTCTAAAAGCCCATCTATAGCTTCACATATTCCTTTTCCCAGGAAACTTTGTTTAAACTTCGTATACATTTCCTTGCTAAGGATATCTCCTCCGTTTCATTTTCGGCAACAAATAAAACCTCCCCTATTCTTTTGTTCCTTCCCGTTGACGCCATTGCTGAAATATAGATTAATTTTTCTGCATTAAAATAATTTGAATGTGCATTTAAAACTATAACATTTATGTCCTCAACCAATTGTCTTGAACATCTTATGTCGCTCGTTATAAAAACGTTTTTGCTGCTTCTTAAAGCCCTTGCAAAGTCGTCGTATTTAATATCTTTTTCAATTAAATCCATATCAATTCCACAGGAGACTAAAAAATTTAATATTTCCTGATGCCTACTTTCATCCGGGTAAAATATTACAGTTTTTGTTCCCTCTTTAATCGAAAACTTCAAAACATCTACAGCCATTTGAGGGACAAAAACTTCAAATTCGCTTAAAAATCTTGCAGTTTCCACTCTAGGTTCGGATATAAGATGGCTCCCATGTGCAAATGGAATATATATTAATTCATTGAAATGTTCTTTATTTCTTAGTGGGTTTGCTGAAATATAAATAAATTTTGCCTTATCCTTAGCTGACCTTTTTACAACATAGCCAAAGTCAATATTTTCTTCAAAAGCACTATTTAAATCGTTCAATACTACAAGGTCGAATGATTTATAAAACCTAATTAAATTTGATTTATAGGCTATAACTATATCAAAATTTCTATAGTCCTCTATATTTTTGTTAGCAATTCCTATTCTTTTTTTAGTAAATGTATTTGACAGTATAGTATAAACCTCATTTATTTCATTAAAACTTGTAACGTATAAAACCCTTCCGCCTCTTTTAAATACTTCAGCAAATGATGAAAAAAGCATCTTAATAGAAAATGAATGTGGAGCACTAAAAATAATGCTGCTAACTTTTTTTGATTTTGTAAATTTTAATATTTCCTGTGAAGCCTCTTCTTCAATTAAGTTCAATGACGGTTTTTTGTATGAAAAATCATTTAGCATCAAATAATTGTAATTGTCCGCCGCATATAGTAGAACATCATCTTGTTTAAAGCCAAACAGACACATTTCACATGGTTTTCTCTTGCAAAAATAACATTGCGGTTTGCCCTTGTTTTCTAAAAATGCAGGTGATATTTGTATTCTTCTTTCGCAGTATAGCATTTGGACTATATCCAAAAGAGTTTCATATTGAATAAAATTTTGCTTTGCAAATTCAACCAATTCTCTAAATGTAAGTATTTTACCAACTATAGCGCCTTCAACTAATTCAACATCTTTTTTAGAAGGCAGATTATACCCTTCCTTTAACCTTCTTTTCCACATTTCTATGGACTGTTTTTGAAGCATAGGGATTGTTCTTTTTCCACTTATCTTAAAAATTTTATCAAACAACCTCGTTGAATACATGTTTTCAATCGATTCCTTTGCCTTATCGATGTCCATCAACCCTAAAACTTCAAAATTATCAATCCTTCTTGTTTTCTTTAATATTTCATAATCAACGAGTGGATTAAAGGAAAAATCATATACAGTCCCTCTGCTGCCATCTGCCCTATACAGGTAAACTTCCACAATACCACCTCATTTTAGCTCGGTTATAATCTTAACTATTCTTTCATTCAGGCCTGAATATCTATCTGCAATCTTTTCATTTTCAATCATAAATTGAAGTGCCTGCTTCATTCCAACAAGAACAACAAGTTTTTTAGCCCTGGTCACAGCCGTATATATTAGGTTTCTTGTCATCAGCATAGGAGGTCCGAAACTTACTGGGACGACTATGACAGGGAATTCGCTTCCTTGGCTTTTATGAATAGTAATTGCATAGGCAAGGTCAAGCTCATCAAGGCTAGTAAAATCATAGGTTACCCTTTTTTCATCGTCGAATATAACTGTTGCCTTCTGCTCTTCATTATCAATTTTTTCTATAAATCCTATATCACCATTAAAAACCCCTATCCCCTGTCCTTCACCTTCTAATGAAACTAAGCTGGTCCATTCTATGTTATAGTTGTTTTTGGTTTGCATGACCTTGTCGCCTTCTCTAAATATTATATCCCTTACTTCCTTCTCTTCCTTCGTGCTGGATGGAGGATTCAGTATCCTTTGAAGTTCTTTGTTTAAATTAATTATGCCATTCTCCCCCTTCCGCATAGGGGATAGGACCTGTATATCCCTTAACGGGTCAAAGCCTTCTTTAAAGGAAGGCAGCCTTCTATCAACGAGGTTTAATATTTCTTCTAATATGTCCTGAGGATTGCTTTTTGATATAAAGAAAAAATCCTTGTCCTTCTCATTCAGATATGGCATTTCACCACTATTTATTTTATGCGCATTGATTGCAATAAGACTCTCATTTTTTTGTCTAAATACCCTATTCAGCCTCTTTACTTTAATACCTTTGCTATCGATTATATCCCTTAAAACATTTCCAGGTCCAACTGAAGGCAGCTGGTCAACGTCCCCAACTATTATAAGCCTTTTGCCAATCGTAATTGCCTTTAAAAGGCTGTTCATCAAAAGAATATCAACCATAGAAGCCTCATCTACTATTATTACATCCTCATCAAGTGGATTTTTTTCATCCCTTGAAAAGATTGGTCCATCATCGGATTCTAAAAATTCCATCTCAAGCAGTCTATGAAGTGTTTTAGCCTCTTCTCCTGTTGCTTCTGTTATCCTCTTTGCCGCCCTTCCAGTTGGTGCACAGAGTGCAACCTCCATTCCCTTTTTCTTGAATAGCCTTATAATGCACTTAATAATAGTTGTCTTTCCTGTTCCAGGACCTCCTGTTATTACGCAAACTCCATTTATCAGTGCTTCCTTAACAGCATCAATTTGTTCATCAGCAAGTTTAATGCAGCTTTCCTTTTCAAACTCAGCTATTTCATTCGTTATCCATTCTTCATCCTCTTCAACCGTTTGAAGCGATAATTCTATTATTTTTCTTGCAACTTTTGTTTCTGCATTGTAGTAGGAACTTAGATAATATGCGTCAGAACCGTTTATTTTATCGTATCTTATATCCTTTGATTCCTCTAAGCTTGCAAGTTGATTTTCTATAAGCTCTGAAGGTATATTTAGTAGTTTGCTGCATTCATCTAATAGTTCAAGTTTTGGAAGGTAAACATGTCCATTTGAAATGCAGCTTGCAAGGACATATTTTATACCTGACCTTATTCTATAAACCGAAGTTAAATCAACTCCAATGTTTCTTGCAATCTTATCTGCTGTTTTAAATCCGATACCTGAAATTTCATCCGAGAGCCTGTATGGATTTTCCTTAACGACCTTCACAGTTTCGTTTCCGTATCTTTTGTAAATTTTTATTCCAAGGTTTGTTGTTATTCCATAGCTCTGAAGAAAAATCAAAACGCTCCTTAATTCCCTCTGTTCTACAAATGATTCGGCAATCCTTTGCGCCTTTTTCTCGCCAATTCCCTCTACTTCTGTAAGCCTTTCAGGGTTCATTTCCATTATATCAAGCGTGTCCTTGCCAAATTTTTCAACTATTCTTTTGGCAGTAACAGGACCAATCCCAGGTATTAGACCTGATGCAAGATATTTTTCTATTCCTTCTATCGTGTTAGGCTTAATCTCTTCGTAGGTTGTAAGTTTAATCTGCTGCCCAAAGGTAGGATGAACTACCCACTCCCCTTGAACCTTTATCCTAATGTTTTCGCTTATATAGGGCATAGTTCCAACCACAGAGATAAGGTCGTTGTCATATCTTAGCTTTATAACAGTATAGCCATTTTCTTCATTTCTAAAAATAACGCTCTCGACAGTTCCTTCAATTTCAACCATAGCATCACCTATTCTAATAACTTTTTGATATCGTAAATCTCCCTTAAAAGTAAATATACGTCTTCTTTAGTTGCAGGAAGTTTAAGGTCAAAGTTTACGCATAAATCACTTGATTTAATCTCCCTTTTTAAGATTCTTACCAAATTTGTTCTTTTCAAAACAGCCCTTTGGCTTTCTATATAATATATTTTTTGTCCATCCTTTAAAACTATATGTCCCTCTTCTATTTTATCAATAAAATTGAAATTAATATAGCCATAAACTTCATCTCTTGAAACTTTTGGTTTTCTAATTTTAATTGGAAACATTATTTCATCTTTACTAAATAATAGAGGAATAATATTGCTTTGCCCAACAGTTTTTCTGCTTTTTCTTTTAACTTCTTTAAAATCCAGCATCCTTTCCCTGCATATATTTTTCAATACCTGATTTATCTTAATTTCATACATTTTTTCAACACCATCCTCTTTTACTATGCATCCATCGCCTATGTTTTTCATATATTGAGGTATAACATACAATAACATATTCCCACCCCTTCCATTATCTTACACAAAATTATAATACGAACATGTGTTCGGTGTCAAATCCATAAAATTAATTTTTCAGGGTGGCTAAAACTTAATTTTTTGTTATAATCTTTATTAGGGGACGGGGGTGTTAATTTGACAAGATTTAAGAATAACTATTTTCTCAATAATTTAAATGGAGTTTTGCAAATAATTGCAGTTAATTTAGCCACGGGATTTGCTGGATTGTTTTTGAAGCGATTAAACGCAGGGGATGAGCTTGTATCGCTTTTTAATTCTCTGCCTGCCTTTTTCAGCATACTGGCTATTTTTATCGGTGGAATGGTTTTAAGCTCGACAAAAAATAAAAAAAAGGCAACCTCATATGCCTTTTTAACCACAAGGTCATTTTATCTTCTAATGGCGCTTGTTCCATTTCTAAATCAAAATTATAGGGCGCTTTTGTTTGTAATTTTATACAGTGCAATGAGCTTTCCTAACTCAATTGCTGTTTTCCTATGGCAATCCTTCATAGCAGATATATTCCCACCTGGAGAAAGGGAACAGAGCCTATCATCAAGAAATAGCATTGCAACAATTGCAGGAACAGCTACTACCCTTATTGCCGGATTTTTGCTATCTTCTCTTTCCAAATCAAAATCCCAGCTCATTAGCTTTTACCAGGTTGTATTTATAATCGCATTTATATTTGGAATTATAGAGGTTTTTACCCTTTTAATGCACAGAGATAGCAAGCACTCGCAGTTTGCAGAAATTTCAACCGAACAAAACAGGATTTCAATTGACTTTATTAAAAATCTTAAGCATCAAAGAGAATATCTTATATTTATAATAAGCGTCATTATATTCCATTTCACATGGCAAATGGCATGGCCATTATTTTTAACCTACGAAGTCGATTATCTTCATACAAATGAATTTTGGACTTCTATTATTTCGACTATAAACGGACTTGCAATGGCATTTGGATATAGATTCTGGGGACGGTTCTCAAGAAATAAGGGAAATTCAATTGCTCTAACTATATCTGCAATCGGTATTTCACTTGCACCATTTTTATATTCAATCTCTACTAAGATTTACCATGTAACATATTTTGTAGCAATTACAGGCTTTAGTGTCTCAGGAGTTCTGCTTCTTCTTATAAACTCACTCTACGAAGTTGCTCCAAGGGAAAACAGAACCTCCTACATCGCCTTTTACAACCTGGTTACAAACATAACCCTTTTTATTTCTCCTTGGATTGGGATGCAACTTTCCCATATTACATCCATCAAAACCGCTTTCATTATAGTAGGCTTTTTAAGAATACTCTCTGGCTTAGTATTCCTCCACCGCCACAAAATCACCTAGGGACGGTTCTCAATTTTATCTTCTTAGGGACGGTTCTCAATTTATTTTAATCCACGAAAATTTCGACAAAACAAAAGCTCAAGGCATTTGCCCTGAGCTTTAATTCTTAAATCCTTCAATTGTTCTTGATAGCTCATTTATGCTATCCGTTAATTTTTCCAATTTACCCTCAACCCTTACAAGAAGGTAAATCGATAAAACTATAGGAAATCCAAAATTAGCTATCTGATTCATTATGGTGTCCACTCAATCACCTTCTATCTTACGTTAAATTCAGTAACATCCCTTGCAACAACATTAGCACTCATTGCTGCAATTAAATCTCCTCCTGTTGTTTCAAATATATTCTTTGAAATTATAAGCTGCATAAGGCTTCGTATCTCTTCAACTGTAATTCCATCCTTTACATAAGGTATGTTAACGGATACGTTCTTTCCTGCCTGGTTTTGAAAAACCATTTGAAGAGTCTTCAATCTACTCACCTCCCACTTAGATTAAATTTAAATTATAGATTTACAAGCTCTGCAAAATCCTGTCTTATAACGTTGTTAAGTGGTCCTTCTAAAATCCCTGCTAACGCTTGCGTTATTGCAAACACATCATCATTTGTAGCGTTGGCCTTAACTTTTCTTAAAGTTATAGCTCTTTCGATGTCGCTTCCGTTCTGGTCAACTCCAATTTTAACTCTTAAAACTACATTTGAAGTAAGTTGTAATGCACTAACTGCCATTCTCTCACCCCCTTTCACCATATAAATAGGGGGTAGAAAATAATATTACACATTTAAATTGTTGCAGATGTAAAAAAATTGAGAACCGTCCCTAAAAAAAAATAAGCCGCCTCATATGAGGCAGCTTATTTACATTTCAGCTACTGCTTTTTTGATTTCTTCAACTTTGTCTAATCTTTCCCATGGAAGGTCAAGGTCTGTTCTTCCAAAGTGGCCATATGCTGCAACTTGTCTGTAGATTGGTCTTCTTAAGTTAAGATTCTTTATTATTGCAGCTGGTCTTAAGTCGAATACCTTGTTTACTATGTCAACAATCTTATCATCAGGAAGTTTTCCTGTTCCAAATGTTTCAACTTCTATTGAAACTGGTCTTGCAACACCTATAGCGTATGCAATTTCAATTTCAAGTTTTTCTGCTAGTCCTGCTGCTACAAGGTTTTTAGCAACCCATCTTGCTGCATAAGCTGCTGAACGGTCAACCTTTGTTGGGTCCTTTCCTGAGAAGGCGCCACCGCCGTGTCTTCCGTATCCGCCGTATGTGTCAACTATTATCTTTCTTCCAGTTAAACCTGAGTCTCCGTGTGGTCCTCCAACAACAAATCTTCCTGTTGGGTTTATTAAGTATCTTGTGTTTTCATCTAAAAGATTAGCAGGAACAACCTTTCTTATAACATGTTCAATCATGTCTCTTTCGATTTGTTCCCTTGTAACCTCTGGGCTATGTTGTGTTGAAATAACTATAGTGTCAACTCTAACTGGCTTATCATCATGGTATTCAACAGTTACTTGAGTTTTTCCATCTGGTCTTAAGTAATCAACTGTTCCATTCTTCCTAACTTCTGAAAGTCTTCTTGATAGTTTGTGTGCAAGTGCAATAGGAAGTGGCATAAATTCTGGTGTTTCAGTGCAAGCAAATCCAAACATCATGCCTTGGTCTCCAGCACCTATTGCTTCAATAGCATCCATCTCTCCCTTTTTTGCTTCTAGAGCCTTATCAACACCCATAGCTATATCAGGTGATTGTTCATCTATAGCTGTTAAAACTGCACATGTGTCAGCATCGAATCCATATTTAGCTCTTGTATATCCTATTTCTTCTACTGTCTTTCTAACTATTTTTGGAATGTCTACATAACATTTAGTTGAGATTTCTCCCATAACTAAAACCATACCTGTTGTAACGGCTGTTTCACAAGCAACTCTTGCCTCTGGGTCTTCTGCTAAAATAGCATCAAGAACTGCGTCTGAAATCTGGTCGCAAATCTTATCTGGATGTCCTTCTGTAACTGATTCTGATGTAAATAATCTTTTTACCATTTTGAAACCTCCTTCTTTATGTTATTGTTTATATAAAGGTAACTGTTGTTACCGGATTAATATAAGTTTACATTATTATATTTCTCTAAAATCGATATGTATATTACTTTTTTACATTAAAAAAACCCCTTCTGACAAGAAGAGGCACAATTTCTATCCTCATCTCCCAGAATGTAATCATTCTGCAGGAATTGGCACCTTGCATTATGCAGGTTGCCGGGTTTCATTGGGCCCGTCCCTCCACCTCTCTGGATAAGTTTTACTTATCATATTCTGTTTTCTTGACAATAAAAGATAATAGCACAATAGTATGTCGATGTCAATACAAATTTACAAAATAAAAAAGACGCAATTTGCGTCTTTTTGGTGGAGCGGGGTGGATTCGAACCACCGAAGGCGTCTGCCAACAGATTTACAGTCTGCCCCCTTTGGCCACTCGGGAACCACTCCATGTGGAGCCGGCTATAGGACTTGAACCTACAACCTACTGATTACAAGTCAGTTGCTCTACCGGTTGAGCTAAGCCGGCGTATATGGTGGGCACAATAGGGCTCGAACCTATGACCCTCTGCTTGTAAGGCAGATGCTCTCCCAGCTGAGCTATGCGCCCATATACTTTATTTTGTTTTCTCTCATCGCTCACCAGCGACATTATTAAGTATACATAAATCTACTCAATATTTCAACCATCGTATTTGTCGTTTATAAGAGATTATCTCTTTATTATCCGTCTATTCTGCATTATTCTCTAAATAGCTACTGATATCAAAATTATTTTATTAAATGTTTTAGCAGTTTAATATAATTTTATAGATTCTCTCAGCCTTATTTGTTATTATATCTTATATTAGTATTTCACTATACAAAATAATTTATAACAATTCTAATGGATAATATTTAATGCTTGGAGGATGAGCCCTATGCAAAAACTTTTGAGCAAACTCAGAAAATCCATCCAGGACTTTAATATGATACAGGATGGTGACAGGATTGCGGTTGGTCTCTCTGGTGGTAAGGATAGCAATCTTTTATTATACGCATTAAAGCAATACCAAAGATTTAGTCCTCAACCTTTTGAGCTTTGCGCTATAACAATAGATATGGGTTTAAAGGAATTAGACCTTACCCCTCTAATCGAATTTACTAAAAAAATTGATGTTCCCCACTATGTTGTAAAAACAAGTATAGCTGAAATAATATTTGATATTAGAAAAGAAAAAAATCCATGTTCCCTTTGCGCAAAAATGAGACGTGGAGCTCTGCATGATGCAGCAAAAAATTTAGGCTGCAACAAAGTTGCGCTCGCCCACCACTTGAACGATGTTATTGAAACTTTTTTAATGTCGATGTTCTTTGAGGGGAGACTTAGCACATTTTCACCAGTAACTCACCTTGAAAAAAAGGATATTTATTTAATAAGACCTCTTGTTTATGTATATGAAAAGGATATAAGAAGTTTAGTTAAAAAGAACAATCTGCCTGTAATCAAAAACCCTTGTCCTGCTAATGGTAATACCCAAAGACAAAACATGAAGGAATTGATTTGGAAACTTGAAAAACAAATTCCAGGAATCAAAGACAATATATTAGGCGCAATAACTAACTTGCAGCAGTTAAATGTCTGGGATAAAGATGCTATAAGAAAGATTTGCGATAATAAAAAAATATGACTGTTGCAAAACTCTGCAACAGTTCTTTATGAAAATAAAAAGCACAATTACTTAAACTTTAAATTTACATCATAATAATTGTCAAAAATAAATTTTGCTTCATCATCATAGTTATGCATCTCGTCATCCAGAGTATATAATGTAGCTTGGGAATAATTAGGTCTCAATGTATACATAGCAACAAGAGTCATAAAGGTGACGATTAAAACTAATATCATTTCAAAATATTTCTTCATTTAACCACCCCTTTCAATATCATTTATATTTTTTCATGTATTTCCAAAAATTATTCAAAAAAGTAATAAAAGCATCCCCTACCTTGTATATATGAATTAAAGGGGGTGGTTTATTGTCAGCAAAAAACTTCGAAATTGTCGGACTTGTTGTAAATTATATGGATAATAATGCAAAGGAAAGGCTTTCGGACTACATTTCAAAGTTTATTAAAGAGAAAACACTTATAGTTTGTATAGGAACAGACAAATGCATTGGTGATAGCCTCGGTCCATTGGTAGGAACATTTTTAAAGGAATCTTGCTGCCCTATTCCAGTAATAGGCACACTAGAATCTCCCGCACATGCTGTTAATCTCGAAGATGTGATATTAGATATATCATTTGATTATTTTGACTACTTTATAATAGCTATAGATGCTTGTTTAGGTTTTGATGACACAATTGGGGACATACAAGTAAAATTAGGCCCAGTTCATCCAGGAAAAGGAGTTGGGAAAATACTTCCATCGATTGGAGACATCTCAATCGTTGGAGTTGTAGATTCAATAGATAATCCAGATAGTTATATGTTAAAAAACATAAGGTTACATTTCATTTGGGAAATGGCAAAAATTATTGCCGAAAGCATAATTTTGAGCATAAATAAAAAGGCATGACTTCATGCCTTTTTTCTTCTTTTTATTGAGCTATCTTCCAAAACATCTATGTAATCTAATGAGACGCCTGTCCCCTTTGCAACACATGAAATAGCATCTTCTGCAACTTTAACAGGCACTTTCGTTCTCTCCTCTATAAATTTATCAAGTCCCCAAAGAAGTGAACCTCCTCCAGTCATTAAAATTCCATTATCACTTATGTCAGCTGCAAGTTCCGGCGGTGTTTTTTCCAATACCTGGTGAACAGCATCTGCTATAGCGTTAACTGGTTCCTGCAATGCCATTCTTATTTCCTCTGATGTTATAAGGATATTCTTTGGAAGGCCACTAATAAGGTCTCTCCCCTTTATCTCCATGGATATATCCTCGTCCCTCTTAAACGCACAACCAATGTTCACCTTTAAATCCTCTGCTGTTCTTTCACCTATCATAAGCTTGTATTTTTTTCGCATATAAGCAACTATGGATTCATCAAACTTATCACCAGCTACTTTTATTGAATTTCTTACAACAATTCCGCTTAAAGAAATAACAGCTATATCTGTTGTTCCGCCACCGATATCTACTACCATCCACCCTGTTGGCTTCGATATGTCAAGTCCTGCTCCTATAGCGGCAGCAATAGGCTCTTCTATCAAATGCACTTCTCTTGCCCCTGCATTATATGCTGCATCTTGAACTGCTCTTTTTTCAACCTCTGTTGCCTCGCAGGGTATACATACAACAACTCTAGGTCTTAATAGTTTCTTATACCCATATGCTTTTTTTATAAAATACTTAAGCATCTTTTCTGTTACATCATAATCAGAAATAACTCCATCTCTTAAAGGTCTAATAGCTACAATATTTCCTGGAGTCCTTCCAATCATCTGCCTTGCATCTTCTCCTACCGCAAGCACCTTGTTTGTATTCTTGTCTATTGCAACAACAGAAGGTTCCTTCAAAACTATTCCTTTGCCCTTAACATAAACTAATACGCTTGCTGTTCCTAAATCAATTCCAAGGTCTGTTCCACCAAACCACCACATATTTTCACTCCCTACCTATATACTGCATATATAATATTCGATAAAAAATAACAAATTCCTGCTTGGTAGGGAAAATTTTTATGCATTTGCTGGTTTATATTTTAATTTCGTGGCTTTTCCACCCCTTATATGTCTTTCTGCCTTATTTACATCCAGTATCTCCTTGGCTTCCTTTGCAACTTGAGGATTTATTTTAGGAAGCCTTTCGGTTATATCCTTATGAACGGTGCTTTTGCTAACGCCAAATGTTTTTGCTGCCTTTCTTATAGTTGCTCGTGTTTCTATTATATACTGTGCAACCTCCAAAACCCTTTCTTCTATATAATCCTTCATCAGACGACCTCCCTTTAGCACTTAATTAAATATATGAATAAATTAGAACAAATATAATCTAAAAAAATAAGGCCTGCAAAACATTGGCTTATTCTGCAAGCCTTTTGCGATTACTTAATAAAATCAAGTGGGTTCAAAGTTGTAACGTCTTTACCATGCTTCTTTATAAGTGAAAAATGTAAATGGCTTCCTTCGATGCTGCTTGCTTCTCTAATTGATGTATCTCCAACAAATCCTATAATGTCTCCTTTTTTAACCCTATCTCCTTTTTTAATCTTTAAATCGCTTGCTAAATTGCCATAAATGCTTTGCACTCCATTATTATGTTCTATGATTACGGTTACTCCATATCCTGTTTTTAAATTGAGTCCTTCTATTACTTTGTCGTCTGTAATAACATCTACTACCTTTCCGTCAGCGGCAGCTTTAACTTCCGTTCCTATATCACACGCAATGTCTATTCCTTCGTGTGTTTCCCATTGTTGGAGAGTTGCCGAATACTGCAAATTTTCCTTATCAAATTTCTTTGTAACTTCTCCATCTACTGGCATTATCATTTTTATAGTTGGTTGTGCGTTATCGCTTTTTGAAGTTGCTTTGTCCTGCTTGGCTTGCCCTTTATCTGAAGTATTAGAATCGTTTTTATTAACCGTAGATTGTGGAACCTGAGCTACAGGTGCCTCACCAACATTCTTCTCTTCAACCAAGGTTGGCTCATTGTTTGGTTCTGTAGCCTTTTGTTCTGTTTGAGAAGGAGCCTTTGCTAGGTTCTTATCAATATTTGCATTATTTCTTGTAAAATAAACAGCAGCAACAGCTACCACGCATAGACAGATAAAGAGCACCACATAAAACATTTCCCTTTGAACCGTTTTTCTTAAATTATCTTTAAATCCCATATCTACACCTCCTGTAAAATAGTTTTGTCCAAATTATCCCATTTTATACATGTCTATAAAAAAAAATTAGGGTTTTGCCCTAATTTTTTTATGAAAAATAAAAAATTTTATTTGTTCTTCATAACTTCTTCAATACTATTTAATTCAACACCCCTATAGTAATGTTTTATTATCTCATCGTATTTTTTACCTCTTTTCCCCATCTCATTAGCTCCCCACTGGCTCATCCCAACTCCATGACCATAACCTTTAACAGTAAAAGTAACATTCTTAGTGTCAATCTTTATTGAAAAGGCAGCACTCTTAAGGCCCATAGCCCACCTTATATCTATTCCAGTAAACTCCTTATCTCCTACCTTAATTCTGTTAACCCTTCCCCCTTCTGTCCAATCCAATATTTTAACTTGAGTTGCAAGTCCCTTTTCAGATATCTTAACAGCAGAATTCAATGTCTTAATTCTATTTATAAATTCCTTTTTACTCATGACAACCTTTGTTGTATAATTAGGGGCTTCATCTTCATACGGGCTCTCAACACTTACAAGATATGGTTCTTGATAGCCAAAAACATAAAGGCTATTTTCAGTCTTACCTCCGCTAGTCGAGTGATATTTAATATGCCTTGCAATTTGATTATTATATGTAATAACAATACCCTTAGTTGAATTTACGGCTTCAACTATTTTATTCCAATTATCAACTGCTAACCTTGCATCCCAGAGCTTCAATCTATCTTCCTTTGAAATCCATGCCTGACAATGGACATCTGAACAAACATCTGCACCTTGATGTTTATTGCAACCACCTCCGCCCAATTCAATCTTATTTGCAAGTACAAATGTCCTTGCTGCAATTGCCTGCGCCTTTAGAGCTTCTATATTGAAAGACACAGGCATTTCAGCTGCAATAACCCCTGCAACATACTCCTCAAGCTCTATATCTACAATTTTTCCCTTTTTAACATCGAACATCTTAATAGTAATATCCTTTTTATCAGGCTCCTCCCTTTCAACACGTTCTATTGGAATTGTAAATTTATTAAAAACTCCAGGTATCTTTATTCCTTCACCAATTCCTCCAATTATCAAAAGAGGAATAAAAATCAAAATAAAAACAATTAAAATAATATAATATCCTACGTGCTTCAAATCCCTCACCCCACAAAAAAGCCTACTACATTTTATTATCAAAATAAAAAAAATATTCAAAGGTTTTATACCCTTTGAATATCAGCACCTAATTTTTGTAGCTTCCCAACCATGTCAACATAACCTCTATCTATATGATAAATTTCTGAAACTTCTGTAGTTCCTTCTGATATAAGCCCAGCAAGAACTAATGCTGCACCTGCCCTTAAATCAGTTGCCTTTACTTCTGCTCCGCTTAATTTTTCAACTCCTTCGATAACAGCACTTCTTCCATCTATTTTAATATTTGCTCCCATTCTTTTAAGTTCTGTAACATGCATAAATCTGTTTTCAAAAACGGTTTCAGTAATTATAGAAACACCATCGGCAATACTCAAAAGAGCCATAAACTGTGCCTGCATATCCGTTGGGAAACCAGGATAAGGCATTGTTTTGATATCCACAGGCTTAATTATTCCACCGCCCTTAACCTTTATCTTATTCTGTTCTTCTTTAACATGTATACCTATTTCCTGCAGTTTTGCAGTTACAGCTCTAACATGTTCAGGTATAACATTTTCAACAATCACTTCTCCTCCTGTAATTGCAGCAGCAACCATATATGTTCCAGCTTCAATCCTATCAGGAATAACCTGATGAACTGTTCCCTTTAACTCTTTTACACCTTGTATTTTAATAGTATCTGTCCCTGCGCCGCTTATCTGTGCCCCCATTTTATTTAAATAGCTTGCCAAATCAACAATTTCAGGCTCTTCGGCTGCATTTTCAATTATAGTCTCTCCATCAGCCAATACCGCAGCCATCAAGATATTTTCTGTAGCACCAACTGAAGGGAAATCAAGATATACTTTGGCCCCCTTTAACCTTTTACAACTTGCTTCAACATATCCATGTCCAAGATTTATTTCTGCACCTAATTGACTAAAACCCTTAAGATGTAAATCTATTGGCCTTGAGCCTATATTACAACCACCTGGAAGGCTTATTTTTATCCTCCCAAGCCTTGAAAGAATTGGACCCATAACTAAAAATGATGCCCTCATTTTTCTAACTAAATCATAGGATGGCTCAAATGAATTTATTTCACCTGCATTTATCCTAACCTTTCCTTTGTTATTGTATATTGAAAGTCCAACTCCCAATGATTCTAAAACATTTAGAATTACATTAACATCCTCTAAAAATGGAATATCCTCTAATACACATTCTTCAGATGTAAGTAGCGATGCTGCAATAATTGGCAATACAGAATTCTTTGCTGCACTTATTTTAATTCTTCCATTCAATCTATTGCCGCCTTGAATAACTATCTTGCTCATTCTAATTCCTCCATTCATCAATACTCAACTGTTATAATAGGATTGCCAATAAGTATGTAAGTGCAGCCATCGCTGCCATCCCTAACTGCTATATTAACATTAAAGACCTTGCCATTTGTTTTCAAATTATTGTTATAACAATTAGAATATCCGATTAAGCTAATATATCTGTCATCTTCAATTAAATTTATTTCTCTTCCATATAATCTTTTAAGAATCTGCCTTGCCAAATTTATTTTTTCCTTTTTACTTAATTTATAACTGATTTTCCCTTCTATTAAACTATAAAATGAAGGTCTTTTTTCATTTACCAAATTCAAATCATCAACAGACCTTCTTATATATTCTATAATATTCATATCCCTTGATTGTTGTGAATAAAAAATCCTTAGCAATTGCAAATCGTCGCTTTTATTAATTGAAATATTAATATTTCCATTATCAAATTTGGCAGAAATATAATCATTTCCCTTAACAGTCTCAGTTGCATTTTTACCAATTTTTGATAAAATAATATATTCGATATCCTCTAAATTTATTTTTGACTTTATAGTAAAAATATATTCTACATTTGTTTCTAAGTACTCAATCCCATTTTCATTAAAGAACCTAATTATTCTATCCTGAGCGTCAATTTTTATTTGAGTTGCATATATGCAAAATATTCCAAATAAAATTATCAAAATAATTCTTTTCATGCTATTTCACCCCTCTTTTTTCAATTATTACCATGTATTTTCTTTTTTATTCATCATTAATATTTAATTCCCATGAAAAAAGGTGGAGATTAAACCTCCACCTTTTCAGCTTTTGAAACAAATATTTTGCAGTTGTTTTTTTCAAAATCCATTATTCCATCAGATATTTTAAACTTTAGCAAAGTTTCACCCTGCACAATCTTCAAAATGCAGGGTTTAACTCCTGCTATAACAGGTATGTGTCTTGATAATATTTGAATTTTACCACCTATAGTATCCAAATTAATAGACTCAACTTCTTCATCAAAAAATTTTTCCTGAGGTGTATAAATTTCTAATTTAAAAGCCACAAAATCACCTCTTATACTAATGTTTTTGCCTTTTCTACAGCTTCATCTATACTACCAACCATATAAAAGGCTGATTCAGGTAGTTCGTCGTGAAGTCCATCTAATATTTCCTTAAATCCCCTTACAGTTTCTTTAATTGGAACGTATTTCCCCTTCATACCTGTAAATTGCTCCGCAACGTTAAATGGCTGTGATAAGAATCTTTGTATCTTTCTGGCTCTTGACACTATTAGCTTGTCTTCTTCAGAAAGTTCATCAACTCCGAGTATTGCTATAATATCCTGAAGTTCCTTATATCTTTGTAGTATACTCTTTACTCTCTGTGCAACTTCATAGTGTTCAAGACCAACAATTCTTGGATCAAGTATTCTTGATGAAGATTCAAGTGGGTCAACTGCAGGATAAATTCCAAGTTCAGCAATCGATCTTGATAAAACCGTAATGGCATCAAGGTGAGTAAATGTGGTTGCCGGTGCAGGGTCAGTCAAGTCGTCCGCAGGAACATAAACCGCCTGAACAGATGTAATTGAGCCATTCTTGGTTGATGTAATTCTCTCCTGCAGCGCCCCCATTTCATTTGCAAGAGTTGGCTGATAGCCAACGGCTGAAGGGATTCTTCCAAGAAGGGCTGAAACCTCTGAGCCTGCCTGTGAAAATCTAAATATATTATCTATAAACAAAAGAACATCGTTTCCCTTATCTCTAAAATATTCCGCCATTGTAAGACCCGTTAAAGCAACCCTCATTCTAGCTCCTGGAGGCTCATTCATCTGTCCAAAAACAAGAACAGTATTTTCAATAACTCCTGATTCCTTCATTTCATAATAAAGGTCATTTCCTTCCCTTGTTCTTTCTCCGACTCCTGTAAAAACCGAGAGCCCACCGTGTTCCTTTGCAATGTTATTAATAAGCTCCTGGATTAAAACTGTTTTGCCAACACCGGCACCACCAAAAAGACCTATCTTCCCACCTCTTTGATATGGGCAAATAAGATCTATAACTTTAATACCAGTTTCAAATATTTCAGGCTCAACTGCCTGTTCTTCAAATTTTGGTGCAGGCCTATGAATAGGATAAAATTCAGTTTCTCCAATTTCTTCATTATTATCAATAGGCTGTCCTAAAACATTAAAAAGCCTACCCAACGTCTTTTCCCCAACTGGAACCATAATTGGATTTCCAGTATCAATAGCCTCCATCCCCCTTACAAGTCCATCGGTAGATTCCATTGAAACAGTTCTTACAATTTCATCTCCAAGATGCTGCATAACCTCGCAGACTAATATTTTATCTCCATTTTTTATATGAATTGCATTATATATTTCTGGAAGCTTTCCAGCTTGAAACCTAATATCTACAACTGGTCCTATTATTTGGACTATCTTACCCTTGTTCATATTTTCACCTTCCACTATTGTGAGTTTAATGCCTCAGCACCGCTAACGATTTCCGTTACCTCTTGCGTTATAGAGCTTTGTCTTATTCGGTTATATTTCAATTGAAGCTTTTCTAAGAGCTCACCTGAATTTTTAGTAGCATTGTCCATCGCAGTCATCCTCATTGCATATTCAGATGCTAATGATGAAGATAAACAATCAAAAATAGTTGTTATCAAATAATATCTTGCGCTATGTTCAAAAACCTGTAAATTAGAAGGCTCCATCAGAATATCTTTATTCTTCTTGATATCTGTAAAAGGAAGAAGTCTTATTTTTTCAATCTCCTGTCTTACAGGGTTAATAAATCTTGTATATACTATATATGCATTTTTGACTTTTCCCTGCAAAAAGCATTCCTCAATTATATTAAAAATATCACTTGCCTCTTCAAATATTGGAACCCTACTCATTTGAAAAGACTTAACTATATTAAATCCTCTCCGTTTAAAAAAATTGCTTCCTCTATCTCCTATAGTTATAAGCCTATCTTCATTTTTTAAAAATTCTAAAGTGCTATTTATAACGCTTGAATTATAGTTTCCACAAAGACCTGTATTTGATGTAATTATTACATACAAATCACTATTAGCATCGTTTACAGTAAAATATTTAGTGTAAACTGATTCTTCGCAAAGTGTTTTTTCAAATGTATCTTTTGTAGCTTCACTAAGAACTTTTACATATTCTGCATTTTCTCTTATCCTTTTGAATTTTGCAGTTGCTACAAGTCCCATGGCTTTTGTTATTTTTTGTGTGTTCTGTATAGACTTTATTCTTCGCTTTATTTCAAGCAACTCTCCCTTTGACATTCACATCACTCCTTATTTTTAAAGGAAGACGCAAATTTTTCAATTGCGCTATTTAGTCTTGTCTTTATTTCATCATCTAGTTCCTTTTTAGTTATAATCATTTTTCTTAAATCATTTTCATGTGTTCTCATGTATTCTAAAAATTCCTTTTCAAAATCCTTAACCATCTCAACCGGTATCTCGTTTATATAGTTGTTTATGGCAGCATAGAGTATTATTACCTGGTCCTCAACAGGCATTGGACTATATTGTGCTTGGTTTAAAATTTCAACAAGCCTCTTTCCTTTATCAATTCTCTGTCTTGTTTCCTTATCAAGGTCGGAGCTAAATTGTGCAAAGGCTGCAAGTTCCCTATATTGTGCAAGTTCAAGTCTTAACATACCAGCAACTTGCTTCATAGCTTTAATCTGTGCAGAGCCTCCAACTCTTGATACCGAAATACCTGGATTTATAGCAGGTCTTACCCCTGATGAGAATAGGTCAGCCTCTAAAAATATCTGTCCATCTGTTATTGAAATAACATTTGTTGGGATATATGCGGTAACGTCACCTGCAAGCGTTTCTATTATTGGAAGCGCCGTCATAGAACCCCCACCTAATTTATCGCTTAGTTTTGCAGCTCTCTCTAAAAGCCTTGAATGAATATAAAATATATCTCCAGGATAAGCTTCTCTTCCTGGTGGTCTTCTTAATAGTAGTGACATGGTTCTATATGCAACTGCATGCTTTGATAAATCATCATAAATTATTAAAACATGCTTTCCATTTTCCATAAATTCTTCGCCCATCGTGCATCCAGCATATGGTGCAAGATATTGAAGCGGTGCAGGCTCTGAGGCAGTTGCTGATACAATAATCGTATAGTCAAGAGCTCCAAAGCTCTCAAGGGTATTAACTATATTTGCAACTGTAGACTGTTTTTGTCCAATTGCAACATATATGCAAATAACATTCTTTCCCTTTTGATTAATTATAGTGTCTATCGCAATAGCCGTTTTCCCAGTTTGCCTATCTCCTATTATTAACTCTCTTTGTCCCTTACCAATTGGAACCATGGCGTCTATCGCCTTTATTCCTGTTTGAAGCGGTTCCTTAACTGATTTTCTATCTATAACTCCAGGTGCATTCCTCTCAATTGGTCTTGTTTTTGAGGTCTTAATCGGTCCCTTTCCATCAATTGGCATACCAAGTGGGTTTACAACCCTGCCTATAAGTTCCTCACCTACTGGAACTTCAACAACCTTTTTAGTTCTAACAACAATATCGCCTTCTTTTATTCCTTGGTCGGAACCAAACAAAACTGCTCCTACATTGTTTTCTTCAAGATTTAAAGCCATCCCGAAAATATTGTTAGGGAACTCCAAAAGTTCTCCAGCCATAACATTTGCAAGCCCATAAATTCTTGATGTACCATCACCTACTTGAACTACAGTTCCAGTGTCTGCTGTTTGAATCTCATCTTTATACTTTGAAAGTTGAACTTTTATTATTGAGCTTATTTCATCAACTTTAATCATCCTATTTCCACCTCGCTATTTGAAAGAAGCGTCTTTTTCATCGTATCCAATTTGCTCTTTATTGTTCCATCATAAACATCATCTTTAACTCTGACCCATATTCCACCTATTATTTCTTCATCTATTATCTCGTCAATTTCTATATCGCTATCATATATCTTTGAAAATTTTACTTTTATTAAATTTCTTTCTTCATCATTTAAGGGAACTGCTGTTTTAACAAGTGCAATTTTTATCCCCTTGTGTTCAAGTGCAAATTTTCTATAGTCCTTATATATATACCTAAAATCATCTATCCTATCGTTTCTAACAAGCAAATCTAAAAGTCTTAAAATCTCATCCTGGATTCTTCCCCTAAATACATTGCTCAAAACAGCAAGCTTATTTTGCAATGTTATCTCAGGATGCCTTAAAAATTCTAAAAGTTCAGGTGAAGCCTTAAAAACATCAAGTATACCCTTTAAGTCTTCGAGGTATTCATCAAGCTTGTCTTCTTTAAGCGCTACTTCGTATAGGGCATATCCATATTTTAACGATGCTACATCTCTCATCTTATACCCCTACCTTATTTATAAAATCCATAATAAGTTTGCGATGTTTTTCTTCGTTTAATTCATCATTTATTGCCTTTGCAGCTGCAATTAATGAAAGTTCTACTATTCTGTTTTTAATTTCCTCTCTTGCCCTTTCTATTTCTCTATCTGCATCCCTCTTTGCTCTATCTCTTATAAGTTCTGCCTCTTTTTTAGCATCTTCAATCATTTCATCATAAAGCCTTATTGCCTTTTTCTTATAATCTTCTACAATATTTTTTCCATCTATCTCAAGCTGCTTTAATTTTTGTTCATACTCTAAAAGTATTGCATTTGCTTTTTCAAAATTTTTATTTGCCTGATTAATTTTATCCTCAATCGATAACTGTCTTTTATTCATAAAGCCGTTAACTTTATCGAAAAAAAACTTTTTCATGAATAAATATAGTATAAAAGTGTTCAATATAGTAAAAAGAACCGTCCATTTTTCTACCGACACGATATCACCTCTTAGCCTAAAGGCTTGCTAAACGCAAGCCCTTTATTTTGCAAATACAAATAAAAGAATTATTGCAACAAGCAGTCCATATATTGCTGTCGCTTCTGAGAATGCGCTACCTATGATAAGAGTTGATATTATATCGTTCTTAGCCTCTGGTTGTCTTGAAACTGCCTCAACTGCTTTTCCTGTTGCAATCCCAGTTCCTATTCCTGCACCAAAACCAGTTAATGCTGCTATGCCAGCACCTATTGCTATAAGTCCCATAATTAATGATTTAGTATCAATTGCCATTTTAAACTCCTCCTTTTAGTGTTCTGCTGTTATTTTGATAAATATCATTGTAAGCATCACAAAAATAACCATTTGAATTACACCATCAAATATCGAAAAATACAAATGAAAAGGTATTGGGATAATCGCCTGTAAAAATGGTATGTTTATATTTAAAGCCTCAGTTGCCTTATTCAGCGCTTGGTATAACAACTCAATTATAATTACTGCTGCTAATGTATTCCCAAATAATCTTAGGCTAAGTGAAATAGGCACTACCAACCTTTCAATAATATTTAAAGGAAACATAAATGAAAATGGATGAAAAAAGGCTTTAATATAATTTATGATTCCATTCTTAGTTATCGCATTAACTTGAATAATTATAAAAGATATTATTGCAAGTCCAAGTGTAACTGAATAGTCGGTGGTAGGAGGCCTAAAGCCAAATAAATCAAACAAATTCATAAGCAAAAGAAAAATTGCCAAAGTCCCTATGTAGGGAGCAAATTTTAAATACTTTTTACCCATGTTCTCCTTCACCAAATTATTAACTGATTCAACCATATACTCTGCCCAAATCTGCTTACCCTTAGGAATCATACTCATATTTCTAGTTAGAAAAAAAGATATTGTTATCATTGCTACCATTATTGTCCATTGAAAAATAATCGACTGATTAATGGGAATATGCTGTCCTAAAACAAATAACTCAAACACTGGCTTAGCGTCTGACACACTCTCCACCCCCTTTTAGCCTGTTTAATTCAAGTAAAATTCCAAAAACCTTAGCAGCAAAAATTCCAATAAATATAATCAATACATTTGGATTTGTTTTAAAAACATATAAGGCAAATAAGCCTCCATATAATGAATATCTTGTAATATATAGCAGCCAGTGGGTCGCAATGATATTCCTTTGTTTTTTTAAAATTAAATTCAAAGAAAAATGCTGGTTAAATAAATTAAACATCTCCAATAAAAATCCAAATATAAAATCCTTAGCCCATTTTGTATCGATTAATATCAAAGCAATTAAAATAGAAGATAATAATATCCCGAAAGTTTTTAAGTTTTTCATAAGTATATTTCACCATAAACAAAAAATTTAAACCGATATCCATAAAGATATCGGTAAGATTTATTCAACATATTCTAATTTTAGCACTTTATCGACATAAGACAACTTTGTTATTCTTATAATTATGGTGATTTTTTTGATTATTGCTTAAAATAACCAATCCATTGATAGATTCCTTTTATTTTATATGTTTTTCTTTGATTTTCTAAAAGCTATTAAACTCATCAGGTCTTTTCTTATATATTCCGAAATAGTATAGGATTGAATCAGCTATTCTTTCTGAAGCCTTTCCATCTCCATAAGGATTAATAGCATTTGCCATCTTGTTATATGCTTCTTTATCTGTTAATAAATTTTTAATATTTTGATATACATTTTCTTTGTCCGTTCCAATTATCTTTGCTGTTCCTGCTGAAACCGCTTCTGGTCTTTCAGTAACATCTCTTAGAACTAAAACTGGCTTTCCGAGGTGAGGTGCTTCTTCTTGAAGTCCACCCGAATCTGTAACAACCATATAGCTTTTATTCATAAGATTATGCGTCTCCTTAGTATCAAGAGGTGGCAATAAATGAACCCTAGGCACATCGCCTAATACTTTATAAGCAACTTCCTTTACGGCTGGATTAAGATGAACAAGATAGATTATCTCAACTTCTTCAAAATCTTCAGCAATTCTTCTTAAAGCAGTGCAAATATTTTCAAGCGGCTCTCCCCAGTTTTCTCTTCTGTGGGCAGTAACCATTATAACTTTTTTATTCTTATAATTTATTTCATTTAATTCCTCAGTTTCGAATCTATATGATTTTTCAACAGTTGTGTTCATTGCATCTATAACAGTATTTCCCGTAACAAATATATCTTCTTGCTTAACTCCCTCTCTCAAAAGGTTCTCCTTTGCAGTTTTGGTTGGAGCAAAATGTAAATCCGAAATCGCACCAGTCAGTTTTCTATTCATTTCCTCTGGAAATGGGAAATATTTGTTAAAACTTCTTAAACCAGCCTCAACGTGACCTACCTTTATTTGGTTATAAAAGGCTGCAAGGCTTCCTGCAAATGTAGTTGTCGTATCCCCATGAACTAAAACTATATCTGGCTGTGACTTTTTAAATATTTCTTCCAAGCCCTCTAATACCCTTGTTGTGATGCCAGAAAGTGACTGCCTCTGCTGCATTATATTTAAATCATAATCAGGCTTTATTTTAAAAAGCTCCAAAACCTGGTCAAGCATTTCCCTGTGCTGCGCTGTAACACAAACAATGGATTCAAATTGTTCTCTTTTTTCAAGTTCTTTAACAAGAGGAGCCATTTTAATTGCCTCTGGCCTTGTTCCAAATATCGTCATAACCTTAATCTTTTTCAAAATAACACCTCATTTCTTACTTAATAGTCCAAACTCTATTGCAAATGACAAAGTTACGGCAAAAATAATAATTAAAAGTGCAAAGGATTTTTTAGCAGTTAAAAGCATTGCAAGCACCGAAACAATTCCAAAAACGATGCTGACAGAATACATTATAAGAACAACTTGTTTTTGATTGAGCCCCATATCAAGTAGCCTATGATGAAAATGGCCTCTGTCAGCCTCAGATATCGGTCTATTATTTATTTTTCTCCTAATCATTGCAAACAATGTATCATAAATTGGAATACCAAGGGCTATTATAGGAACTGCAATTGCAAATGCTGCCGCCGACTTAATCGCCCCTTGAATCGAGATAGCTGCAAGAAGAAAACCCAAAAGCTGTGCCCCACTATCTCCTAAAAATATCGAAGCTGGATTAAAATTATATGGTAAAAAACCAAGACAGGCACCTGACAATACAAGAGTCATAATAACAGCAATAGACCTTCCACTAATCAATGACACAAAGAAAAGGGATATTGCAGAAATAAAACAAACTCCTGTTGCAAGCCCATCAAGCCCATCTATAAGATTTAACGCATTTGTAATGCCAACCACCCATAAAAAAGTGATTGCCGTTCCAATATAGCCAATATAAAGTGATTCCCCATTTGCAGCAAATGGAATCGTTAGGAACTTTACGTTAACATCAAAAAATATCAAAACAAGAGCTGCTGCTATTTGAAAAAATAATTTATACTTAGGCTTTAAATTTTTTAAATCATCAATAAATCCACCTATAAATATTATTGTTGAACCTATTATAATTCCGTAAACATGCCTATCCAATGTTGAATAAATCAATATCCCAGCAATAAACGCAATATAAATAGCAACTCCACCAATCCTAGGAATGGGTTTATTGTGAATCCTTCTTTCATCCTTTGGCACATCTACAGCGTTTATCTTAAACGCAAGCTTTTTTATAATCGGTGTCAATGCAATTGAAATTGCAAAGGCAGTCAAAAAAACTAATATAAACAAAATCATTACATCACATCCCATTTTTCAAAACTCATTCAGAATAATTTTATCAAAAAAATTACAATTATTATATAGTTTTTAAAAAATTTTTGGGGACGGTTCTCAATTTTATCTCGTCTGAAAAAATTGGACATCCATGTCGTTCTTGCATCATTTTAATCAGATCGTTTTTGGGACGGTTCTCAATTAATTCTTATTTATGAAAATTTAACTTTAAAAAGTATTTAGGAAGTCTTGTCTAAATTTTTTCGGATAAAATAAAATTGAGAACCGTCCCTAGGTTATCTCAGAGTAAAATAAATTGAGAACCGTCCCTAAAAAGGGCTGGGCACCATTTAGTGCCCAGCCCTTTAAATATTAATACTTTAAATTTACAACTTCAACCCCTGATTCATTTAGCATCTGCATTGAAAGTTCATCAGGATAGTCCCCGCTGTAAACGATTCTTTTTATTCCCGATGCGATAATAAGTTTTGCACATATGATACAAGGTTGACTTGTTATATATATTGTTGAATCTTCAATGGAAATTCCATATTTTGCAGCTTGAACAATTGCGTTTTGTTCAGCATGCAAAGCTCTGCAAAGTTCGTGTCTTTGTCCCGAAGGAATGTTTAACTTTTGCCTTAGGCATCCCAACTCTTCGCAATGACTCATTTTTGGAGGAACTCCATTATATCCTGTTGTTAGTATTCTATTATCCTTGACTATTATCGCCCCTACCTGACGTCTTAGGCATGTCGAACGCTTTTTTACAACCTCAGCAATTTCCATAAAATATTCATCCCATTTAGGCCTCATAAATTCACCTACTTAGTTCCAAATATTCTATCACCAGCATCTCCAAGCCCAGGAACTATATAGCCATGGTCGTTTAAATACTCATCTACTGCAGCAACATATATCTCAACATCCGGATGGTCATTTAAAACTGCTTCAATTCCTTCCGGTGCTGCAATCAAGCACATTAATTTAATATTTTTAGCTCCCTTTTCCTTCAAAAGGTGAATTCCATCGCTCGCTGAACCACCTGTTGCAAGCATTGGGTCAACAAGTATTATATCTCTTTCCGATATATCTGAAGGAAGCTTGCAGTAATATTCAACTGGTTTCAAAGTCTCTGGGTCCCTATAAAGACCTATGTGCCCAACCTTTGCCGCTGGAATTAACTTTAGCATTCCGTCAACCATTCCAAGCCCAGCTCTTAAGATTGGAACAATAGCAACCTTTTTTCCTGTCAGCATCTTTGCTTTAGTCAAACAAATCGGAGTTTCAATTTCAACCTCCTCAAGTTGGAAATTCCTTGTAACTTCATATGCCATAAGCATAGCAATTTCTTCAAGTAGTTCTCTAAAATCCTTTGAACCAGTATTCTTATCCCTCATTATTGACAGTTTATGCTGTATTAGTGGATGGTCAATTATTGTAACTCTCTTGTCCATTATAACTCCCCCTTATTTCATATATTTGTTTTCAATATCAGATATCTTATCGATTCTTCTTTGATGTCTTCCACCTTGGAATTCTGAAGATAAATAAGCTTCAACTATGTCAATTGCAAGTCCAGGACCTGTAATTCTCTCACCAAGTGTCATAATGTTTGCATTGTTATGCTCAACGCAAGCCTTTGCTGAAAAAGTATCTGTAACATGTGCAGCTCTTATACCCTTCACTTTGTTTGCTGCAATCGACATACCTATTCCTGTTCCACAAACAAGTATTCCCTTTTCAAACTCTCCCTTTGCAACAGCCTCCGCAACTGAAAGGGCAAAATCAGTATAATCACAGGATTCAGTTGAATTTGTCCCAAAATCAACAACTTCAATCTTTCTTCCTTCAAGATGTTTTTTAATAACTTCCTTTAAACTAAGTCCACCATGGTCAGATGCTATTGCAATTTTCATTTGCACTCCTCCTTTTTATATACAAAAAAGGAAAGCCAAGGCGATAATACGCCCTTAACTTTCCTTTATTTTACTGATAATTTTTTCAATAGCTTGTTTAATTTCATTAGCAGTTTGTCTATAAACTTCTAAATTTCCACCAAATGGGTCTAAAACGTCTTTATCTTCATTTATGTATTCAAAAAGTGTATATACTTTATCTGAAAATTGTGGATATTTTGATAGAATCGCGTTTTTATGACCCAAAGTCATCGTAAGGACTAAATTAGCTTCTTTTAGCATTTCTTCTGTTAAAGGTTTGGAAATATGTTTAGAAATATCAATGCCTATCTCATCAAGGGCTAAAATAGCATTTTCAGAGGCTGATGTTCCAAATGTTGCAAATACTCCTGCAGAGGAAACTTCGGCTGAAAGATTTTCTTTACTTAACAAATGTTTAGCAATACCTTCTGCCATTGCACTTCTACATGTGTTCCCTGTGCATACGAAAAGTATTTTCATACTCAACCTCCTAAACAAAAATAACATTGTTTCCTGCAGCTTTTTTGAGCCTATTCATAATTGCCGCAAACAATCCTCTTTCTTCAAATCCAATAGAGTATATAAAATCAACTTCCATCTTGTCAAATTCCCTTAACGCATCAAAAAGATTTGCTGCGATAAGTCCAGGGCTTTCAATGCTTCCAAGGCTAATCTTTACTTCTGCATCAACCTTTTCTATCGTCTCATCAGTCATCATAACTCCAACTTTTTTGCCCTGCTTTTTCATATTATACACATTTTCATTTATATAATCAACAACTTTATTCAAATCACCCATTATAATATTTAAAGGAGATTTTGGAGCATAATGCCTATACTTCATCCCAGGGGATTTTGGCTTAAAATCCTCATTTTTTATGGCAGGGTCAATTTTAACGACTCCAACAACTTCCTCAAGGTCTTCCTTTGTAATAAAACCTGGTCTTAGGATGGTTATTGTCCCCTCTGTAGCATCTACAACCGTTGATTCAAGCCCCACCTTTGCCCTCTCGCCGCCTATTATCATATCAACTCTTCCATTCAAATCCTCGATACAGTGTTCAATACTCGTTGGGCTTGGTCTTCCTGAAATATTAGCGCTTGGTGCAGCGATAGGACAGTTTGAGAATTCTATAAGCCTTCTTGCAAGCTTATTCTCCGGCATCCTTATCGCAACGCTATCAAGCCCTGCAGTTACAACATCGGGTATAAGATTAGATTTAGGCATAATAATTGTTAAAGGTCCCGGCCAGAATGCTTCCATAAGTTTTTTTGCGTTTTCAGGGATATATTCAACATATCTTGATATATCAAAATCAGCAACATGGACGATTAATGGATTATCCTGCGGCCTTCCCTTTGCAATAAATATTTTTTTACATGCTTCAGGGCTTAGTGCATTAGCACCCAGCCCATAAACCGTTTCTGTTGGAAAGACGACAAGTCCTCCATTTTGTATAACTTGCGCTGCTTCCTTTATTTTTTCTGTATCTCTTTCGTTTATATAATAAACTTTTGTATCCATAGATTGCCTCCTAAAGGGAAGATACTAAAATTAGACCAAGCAAAATACCAAGTAGCGTAGAAAGGGTTGAAATAAAGCCTCTAAATAACTCCTTGCTCTCTGGTATCAATTCTCCAACTACAATATAAAGCATTGTTCCCGATGCAAAACCAAGACACAATGATATAAAAAATCGCGATAAATTACCGAGAACTGCTCCAACAAACGACCCTACTGCTGTCGGGAGTGCAGTTAAGGCAGTTATTAATAGTATTTGCCAGCTCTTGAGATTGCTATTTATAAGCGGTGCCGCAACTGCTGCACCTTCTGGAATATCATGAAAAGCAATTACAAGAGATATTTTTGTCCCAAGGCTAATACTTCCCACAAATCCCGTTCCTATTGCAAGCCCTTCTGGAAAATTATGGGCTGCAAGGCCAAGTGCTAATAAAAGTGCAGTTTTAAAATGCCTTCCGTATCTTTTTACAATATTAAATTGTGGAAGAAATGAGTCAAGCATAACTGCAAAAATAATTCCAATAATTGTTCCAATAAGAGCGGTATCAAGCCCTCCTGTTTCAATAGCTTCGGGAATTAAATCAAAAGTGACAACGGATAGCATAAGCCCTGCTGCAATTCCAATTATAGACGACATAAAAATATTATTTGATTTTCTTATAGTAACAATAACAAGAGCACCAAAAGTGGTTCCAACTGCACAAACTAACGTTCCTATTAAGGTAATAAATAATATATTATCCAAATTTTCATCTCCCCAAAAATTCTTCTTTATTAATTTATTTTAGGGAGTTAAAATATATTACGACAAATTATATTCTTCCATAAATTGTTTTACATATTCCATTGCCATTCTTGAGAATTCAGCTTCAAAACAGTTCTTATATAATTTAAATAAATAATTAAATTTCTTATATCCACCATTTTTGATGATATAGTAATAAAAATCATCATTTTCATACTTTTGATTGAGAAAATTTGAAATTCTTTTTAAATTGCTTTCCTTTTCGGCACTTGCCTTAAGACTTATTAGCTTTTTATTCCTTTTAACTTTATTAAGAACTATTATAATGTCAAATATATTTTTACCCTGGACGACATCTACATAAACAACCTTTGAAGTTTGGAAAGAAAATGGTTCACTTAAAAAACTGCGTATTTTTACCCTGTTATCGGCAATTTCAAACTTAAATCTGGTTTCTACGTAGGTTTTGATAATATTGACTATAAGAAGAATTTCAATCACAACTGCGTAGAATATAGTAAAATAAACCTCCCAGCCAGTAAGTAGCTGAAGGTTTATTATCATGTAGGTAAAATAAGCAATCAATATTAAAATAAAATACGATAAAAAGTAATTCCTTTTTATATTAGCCCGTTCCCTTTTTAAATTCTTCTTAATTGAATTCATAATGCGGGATTATTCCCCGACCTCCTTTAATTTTTCTGTTTGGTCTGCGGTTATAAGGGCATCGATTACTTCGTCAATTTCTCCATCCAAAAATGCTTCTAATTGATATATAGTAAGTCCAATTCTGTGGTCCGTTACTCTACCCTGTGGGAAATTGTAGGTTCTGATTCTTTCGCTTCTGTCACCAGTTCCAACCTGGCTCTTTCTCTCTGCTGCAATCTGGCTTCTTTGTTTTTCAAGCTCCATTTCATATAGCTTAACTCTAAGTATTCTCATGGCCTTTTCTCTATTTTTTAACTGAGATTTCTCATCCTGGCACGAGATTACTATTCCAGTTGGCATATGAGTTAATCTAACAGCTGAATCAGTTGTGTTAACGTGCTGTCCACCATGTCCGGATGAACGGAATACGTCTATTCTAATATCGTTAGGATTAATTACTATATTTGAATCAACGTCTTCAACTTCTGGTAAAACTGCAACCGTAACTGTTGATGTGTGTATTCTTCCGCCGGCTTCAGTAACTGGAACTCTTTGAACTCTGTGGGTTCCACTTTCGTATTTAAGCCTTGAATATGCACCCTGACCCTTAATCATGAATATTACTTCTTTATATCCTCCAAGGTCGTTAGGGCTTGTTGATACAAGTTCTGTTTTAAAGTTGTGTCTTTCTGCGTATCGTGTATACATTCTGTAAAGCTCTGCAGCAAAAAGTGCAGCCTCATCGCCGCCTGCTGCAGCCCTTATTTCAATAAACACGTTTTTATCATCGTTAGGGTCCTTAGGGAGAAGCAGAACTTTAAGCTCTTTTTCAACAACTTCCTTCTGTTCAAGAAGTTCCTTTAATTCTTCTTCAACAAGTTCCTTCATTTCCCTATCCAAATCATCGTTTAATAATTCTTTATCGTCATCTATTCTTTTTAAAATAGTTTTATATTCTCTATATTTTAAAACTATCTCTTCTATGGAATTGTGCTCTTTGCATAGCTTCTGAAACAAATTATTATCTGCAATAACTTCAGGGTCGCTAATCTTTCTTGACAAATCCTCATATTTTTCCTCAATGAAATCAAGCTTTCCTTGCATCTTTTTAACCCTCCATCAATAAACTCCAAATAATTATTATAATTCTTATCACAAAAAAAAGCAAATATTAGTGCCATTAGCTTTACATTTTGCCTTGCCACAGTGCTGTAACAACCCTATCAAGTCCTGCATAATCCTTATATAATTTTATTTCATCAAAACCATTTTGATATAGAATTGTTTTTACTTCCTCACCTTGATTGTGCCCAATTTCATAGGCAATAAAACCGCCTTTTTTAAGGAATTTTTTTGATTGAGATGTTATTTCTCTATAAAAGTAGAGCCCATCAACTCCTCCAGAGAGCGCTGTGATTGGCTCAAACTTTCTAACTTCATCCATCAATGTAGCTATTTCTTCATCTTTTATATAGGGCGGATTCGATACTATAAGGTCGAAGGATTCAAAAGAATTTTCGTCAAAAGCTGATAGTAGATTTGACTTTACGACTTTTACCCTATCATCAACTTTATTTAAAATTGCGTTTTGCTTTGTAAGTTCAAGTGGGACATCCTCTATGTCGACAGCAAAAACTTGAGAACCGTCCCTTTCCTTTGCAATGCTAATGGAAATAGCGCCACTTCCACAACCTATATCGATTATTCTTGGGCATTTAATATCTTTAATTAATTCTAGGGCTTTTTCAACCAATACTTCGGTATCAGGTCTTGGAATCAAGACACCTTCCTTTACTAGAAATTTATTGCCGTAAAATTCCCAATATCCTATTATATATTGCAAGGGTCTTCCACTTATCCTTTGACTTAATGCATTTTCAAGTTTACTTTTTTGCTCATCAGTTAGTTTTTCATCAGGATTGCAATATAAATAAAGTTTATCTTTATTTAATACATGACCTATCAGTATTTCAGCCTCATGTTCCTGTTTGTTGTGTTTATTTAAAATTTCCTTTGTATATTTAATCGCCTCAATAATAGTCAAATTATCACCAGCCTTAATTTTCAGTTGGTAAAATGCGTTTTATAGCTTCTATTGCAACTTCTATCTGGCTATCGTCCGGCTCCCTTGTTGTTAGGTTTTGCAGCATAAGCCCTGGATATGCAAGAATTTTAGATAGTTTGCTCTCTGATTTTCCGAGCCATTTAATAAGCTCATAGGATATTCCAGCTACAATTGGTATCAAAATAATCCTTGACAGTATTCTTATCAAAAAGTTAGGCCACCCAAAGAAACTGAATATAAAAATACTAATTATCATAACTATTAAAAGAAAATTTGTCCCACACCTTGGATGCAGTCTTGTAAATTTTCTTGCATTCTCAACGGTTAACTCTAATCCATTTTCATAACAATAAATACTCTTATGCTCAGCCCCATGATATTGAAAAACTCTCTGTATGTCCTTTAATTTGCTTATAAGTCCAATGTAAGCTAAAAAAACTAAAAGCCTTATGATTCCCTCAAGAATGTTAGTATATACCCTTCCAGGACTTTTTATTAGCCCAGCTGCAAATGTAGGCAAAACAAAAAACAATAGTGCAGCAAAAACAATTGAAATAACTAGGCTAAGACCCATCTCAAAATCCTTGTATCTGCCCTTCAATTTATCCTTCATAAACCTTTCAAGATTGCTTTCCTCTTCTTCAAAAAACTCAGCCGAATAGCTAAGCATCCTAACCCCTACAACAAGCGAATCAACAAACGCCGCCATTCCTCTTATAATAGGCAAACTAAGCAACTTATGCCTCTTATACAGTGGCACATTATCCTCCACCTTAACCTCAATCTCACCGTTTGCCTTTCTCACTGCCACTGCAATTTTCTTTGGCCCTCTCATCATTACCCCTTCAAGCACAGCTTGCCCACCTATGGGGACGGTTCTCAATTTATTCTCGTCTCTGTTCAATTTAACCTCAACCTCCTTGGGGACGGTTCTCAATTTATCCATATCTACAAAAATTTTCACAATTTCAATCAACATACGCATCAAAACATCATACGTCTATAGCTTTACTCGGATCACTCGTAGCTTGTCCACTTATATTCCAACCCAATTCGTAACATAATAAATTGTATTTATTAATTATAGTATATCTTGTCCAAATATAAAAGACTCAAATTACACTTTAAGAACAAAGTTCAAAAAATCAAATTCCGCAAAAAGTTTGATTTTCTATTTTACTAATTTACCCCAAATTTGATATATGAAATATTGCTTCTCTATTCCATATATATTTAATTCTGGTGAAAGCCTCATATAATTTTTCTATCCAAAAATTTATTTATCAAATCCTTATACTCATCCCTTGTCATAATCAATTCATAACCAATATTGCAAAGCTTGGATACCCTCGAAAGCGTTACACCACCTATAACTTCACAAATTTCTTTATATTTATACCCGCACAAACATCTCATTAAAAATACAGCTAAAGCTCTATATTCCGTAGCCTTCCTATTATACTTCATATGCAGCATTTTTCTATCAAGCCCTATTGTCTCTTCCATAAACTTAATTATATCTTCAGCTGAATATTCACGTCTTAAAATTATCCTCTCGCTTCTATACTCACCAGGTTGGTCCTCAAATTCTATAATTTTTTTCATCTTCTTTTCGTTACAAATATTAACAAACTCAAAATATTTTTCTCTTGCCCTTTTAACATTCTTCCCAAACAAACCCATAATAAAACTTTCATCTAAAACGCCATACTTATCATGAGTCAATCCAAGATAAACACCTAAACTCGAGAACTCGTATGCCTCTAAGTTTTCCCTATATTCTTTTATAGCAAGTGGATTATTATGCACATAAGCAGAGAGCGTAATAAGATATCTATCATCCTTAACAGCAATACTCCTAAACCTATCATGGAAAAGATGTCCATGCCTCTTATATTTTTTATTGAAATATTGAACATAACGCAAATTTATACCATGCATTATTTTTGAAATATCATAACCGTTTGAATCTACGATAAGATGGACATGATTTGTCATTAAACAATAAGCGTAAATTTTAAACTCGTATTTACCTTGATATTTTTTTACAATATCAAAATAAGCTCTTTTATCGTTATCATCCCTAAACAAATCGACTTCAGAAATGCTCTTTGACATTATGTGATAAACAGCATCATAAGCCTTAACTCTTGCAACTCTGGGCATACTATCAACTCCATTCCTAAAATTTCATTCATAGTATGCCCAGATTATATATTATTATTCAGTTTTTGAAATAATTATAGAAAATGTTTATATCTACTATTCAAGCCTAATCTTCCCATAAGTCCAAGTATTTCTTAGCTTTCTCTTTTCTCTTTTGCGTCTCACAATAGTCTATAAAATAATCTCCAGCAAAAACAACTACATCGCCTTCCCTTGCTGCCTCAGGCAAAAGTTCTTTTTTAACATTTTCAACTTCACCTTCGTCCCACACAATAACAGCAAATTCACCTTCAAACCTATCAATAACGCCCATCATAACGATACCCCTAAACAAATTTTTCTATGTAAGAATAAATTGAGAACCGTCCCTATTTCAAAATTATATGACACTTGCGACAGCGAGCCTCATAGGCTTCCTTAGCGCCAACCAGAACAATTGGGTCGGTGTATTTAGCAGGTCGCCCGTTTATAAGCCTCTGGGTGCGCGTCGCAGGATTTCCGCAAACCACACATATAGCTTGTATTTTATCAACAAATTCTGCTATAGACAATAAATGCGGCACTGGTCCAAAGGGCTCTCCCCTGAAATCCATATCAAGCCCAGCACAAATAACTCTTTTTCCCTTATCAGCAAGTTTCTTGCAAACCTCGACAATTTCATCATCAAAAAATTGAACCTCATCGATTGCAATTACATCAGTATCCTCATCAATAAACCTATATATATCAGAAGCCTTCTCAATAGAATACGCACCTTCTTTATCCCCATTATGCGAAACAACTTCTGTAATACTATATCTTATGTCGATAGATGGTTTAAAAACTTGAACCTTCTGTCTTGCTATTTTAGCTCTTTTTATTCTCCTTATCAGTTCCTCACTTTTACCCGAATACATTGGTCCAACAATAATCTCAATCCATCCGTGGTCCTTTGGCCCATACATAGCATACCCTCCCTCTAAAAGAAAAAGACCGGAACTCCGGTCAGCATATTATTCTTCGTGCTTGATATTGTATTTTTTCATGAACTTTTCTAGTCTTCCACCAGCTTCAACAATCATCTTTTGCTTTCCTGTGAAGAATGGATGGCATTTTGAACAAATTTCAACCTTTAATTCCTTCTTTACAGATCCAGTTACAAAAGTGTTACCACATGCACACTTAACTACTGCTTCATGAGTATAATTTGGATGAATACCTTCTCTCATCTGCTTCACCTCTTTCTAATAACTTTATGGAAATATAATTGTTATTATATACTTTCCCTATTAACCTTTAAAATTATAACATACGAAACATATTTTATCAACTACTTTTTACTTTTTATATTCTATTATTGCAAATGCATACAAATTGTGTCAGATGCTAATCAATTGAGAACCGTCCCCAAGGGTTCCCAAGCCTTAAATTAGCTTGGGGAATAGTTGGACGAATTCCTTGTTGTTCTTGGTTTTTAATAGAGCGTGAATAAGCTTCTCCGTAGCCTCCTGTGATGTTTCAACAGCTAAAACACGTCTCACTGCAAGGACACAGTTGTATTCTTCAGGCGTTAATAGCAGGTCTTCCCTTCTCGTTCCAGATTTGTTTATATCAATTGCCGGGAAGATTCTTCTTTCCTGCAGTTTTCTGTCAAGATGAACTTCCATGTTTCCGGTTCCCTTGAATTCTTCGAATATAACATCATCCATACGGCTGCCGGTTTCAATAAGCGCTGTTGCAAGTATTGTCAAGCTTCCGCCCTCTTCTATGTTTCTTGCAGCACCGAAGAATTTTTTAGGCTGAATAAGCGCTCCTGGGTCCAAACCACCTGATAATGTTCTTCCCGTTGGTGATATTGTTAAGTTATACGCCCTTGACAGCCTTGTTAAGCTGTCCATTAATATAACGACATCCTTTTTAAGTTCAACCAATCTCTTTGCTCTTTCCAACACAAGTTCAGCAACCCTTGTATGATTTTCCGGCTCTTCATCGAATGTTGAATAAACAACCTCTCCCTGAATAGACCTTTGCATATCAGTAACTTCTTCAGGTCTTTCATCTATCAAAAGAACTATCAATATCACATCAGGATGATTTCTTGTTATAGCATTAGCAATCTTTTTCATAAGAACAGTTTTTCCAGCCTTAGGAGGCGCAACAATAAGTCCTCTTTGGCCTCGTCCAATTGGGGCTAAAATATCAATTAACCTTGTTGCAAGTTCGTTGCCCGAAGTTTCAAGAGACAGTCTTTCGGTTGGATAAATTGGTGTTAAATTTTCAAATGATTTTCTTCCAATTATTTTTTCAGGCGGAAATCCGTTTATCTCCTGAAGATACAAAAGCGCCCTATATTTTTCAGACTCGTTTGGAATCCTTGCCTTACCTCTTATCTTATCGCCGGTTCTTAAATTAAACTTCCTAATTTGCGAAGGCGAAACATAAACGTCCCTTAAACCCTGCTGATAATTATCAAGCCTCAAAAATCCATAGGACTGATTTTCAACAAGTTCAAAAATCCCTTCAACTGTATCAGAATCCACCAAAAGCTCCTGCAATCTATTCCTCTTATCAGCATCTATATCATGCAGCTTCATAACCTCAAGCTCTTTTTCAACCTCAGGGATGATTATAGAAATCTCTTTACTAGCTTCATCCTCAGGTTGTTCTTGAATTTTTAAAATCTCTTCTATTAGCTCACTTTTTCTAAACTTTGTTACTGATTTAATGCCCAAATCCTTTCCTATATCCCTTAACTCCTCCAGCGATTTGGTCTTTAATTCCTCAAATTCCATAATTTACCTCCTAGTTCGCGTGTTAAATTTATTTAAAACCATTGGGAATAAACGAAATGAATTAAAAGTTTTCCTTACATTTATATTTCCCTTACAAAATCCATCCAACTCAAAATATAGGTTTCAATTGCTGAAAAAATTATGGACCTGGAAACCTATATGATAAACAGAAATTGATTTACATGATTGAAGTTGACTCGCACATTAGTAATATAATTTTAATTAAAAAAACAAATTTTGTAAAGTAAAAATTATTTAAAAATTATCCCCCAAAATCATACGACTTTGGGGGGCGTAATCACTTCTTAGGAACCTTTTCCCAATCCTTAAGGAATCTATCAATTCCTATATCAGTCAATGGATGTTTAGTCATTTGTTGTAATACATTAAATGGAACTGTGGCAATGTGAGCACCTGCAAGAGCTGCCTTTTCAACATGAATTGGGTTTCTTATGCTTGCAGCTATTATCTCCGTTTCAATTCCATAGTTATCGAATATATTTACAATCTCTTCAATCAGATACATTCCGTCCATTCCTACATCATCCAACCTTCCAAGGAATGGGCTAACATATGTTGCTCCTGCTCTTGCTGCTAAAAGCGCCTGAGCTGATGAAAAAATTAATGTAACATTTGTCTTAATCCCTTCTTTAGATAAAACCTTTACAGCCTTCAAGCCTTCAATTGTCATAGGTATCTTTATTACTATATTCTTATGTATCTTAGCAAGTTCCCTTGCTTCCTTAATCATTCCTTCGTGTTCAAGGCTAATTACTTCAGCACTTATTGGTCCATCAACTATGCTTGTAATTTCCTTTACAACTTCAACAAAATCTCTTCCTTCCCTTGCAATCAAAGAAGGATTAGTCGTAACTCCACAAATAACTCCCCATGCTTCAGCCTCTCTAATCTCATTTACATTGGCAGTGTCGATAAATAACTTCATTATTAAACCCTCCCTAACCTTGATTTATACATAAATCCAAGTGAAATTAAAAATTCCTCAAAATCGCTCTCATATCTTTTAATTATACCATCAACATTATTGTGTTTACCAGCAAAAGCAATCTCAATACCGCTGAAAGGACAATTTACAACCTTTAAAGGCTTTTCTACAAGCTCTTTTACCTTATATCTATATTTATGCTTCTTCTCACAAACAACGCAGTCTATCTCAAAATGCAATTCACCATTTCTTAGTTCATAGCTCAAGACATCATGACCACAGCTGCATTTTAAACAGCTTGATGACTTTGCTCTAAATAAATCTATATTGAATGGAACATATTTTCCGCATTTGCTGCATTTTATTACCATTTTAAAAGTAGGGCTAATAAACATAACTTCACCTCCCTGATTAAAATATTCAACAAATCATTTAAAATTCCTGCTAATGTCGAAAAAAAATATTTTTTGTAGAAGGAATGCCGAAAAGATAATTAAAATAGGCATTAATGGGTATCCATATCTTGAAAAAGTAAAATAAGGAATATAAATTAATACAAAATATATTAATATATAAAGCAAAAAATCACTTAAAATATTCTTCCTTGAAAATAATATCCCCAAAATTCCGGTTAACATTATAAAATTATGCACAAAAGCAACATATTTTAAACCAACTCCAAAAACATCTCTCCAGTAAAACGGCCTTGTAAATAAATATGTAGTTTTTTTAATCAAATACCAATAAACATATCGCCACCCAAATTTTTTTGATTGTGAATAAAATCTAACCCTTGTTAGATAAAGCTCATACTTGTCATTTTCAATTTCATCATCGCCAGTTTCATATTCTATAAAATCAATACTATTGTCATAATTATAATAAGTAGCCTGAAGCATAGGATTTCCGCTTGATAATGTAAAAGGAATGAACCTATCATAAAGATTATAATTTCTTATCCACCAAGGCATCATTATAGCGATAAAAATAACAGCAATAGCGGAACTTACCCGCAACGCAAAAGCGAAATCGATTTTCTTTTTAATCCATACCAGAGCGATAATGATTGGAAAAAGTGCCACAACAGGTTTAAAATAAAGGCTCAGACTCCAAGCAAGACCGCTTAGAATATAATTTTTGAAACTATAAGTTTTTGTCCCCTTAATCGCAAAATAAATGCTCAGCAAAAATAAAAACTTAAAAATGCACTCATTTAGAACCACCTGAGGCACAAAATACTCAGGAAGATACAAAATATCTATTATCAGCGCAACTATTGCAACCTTTTCATCAAAAACTTCCTTGGCAAGCAAATAAATCAAATAAGCTGAAATACCCTGAAGTATATCCTGAAAAATCCTAAACGCAAAAACACCATCTAAAACAGAAAAAAATCTAAAAAAAGCTGCCAATACAAAAGGTAATCCAGGCATGATATAAACAGTGTTAAAATTCTTACTTTTATAAATCAAGCTTCCCTTTTTTAAAATATAAATACCGCTTCTTATATACTTGACATCATCGTTGTTCATAGATGCAAAACTGCCAAGATAAAATTTATTCCCGTAAAGGGCAGAAATAAAGATTAAAACAGCAACAAACAAAAAAATCAATATAAATCTCTTTTTCACAACCATTCACCCAATTAATCGTTTTTAATTTGACCAAGGTAATGTCTTAAAATCCCAACTTCCTGAACAAGCCTTATTATTTGCCTCTGAAGTTTAGAAATAATTATAAGAAGGTAAAATATAGGAAATAGGAAATAAATCAAGAAAGTATAATTTGTGTAGAAATAAGATACTATTAAAAAAATGCTACCATAGATTAAAAGCCACAAAGAAAACTGAAGTTCGATGAACCTCTTCTTAGAAAAATAAAATATAATTGTAAAATATAGTAATATAATTATAAAAACCATATATTCACATCCTTATGGCTTTAATAAAAGCGCAAGGGTAACTTTAAGTGCATAATAAACGGACTTTACTGGAGTTATAGATGACCTTCCCTCAATCCTTTGATTCATCAAAACTGGAATTTCTGCAATCTTTAGTTTGTTTGAATTTGCATAAAGTATAGACTCAACCTCTGGATAATCGACAGGATAATAATCATAAAAAAGGTCAATAGCTCTTTTACCAAAAGCTCTAAAACCAGAAGTCGTGTCGGTAAACCTTTTACCGGTCAGAATAGAAACTAGTAGCGAAAAAAACTTAATGCCTATTCCTCTAAAAAGGCTTGAATCAAAGCTATTTCCACCTAAAAATCTTGAACCTATCGAAAGGTCAGCATAGCTTAAAGCCTCAATTAATTTATCAATATACTCAGCCCTGTGCTGCCCATCTCCATCAAATTGAATTGCTGCGTCATATCCATTTTCTTTTGCAAATTTAATACCAGTTTGAACTGCTCCTCCTACACCTAAATTGCATGGAAGGTCAATAACCCTGCAGCCGCACTGCTTTGCAATCTCTGAAGTTCCATCAAAAGAACCATCATTCACAACAAGCAAATCCTTGCTCGAATAAAATCTATTCAAATCCTCAATTACCCTCTTAATATTTCTTTCTTCATTGTATGCTGGGATAATAATTAAAACCTTCATAACATCACCAAATCTATTTTTCCCAAAAAGCCCAAAAAATATTAAAGGCGCGCATTATTTTGCACGCCTATTTTCAAAAGATGCCTTAACAAAATCTCTAAAAAGCGGATGCGGTCTATTTGGTCTTGACTTGAACTCAGGATGAAATTGAACTCCAACAAACCACTTATGGTTCTTAATTTCAACAATTTCAACTAGCCTATCATCCGGTGAGGTTCCAGCAATAACAAGCCCTAAATTAGTCAATTTGCTTCTAAATTCATTGTTAAATTCATATCTATGCCTATGTCTTTCGTAAACTATTTCGTCTTTGTAAGCATTATAAGAGGATGTATCCTTATCAAGCTTGCAGGGATAGATTCCAAGCCTCATGGTTCCTCCCTTTTCATCTACATCCCTTTGCTCTGGCATCAAATCAATCACAGGATATTTTGTATCAGGGTCGATTTCCGAACTATTTGCACCTTCCAATTTAGCAACATCCCTTGCAAATTCAATAACTGCAATTTGCATGCCAAGGCATATTCCAAAGTATGGAACATTATTCTCCCTTGCATACTTTGCAGCAAGAATTTTTCCTTCAATTCCTCTATCTCCAAATCCACCAGGAACTAATATACCATCGACATCCTTTAACACATCCTTATAATTCTCCATATCAACATGAGCTGCATTAATCCATTCTATCTTAACATCGCAATTATTAGCTATTCCAGCATGTCTTAAGCTTTCAGCAACAGACATATACGCATCATGAAGCTCAACATATTTTCCAACTAGCCCAATTTTAACAGTTTCCTTTTGATTCTTTAGTTTATTGACCATGTCCTTCCATTCCATAAGGTCTGCTTCACCGCAGTTAATCTTTAATTTTTTAACAACAAGCTCGTCAAGCCCCTCTTCATTCAAAAGAAGTGGAACTTCATAAATAGAGTCAGCATCAATATTTTGAATTACGGATTCAGCTGTAACATTGCAGAACAAACCTATCTTTTCCTTTATTTCAATTGATAAAGGCTTTTCAGTTCTGCAGACAATTATATCTGGCTGGATACCGATGCTTCTTAGCTCTTTAACTGAGTGCTGAGTTGGCTTTGTTTTTAGTTCGCCCGATTTGCCAAGATATGGAATCAAAGTAACATGGATAAATAGGACGTTGTCCCTTCCTACATCGAATTTGATTTGCCTGATTGCCTCTAAAAATGGCAGACTTTCAATATCGCCGACAGTTCCACCTATTTCAGTGATAACAACATCGACATCTCTTTCCTTTGCAACTCTATATACTCTTTGCTTGATTTCGTTTGTAATGTGTGGGATAACTTGAACTGTTCCTCCGAGGTAGTCCCCTCTTCTTTCCTTTTGAATTACTGACCAGTAGATTTTTCCGGTAGTGACATTGGAATTTTTAGACAAGTTCTCATCGATAAATCTCTCGTAGTGACCGAGATCAAGATCTGTTTCTGCACCATCATCGGTGACGAAAACCTCACCATGCTGATATGGACTCATGGTTCCTGGGTCGATATTTATATAAGGGTCAAACTTTTGAATGGACACCTTTAAACCCCTAGATTTCAGAAGCCTTCCAAGGGATGCTGCGGTAATACCTTTTCCAAGCGACGACGTAACTCCACCTGTTATAAATATATATTTCGTTGCCATAACGCCCCTCCTTTGTAATATTAACTATGATATTTTACAGCAAATTTTTCAAATTATCAACTGCTATTAATTAATTTTTTATAAAAATTAAAAGGGTAGACAACCCACCCCTTTAAAATTATCTGTAATTCAAAACAACGACTCTTAAATCCTCTCTTGCTAAATCTTCCTGCTTAATTTCAATTACTTGACCCTTTAGTATTTCAACATTTTCAAAATATGCAGTGAAATTATCAACTGGGTCTAAATTGAATTTTAAAACATCGGTTTTAAAATGCATTGGAATAACAATTTTAGGCCTTAAAATGGAAACAATTTCTTTAGCCTTCTCTGCATCAAGAGTATAAATACCGCCAACAGGGATCAGAAGAATATCTACCTTGGAAATCATTTCAACCTGTGCTGGAGTTAAAATATGCCCTAAATCTCCTAAGTGGCAAATCCTCATCCCATCAGTTTCGAATACATAAACTATGTTGTCTCCTCTTTTCTTTCCGCCTTCCTCATCGTGATATGTATGAACTCCAGTTATGTTTATATCCTTCACATAAAAATTACCCACTTTGTTTACAACTTCAAAATTCCCCTTAACGCAGTCAACAAAATTATGGTCAAAATGCTGGTGGCTCATAGTAACTATATCCGTTTCAACCTGTGGTAGATGATAACCAACATTATCATCAAAAGGGTCAGTCAAAATTCTTATTCCCTTTGAATTTGTTATTTTAAAACACGAATGACCAAGCCACTTAATACGCATAAAACCCCTCCTCAATAAATTCTTAAAATATATATATACCTATGTGCAGAAAATAATACTAAAATTTATATATTCCTTATTTTGATATTTTTTCTACAAAATTATTCACAAGCCATATTTTTTTATTTTATATTGCAGCGTCTGCCTCGGAATCTTTAAATATTTTGCTGCATTTGAAATATTATAATCGTTTAAAGATAATGCTTCGGCTATTTTGCTCTTTTCAAACTCCTCAATCATTTCGGCAAGACCTTTTTCGTTAACGATCAAATGCTCTGGAACATCTTCAATAGTGATAACTCCTCCATCTTTAAAATTCATAACCGACTCTAAAACATTTTTAAGCTCCCTTATATTGCCCGGCCAATCATATCTATAAAATATTTCTACAACCTCATTGCTAATTCCTTTAACATGTTTTTTGAATTTTTCGTTATAATATTTTATAAAATACTCACAAAGTTCCTTTATGTCTTCTTTTCTGTCCTTAAGCTCGGGAAGTTTTAAATAAAACACATTTAATCTATAAAATAAATCCCTTCTCAAAAAACCTTTATTTACGCACTCAAACGGCTCTGTATTTACAGATGCAATAACCCTTACATCAACCTTAATTTCAGTTAAGCCTCCTATTCTTCTAACCATCCCATCTTCCAAAACCCTTAAAATTTTTCCTTGAAGCTCAATTGGCATGGAATTCAACTCGTCAAGATAAATAATTCCATCATCGGCAACCTCAAACAGCCCCTTCTTATCTGTAGCCTCAGTAAATGCTCCTTTTGTAGTTCCAAACAAAATGCTCTCCAAAAGATTAGCAGGAACAGCTGCACAATTTTGAACGACCAGCGGCCTATTTCTTCTATTGCCTACTTTATGAATATAATCCACCAAAACCTCTTTTCCCGTTCCTGTCTCTCCATATATTAAAATAGGCGAATCCGAATTTGCGATTTTCTCAGCATACTCCTTAATTTTTATTGTCTCTTTACTTTTCCCTACAAACTCCATTTTCATCACCCCTGTTTGTAGTTATAATACCACAACCTGGGGACGGTTCTCAATTTATTTCTATCTGCAAAAATTTTATCCCATGGGGACGGTTCTCAAATTATTCTTGTTTTTGAAAATTTAGACAATCTATTTATAGACCTAATCTTAATTTTTCAATCACATTTATATTGATTAATTTTTTTAAGGGGTCTCCCTAATTAAAAACATTTGGTTGCAACTATATATATTTAAACTACATTTTTACTTATTATTTTAGTAAAGTAAAAATAATAACAAGATGACTTGTCCTAATTATTGTCGAGTTAAATAAATTGAGAACCGTCCCTAGGAATTTGTCCTAATTGTCGTAGAGTTGATTAAATTGAGAACCGTCCCCAATAAAAAAAGGGTGAAGGCCCTTTAGTTTTTAGGTAGGTTGATGTTTAGTTCGAGGGAGTTGTCGATAAAGCCATCGCCGTTGCTGTTGATTTCGTATTCGAGTTTTACGTTGCCGCCGTTTTCGTCGACGTTGACCTGGACAGTTCGGGGTCTTATTGTAATGTTCAATACTCCAAATTGGGTGGTGTAAAAGCTAACAACGCTCTGACCACGTTTGAATACAAGGTCGGAGTTGGTCGTGCCTCTTCTTATTATGCTTACCTTATCCTTTTCAAGCATAAGAGTTGTTCGTGTCCCTTCAAGTCCTGAAAGTTCCGATTCATCGTATTCAGCTATATATTTATCGTCATTTTTGTAAAATTCGCCTTCAGTAATAAGCTCTATCACTTCTTTTTCTCCATCTATCTTTTGCACATTTTTTACTGAAATCAATGCTTTTTTCTTCATATTTTCATCCCCTTGGGCTTTAGAATTTTTCTATATCAATCTTTCTTATGTTTATTATATCATGTTCTAAAAAGTTTCCGCCTACTCTTTTAAATTTATCTGGATTGTCGCTGACATAATATTCATATTCGGCGCTGTTATCGATAGTATTTTCGATACAATTTTCATTCAATATTCTTTTTAACTCAAGTGCCGTTTCCCTGGCTGGATTAATTAGTTTAACTTTATGTTCCAAAACATCATCCACAACCTTTGTAAGCAGCGGATAGTGAGTGCATCCCATAACAAGGGCATCTATTTGCTTCTCTTTTAATTGGCTTAAATACTCTTCAGCCACCATATAAGAAACCTTTGTATTCGCCCATCCTTCCTCCACAATTGGAACAAATAATGGACATGGATATGCATAAATCTTAGCATCTGGCAAAAGCTTTATAATTGCTTTTTCATAGGCTCTGCTGTTTACAGTCCCTTCCGTCCCTATTATTCCAATCCTTTTATTTTTCGATGCCTTTGCTGCAGCATTTGCGCCCGGCTTTATAACCCCTATTACGGGAATTTCAAAAGCATTTTGCAATTCATCTAAACTAAATGCCGATGCGGTATTGCATGCAACAACTATTGCCTTTACATTCTTCGTCAATAAAAACCTCGTGTTCTGCTTTGCAAATCTTGTAACAGTTTCTGCTGACTTTGAACCATAGGGCACTCTTGCAGTATCACCAAAATAAACTATATTTTCGTTAGGCAATGTATCCATAATTTCTTTTACAACAGTTAATCCACCTATTCCTGAATCAAACACCCCTATAGGTCGTGTATCCAATTTCATCCCCTGCCTTTTCTACTGCTATATAATAATTATATTTATATTATACATTTTTAATCCTCAAAAGTTAACTTAAGTAATTTTAAATCAACTGATATATTTTGTAAAGCAAAAAATATATGGGTGCAAATAGCACCCATATACTATCTATGATTCTGTTCTTCTGCCATTCTTGATGCATACCTAATTGCTGCTGCAACCAAATTACCACATTCTCTTGAAGGAACTCCACCCCAGCCTTCTCTTCTTACGATGTCATCAACGCCAAGCTCTTTTGCAAGCTCATACTTTAAAGCATCAGACATAATTCCATGCCTTCTGCTCATTTCAATCCCCCCTGTTTCGTTCCTTACTTATATTATCCCCCGAAATTGTAATTGCAATCATGCAAATAATAACATTACTGTAAGCTACATAGTCAATTCCCCATTTGGAGTATCTATAAGCTTTAATATTCTTTCCTCGGTTCCATCCATTGCATTTATATAAACTATGTATTTCTCTCCTTTATATTCACCATAAAACTCATAACAGAACACTTCCTTCATAGACTCCATAGGAATAATAGAAAGTCTTACATTTTTTATAGCAAGCTTTGTTGAAACATTGCTCCTTGCCTCATCAACCGAAATCCTTGGCTTTTGAATATCCCTTTTTGTATGTGCAATCATATAATGCTGTGCTTCAATACCCACAATATCTCCATTATCAAGAGCGATTTTCAATTTTATCTGGTCAGGGTAAATAACAACCTTATCCTGAACATACACATAGTTAATTACAGCAACATTATCATATTTTAGAGCATACGTAGGAATCATGGATTTATAGCCATGTTTTTCTAAAAATTTTATACCTATATCGACTGCCTTTTTTATTTTTATTGTTTCCTTCCCAACGCTTCTTGAATCAAGCATATAAACAAGATGTCCGCCATTTTTACTAATATCTATATTTATATCTCCATCTTTTCTTCCTCTAACCTTAACAGAAAGAGCATATGTTGGGACCTTATCGCTTGTTTTGTCGCTATACTGCGAAATTGAAGCTACTCTTTCTTTTCCAATAATATCTGCTGCTATTTTCTTAGCCTCATCAAGGCTTACTTCCTTCTCCTTTAAAACCCTAGGCTTAATATTTAACACATTTTCAGCAAAAGGACCATCGTAAATAAGCGTAGGATATTCCTGAAGCTCCTTTGCAATCCTCTCAAATTTCACATCTACAGTTTCAGCAAGATTCCTATTAAACGTGGATGAACCCTGGTCCTTAATTTCAGTCCAGTCGATATTTCCAGCGCTTATTTCTCTTTCAAGTTCATGAAGCTGAACATTTAGGTATCCAGCAAAATCCGTAAGCTTTTCAACAGTATTCATGTCTGCTTCAGTCAAACTTTGCCCTGAGTTTACAGTCTTTAATAAAGAATAACAAAAATCACCAACCTGAGTTAAGAACTTTGTAGTCTGGCCTATTGCCTGGTGAGAAATTGGGAGAGAATTTAATTTATCCTGAGCAATACTTGCCTGCCTCCATATATCCCCAAACAATATAAGAGCCTGTTTGGGCGTTGCAGTGACCTGGGCTTTCGATAGGGATACCTGAATACCATCGACATTTGAAATCAAATCGTATAAACTTCTTTGATATTGTGCCTGCAGATAATTTCTATATTCCTTTCTATCGAGATAAAGCAAAAAACTATATGTAGATGTTCCAACAACTATTATAGAAACTACGATTGCAAGAAAAGACCTTTTATTAAACATACCTGCACCTCCTATTTACAAAATACGTGTTTACCTATCTTTTTTATAATTGGCCTAGACCAAATCCACTTATTTGTCGTCTTAGCAGGGTTATAATAATATATCGCCCCACCTGACGGGTCCCAACCATTTAAAGCATCATTAGCCGCCTTTTGTGGCATTGGCTCCAATTTTGCATTTATTTGCCCATCTGCAATAGCAGTAAAAGCACCTGGCTGATAAATTACACCTGCGATAGTCTTAGGAAATCTTGGGTCCCTTGTTCTGTTAACTATTACAGCCCCAATCGCAACCTGCCCAATATATGGCTCGCCTCTTCCTTCACCGTTTATAATTCTTCCTAAAAGGCTTACATCAGACCTTTGTATTTTATTTCCCCTTGAAGCAGTATTATTGGATGTGCTTATTCCCAAGGCATTTAAAGTAGCTGAACCAACTACTCCATCCACCTTTAAACCTCTTGCCTTTTGAAACTTTATTACTGCCTCCTTTGTATCACTTCCAAAGTAATTATCAGGCGTTCCCTTAAAATACCCAAGGCTTTTTAATTTTGTTTCAATCTTACTAACCATATCACCCTTTGAACCCAATTTATATGCAGCTGCTGAAACAGATGAATTATATTGAATTAAAATTTGAATAATAAAAAATACTATTAAAAGCGGAAGAACCATTTGAACTACCCTCTTCATATTATCCCTCCAGACAACAATTCTAATAGATATTTTTTACATAATTTTCAATAATATGTATGGTTTTAAAGATTTTTTGAAATATATGTTAAGCTATTGTAATAACGAATGACTAAATCAAAAAAAGGTTATATAATGACTTTGAGGTGATAATGATGAAAATACTTGCCCTAACCGTTTCAGCGGGAAAAGGCCATCAAAAAGCAGCCGAAGCATTAAAAAAATACTATGCCGAGAACAATCCAAATATTGAATTTGAGATAGTAGATACCCTGAAATATATAAATCCAATTGTTGATAAACTAATAGTTGGCGGATATTTAAAATCCCTCAAAAAAACCCCTAAGCTATACGGAAAACTTTATTATTTTTCCGAAAACGAGGATGCTGTTTCAGCCATTTCCAATCTAATTCACGATATATTTTCAATTAAATTTAAAAGCCTATTGGAGGAAATAAACCCTGATTTAGTTCTATGCACTCATCCGTTCCCCATTGAGATAATGTCTATACTAAAAAAGAAGGGTAAAACAGAAATAAAAACAGCCGCAATCCTAACCGATTATGCACCACATCCATTTTGGTTTCAGGATTATATTGATGCCTATATAATACCCCACGAGGATTTCATAGACGACCTTATAAACCTTGGAGTCCCAAGCGAATCTATTCATCCACTTGGAATACCCATTTGCAACGACTTTGCTCAAGCAATTGAAAAGAATAAGGCGAGGGATTTGCTCGGGCTTGAAGACAAAACCACCATCCTTATTATGGGAGGTGGACTTGGTATAGGAAATATTAAAAGCGTTTTTGAATCATTGATATATAGCACCCTAGACATTCAAATAATAGCAGTTGCAGGATACAACGCAAGGCTCAAAAATCAGCTGCTAAACTTATCAAATATATGCAATAAGAAAACAAAGATATTCGGATATACAGATGAAATAAACTTACTTATGTCAGCTTCAGATTTAATAATAACAAAACCTGGTGGCCTTACAATTACAGAAGCTCTAATTAAAAATTTACCAATGTTATTAATATCGCCAATTCCTGGGCAGGAAGAAAAAAACGCAGAATACCTCTTAAATTGCGGAATTGCTGCTTATTCAAAAAGACCTGAAAACATTACAATAACACTAAAGCAACTTTTAGGAAGCTCCAAACGGTTGACCCACATGAAAGAAATGGCAAGTGAAAAAGCAAAACCAAATGCTGTTGAAGATATTGCAAAATTATTGATTGATTTATCAAGCCGCTAGCAAAATTCAAAGCTGTCTCAAATAGTAATACAAAAATCACTATTTAAGACAGCTATTTTATTTTCTTGCAGAACCTTTAATCCTCTCGATTGCTCTTGAAAAAACTTCAGCACCTTTAAATTTTAGTTGAATCTTATTCGGCTTATTAAATGTCTCTATGCTTGCATCCTCAAGCGCTCTTTTTAACATCTCTTCACTCTTTTTATCCACCTTGCCTCTTGTAATATCTATAAAGCACAAAGGGGGAAACATTACGCACCACCAATTTTTCCCTTCTCCCTTTCCTAAAACCACTCTTAGCGCTGTGTATTCTCCTGGAGGCAAAGTTACATCCCCATATTTTTTTACAGGGAAACTATAATGTCCCAAATATGCCCTTGCCCTATAATTAAATCCATTCTGGACTAAAACCTTATTGGCAGTCTCTTCAATTAAATCAATACTTTCGTCTATAATTTTATAAGACTTATTAAAATCTTTTGCATTAGTCAACAATGGAGAAACCTGCCTTAAAACTTCATCCCTAACTTTCAACTTAACAGTTTGGTCCTCTAGGCTGTCGCTGTTTGCAATAACGTGGAATCTAATTAGATTCTCATCAAAACCATTGTTTTTATAAGTATCAATCCCCAAGAACATAACAAAAATGATAACAGCTAAGATAAACATCAATATCCTTTTCATAATTTGTCCCCCTTTACTAATCTTAGCTATTATCATTCCCACTTTTTAGAATTTTATTCACCTTACAACCCCAATTCTTCTAATAAACGTTTCAATTTCAAACTCAAATTCTGCATTTTTAAAAGCTCTATCCCAATCCTTTTCGTATTTTTTATATAATTTATACTTGTGTTTTTTTGTCCAATCCTTTAATTCAAGGTAATCATATCCTATATCCTGCTGAAAAAATCTAACAACTTCCTTCATCTCAAGTTCAACTTGCTCTTCTATAGATTTTTTTAGCTCCTTAATAACATCAGGTTTTAACAAATCCTCATTAAATAAAAACTCCTCTATATCACCTTCAAGCTCAATTTTTACATTATATTGCAATTTATCATCTTTTTCTTTTAAATTTAAATCACATGCTGAACTTGTTAAATGATATGATAAAATTTTATCCTTATACTTAAAAAGTTTTCTTCCTGTTTTTAATTTGTTTGTTATAATTGAATATCCTCTCAAATATCTGTCACTTATTGTTCCAAACATCTTACCATCCTTAAGCAGTGCGACATCTTTTATAGTAATTTCATCACTTTGCTTTTCTACAATAGGCAACATTGACGCGCCGCTTATCTTTATGTCTGATATAAATTCACTTAAACTAACATTAATCATAGTAGCAACCCTTGACTGATTTTCTATTATTCCTATGATATATGGTGCTACTAACTTTTCTAGTTTCGGTGTTACCTCAGGAATATTCTCTATATCCTTAGTCGCAACAATAAAGGAGGACCTGTTTTTTAGAGGCTCCCTATCAAGCCAATCTAAAAAGTCGCTTAACTTATCTTTATCCTTTAGAAGATTTTCTCCAATGATTATTAATTTTGTATGCCCAAAAAAAAGTTTTCTGTTTTGCTTTTTACTAACCATTCCTATGGCCTCAGGTAAATTTTGCGCCTTAATTTTAATTTCTTCAAAACCTTTTGGAGCGCCTGAAACAATTTTTGATGGATTAGGGGCAATGAAAATAACCTCTAAGTTCTGATTTTGAAATTCATAGAATGGTTTTTCTATCTGGGTATGAGCATCTTGTTTTATTTCATCTATTGCAATGGCATAAACAAACAATCTATCTTCTATCTCTATTTTATCCCAACACCCGGATATAACCATCAAACTTAAAAGCACCCCAATAATCATACCTTTCTTCATGCTTTTCTCACCCCCTTAATCAAGGAAGCGATATACATTACAATTGGAATAAAAAACAATGTGTAATATCCAAGATAAAGCACCATTTTATCACTAAGGTCAACAATATCTGCAATACTATCTGGTATCAAAGATATTATATATATAATCGGCATAATCATTATTGCTATATGTTTCTTTTCCCTATGTTTTATCAAATCCCCTCCAACTATCATGTATCCAAAAACATAAGTTACGATAGTCGTAAAAATAAGTATAATCCAAAGTGAAAACAAAAGCCCTTCAATTCCTTCTAAAAAGGCGCCGGGAACATCTGAAGCTTTGACTAAAGATAAAGTAGGATATAAAAGCGTTTTGGTATATTCTGCCCCAAATCTTGCATAACAATGAATTACAATAAATATATATATAAATATGATAAAAATCATTCCTATCATAGAACTTTTAAAAGCCTTTTCAGGTTTTCGAATAAAAGGAAAAAGAAAAAACAAAATCTCAAAGCCTGCATATGAAAAAAGGCTATCACTAATCCCCTTTAGAATCTTTAATGGTTCAACCCTCAAAACAGGGAGCAAATTGCTATAATCACTCTTGGGAACCACAAGCAAAAACAAAAAAACAAATGTTAAAACTGTTAAGTAAAATATTGCTTCAAAAAATCTTGCAATTTGCTCTATTCCCATTCTTACAAGCAAATATGCAACAATAAAAATTGGAATCATAATAAACTCAAGTGGTGTGTTAAACAATAGATACATCTTTGTTGTTTCACCAAACATCCTTATCTCAATCGCAGTAAAAAGAAAGTAAAATAAAAATATAGGCAATGCCATTAAAGTTCCTATAAATTTTCCAAATAATGTCCTTAATGTTTCAACTAATCCCAATTCAGCATATTTCTTGCCTACTTCAGATATAAAAAATAAAAATAAAATATTTATTAAACCTCCAAGAATTAGAACAAACCATCCATTGTTCTCTACATCCTTTGCTAAAACAGCTGGAAGCGTAAAAATGCCAACTCCTATAGGAGTTAGAAAAATTAACAACCCAAGTTGAAAACTTGATATTTTGTCATCATTGGGAACCATTTTCATCACCTTGCCTTATTATATCCTGCGGATCATACATCCTCGGCCTTTTCTTTATATACTTAATAGGAAATTTTAATGCACTATCAACCATATCTTCTAAATAAAGCGGTGCCAAAGGTGCAAGATACGGTGTCCCAAAGGATTTTAGGTTTACCAAATATATCAAAGTGCCTATGTAGCAAAGAGATATTCCATATAGCCCGTATATCGATGCCCCAATCATAAATATAAATCTTAAAAGCCTAAGCGCTGTTGCAAGCTCATAATTTGTAATTGAAAAACTTGCAATTGCAGTAATTGCAACCACAATTACCATAATGGGACTTACAATGCCTGCTGAAACTGCTGCCTGACCTATGACAAGACCACCTACTATTCCAATAGTAGAACCTATCGGCCTTGGTAGTCTAATACCCGCCTCCCTTAAAAGTTCAAATGTAATCTCCATTATGATAGCTTCTATAAATGCTGGAAAAGGAACCCCTTCTCTCGTAGCTGCAATTGAAAGAGCAAGCTTAGATGGAATAATCTGCGGGTGAAAACTTGTAATTGCTATATAAAGTGCAGGTGAAAGTATAGAAAGTCCACCAGCAAGCACCCTAATGAATCTTACAAATGTAGCAATTATTGACCTACTGTAATAATCTTCTGCAGATTGAAGGAATGCATTTATAGTGACAGGAACTATTAATGCAAAGGGGGAATTATCTACTAAAATTCCCACCCTTCCCTCATATACTGCTGCAGCAACAACATCTGGTCTTTCTGTTGTTTGTGCTTGAGGGAATATCGAAAAAACTTTATCTTCAAGCAGTTGCTCTAAATATCCGCTATCCATAATTGTATCTATGCTGATTTTTCCCAATTTCTTATTTAACTCGTCTAATACCCTCTTATCCACAATATCTTCTATATACATTATTGCAATATCCGTTTGCGACCTTTCTCCAAGCTTCTTTTGCACAATTTTAAATCGTGGGTCCCTGATTCTTCTTCTTACTAGCGCAGTATTAACTCTCATCGTTTCTGTAAATCCATCCCTGGGCCCTCTTATTATAGTTTCAGCAGATGGTTCTGCAACGCTTCTTGCTGGCCATGCCTTTGTTGCGATTACAAGAGCTCTATCTGTATAATCAATCAAAAGGCCGGTCTCACCGCTCAAAACATTCAAAACAAGCTCTTCAATTATTTCCACTTCTTTAAAATCAGTTACCGTCATTGCATTATCCTTAGAAACTTCAAATAGTTTGTGTTTAACGGCATTGAAATCAGGTAAAACTTCCCTTGATTTAATCATCAAGGGTATTAACACGAATTCATCAAGCAAAAGCTTATCTGCCATTCCGTCAACGTAAAACAAAAACATCTTGACTCCATTGTCTCCACCAACTTCAAATTCCCTAAAAACTATATCATTACAATCCTTTAGCATAGTCTTTATAAGAGCCACATTTTCCTCAAGGCTCTTGCTTATCTTAGTCTTGTTCTCGGGCGTATATGTATAATAAATCTCCTTTTTTCTCTTTAGCATATTTATCTCTCCCATCAAAAATTAGGACGGCAATATTTTAGTTGCCAAGTATAAAATAAATGAAATAACAACATAAAAAATTGCAAAAAATTTAGAGAATTTTCTTTCCTTCTCTAAATTTTTATTTTTATAATCAACGCTGTCCATATATAAAAAATAGCTTGTGATTAAAAAAAGTATAAAAACATTAAAATCAAAGTTATCCTTAATAAAATTAACAATCTCTTGCATAGCATCAACTCCTTTTATTAGTTTTTCTTTCTTTTAAAAAACTATACAAAAAAGCTACCTCTTAAGAGGTAGCTTTTTATAAATATCTATTTACAAATTCTATATCTTCAATTTTATCAACATCATTTCCTATCTCAGGGTATTTTGTTAAAATCGCTTTACCCTTGACGTCGAACATATCGCATATCTTTTTCTCGACTGATTCAAGGCTCAGCATTCCAAGTGCAAGCCTTATTAGAAATGAAATACCTAGAACCTTTCCCATCTTGAGCGGGTTTTTTCTATATGCAATAAGCTCCGCAGCCTTTTCTGTTGCACGTTCAATAACATTTGGATTTAAATATATTAAATTTCCGCCTGTAAAAGTTCCTTCCTTAAGTTTAACATAGGTCCTTTTAACATCAGGGTATTTTTCGTCATTTAATATCTTGTCGATTATCGGATATCCTAAGTCTATACTCTTATTTTCACATTCAGCAACAAAATCCTTAATTGCCTCTCCGCTTACAAGCGGTATATCTGCAGTGCAAATCAAAACAGGGGTTTCATAATCAGCAATCTCCTTAATGCTCTTTTTAATATTCTCCAGCATCTCACCATCTGAAAGTATATAACCGTCATATAGATTTTTAATCATTTCCCTTAATACTTCATCGCCGGCAACATAAATGTTTTTTATAGTTCCAGAAGCCTTCAGTGCATCTATAAGATATTCAACCATAAATTTTCCCTTTATTTTTAGCAGAGCCTTTGAATATCCTTCCTCTCCCCTATCCCCTGCAAGAATCAAAGCATTAACCATTTCTTACACCCCTTCATTTACCGTTTTAACCAAATAAACTTCCTTTAAGTAATCCCTTAATCTATTATAGCACACCTCAGCCCTTTCTTCATTTTCAAAAATTCCAAATACCGCTGAACCACTTCCTGTCATAATACTTCCTAAAGCATCAAATTCATGCATTATATTTTTTACTTCTCCAATAACTGGATACTCCCTTATTGTTACTGTTTCCAGAACATTTACCATATTACTTGCTAAACTTTTATAATCTCTTCTTTTTATATATTCAATTAATCTATCTATATCAGGCCTTTTAGATACCTCATCAAGTTTTAAATTCATATAAACTTCCTTAGTTGAAACTGCTACATTAGGTTTTGCAATAACTATATTGAAATTTTCAATTGGTTCAAGAGGTGTTATTCTTTCACCTATGCCCTCTGCAAGGCTTGTTCTATTAACAATGCAATAAGGAAGATCCGCACCAATTTTAACTCCTATGTCCATCATATTATCCAAACTCATTTTCAACTCAAAAATTTGGTTCATCGCCTTTATTACACCTGCAGCATCGCTGCTGCCTCCTCCAAGCCCTGCTCCATGTGGAATATTCTTTTCAATATGTATCCTCACCCCGCCCTTTAAATTAAACCTGTTAATTATTAGTTTCGCAGCCTTATAGCAAGTGTTGGACTCATCTAGAGGGATATCATTTTTATTAGCCGTTAAAACGATTTTGCTATCTGTTTTTTCTACGGTTATATAATCATATAACGATACGCTCTGGTTTATCATCCTTAAAAGGTGATAACCATCCTCCCTCTTTCCAACCACATCAAGGGATAAATTTATCTTTGCAGGACATCTAATCATAACCTTATCCATATCATCACCCTTTTAAAAGTTTCAAATTTTATTATACAATATTTTACAGTTAATTTCAATAAAATAGCCAATCTCATGATTTAGGGTAATTTTTTTCGTAAGAAACTATAAAATCCCATGAATGATTTGCAATATGCCTAAAATCATTCATGGGATTTTAATTATATAATGTTCTTTTTTACCTCATAAACGTCTTTTTAGGAATTATAAGTTTCATTCCTGGTTCAATATAGTCTGGATTATCAATATCGTTAAGCTTTACAATATCCTCCACCTTAGTGCAGTATTTCTTTGCAATTTTCCATAGTGTATCATGCGGCTGAACAGTATAGATTACTAGGCTTGGCATGTTCTTTAAAGTTTCTGAAATATCTATTTCAACAACTGCCTTTAATATTTCTGCCATCTGCTTCTTATAAAGTTTAGCCATACAAACAAGTCCAGCCTTAATATTTACTTCTCTTTCTCCAAATTTTTCAAAACTTAAGCTTTCAAGTTTCACAGAAACCCTAGGCATCATATCAATCTTCGCACCAGGCATATCAACTGAAAACTTAAATGGAATTTCATCTTCATATCCTTCAAGTTCTGCTTCTTCGTTTGCCTTTGTATAAATCATAGCACATCTTAAAACGCCTTCACAAACAACCTTATCCTCAACTGCCTTAACTTCAGTAACGTCAGGCACTGCTTCAACAAATTTGACATCAACTATAGCTTCGCTATCATCTGGAAGTTGCAGCCTCTCCTTTAATACTTGATTATCAACCGCCTCTGCATAAAAGCCAATCCACCTGACATTTTGTTTTTCAAATTCATATCTTGAGTTTGATGAATATGCATCGATAATACTTTGAATATGCCTTTCAGCATATACCTTAACATTAACCTCAATTGTTGCCTGAACTGACAATGCTTTTCTTTCTCCCAATTCATTTTCAACAATATCTGTATATATATCCGTAACATTGCACCTAACATCAACTTTCATATTAGGCTTAGCTTCTGGAATCTCAATTTCGCTGCTGAATGGAATATCCTGCTCAAGAGCAAAATATTCGTTATTCCCTTCCACTAAAACCCTTGCCCTTGCAGTAGCGTTTAAAAGAACCTTCCCATCTAATACCTGAACATCCTTCTTATAAACAAAAACATAGCTCTTTATAATTCCTGCTATTTCTTTATCCTGGACAGTATCAATCTGTGCTTTTACAACTGTCTGCTCTGCCGCCTCAGCTACATATTCATCCATGCTGCAGCTATCCTTAAGGATTTGGACATCCTGCCCTTTAATATCTACGATAGTTTCTACTGTCTTTTTATTTGTAACAACACCTTCCAAATTAATAACTGCGCTCAACTTAATTTTTTTGTTTGTTGAAATCTGATACTCCATATGTTCAATTTTAGCTTTCACATTGCATCCCATGTCGTGTATTGCGCCAGGGACTTGAATATTGTGTGTGAAGCTAGAAGTAACTTCTGCCTTATAAATCCTTTTATTTTCATCATTTGCAGTGTAGTAAACTTTAAAAACTACCTTTCCTTCTACAATTATTCTTTCTTCAACTACCTCTTTTGATAAAATATAAACATCTCCATCACAGGACAAAACCTTATAAACATCTGGGTCCCTCTCTGATAAAACTAAATCAGCAGGAACCATCGTCTGTGTTTGCCCTTCCCCACAAAGTTCTTCGTAATTTATCAAATCCTTTACATATTCTATGGACAATTTAATCCCTCCCACCCGAATTTACCTAATATAATATATATTTCAAATATTAAAAATATTACTTTTTTATTTCAAAATGTTGACACATTTTTTATTTGCTTTATAATAATAACTTGTTGATAACCTTTGTTTATCCCCCTAAAAATAGCTGCCAAACCCATAACCCCTAAAAACTTAAACTTAAGTGCCTGGCACTTAAGTTTAAGTTTTTTTTGCATAAAAAAAGAAAACCCTGAAAACAGGATTTTCACATTGCAACGCTTTTTGGTTTGAATATTATTTGAACTGTTTGCGTCAAAATGTCAGAATAACTGTATGATATAGTTCGTGTTGTATTGTCATTTCCTTCAACTCTTACTATGAATATATTTGGATAAGTCTTTTCAAGGATGCCTTCTTTAACTGTGAATTTTTTTCGTCCGCTGTTTGCCTTAACAACGACTTTTTCACCAACATGCTCATCTATATCTTTTTTGATGGCACTTAATTGTTCTTTTCCTCTCATAAGAAACACCCTCTTTCCACTACACTATTTTACACTAAATTGGGTGTTTCGTCAATAGCAAGTTAAATATTTTATCAACTTTTTTTAATATTGTCAATATCACAAGAAAATATATTTTTATATTATTTTTTAATCAGAATTAAATATTTCTTTGTTTTTAAGTTTATCTTCATTTTATAGGCTTATCCCATATTTGACAAGTTTTTTATCATACCCTTACGTCATAATATTCACAAATACCTTCAAAAACAGCCTTAGCAATCTTTTCAAGTCCCTCTTCATCGTATTTTTCTCTATCGACATTTCCCGTTAAGTATAAGCATTCCAATACAATTCCGCTTACTCTTCCTTCCCTTAATATATAATAGTCACCTACTCTAACTCCCCTGTTTTTTATGCCCGCTTTATTTTTCAACTTCTCAAGTATTTCTTTGGAAAGTTCTAAAGCTAAATCGTCGTCCTTAAAACAGTAGCATTCAGCACCATTTACTGTGTCGTTTATGAAACTGTTCTGGTGAATTGAAATAAAAAAGTTTGGTCTTTCTTTGTTAATGATATTTACCCTATCAAGCAGGGATAAATACTCATCCTTTTCTCTTGTTAAGATTATAATACAACCCTTAGATTCTAATAAATATTTAAGCTTAAGTGCTATTTTTAAATTTATATCCTTTTCAATCAAACTATCATTGACCTTGCCAAAATCGCTTCCACCATGTCCTGCATCAATCACAATTTTTTTATCATATAAATTGTTTAAAATATATTCTTTATCTAATCTAATTATCTCAACCCCAGTAAAATAATACTTTATAAGCTCATTAAACTTACAGCCCTCCTTTGCTAAATTGTTTGCCCCTTGTATACATATACCAAGCCCCATTCCATCTCCTATCTCTTTTATTGAGATGCTTTTTTGCATAAAATAGATTCTATTGCTTTTTAAATTCATCCTTTCAGCAAATTCCTTTCCAGATGTCTTATTTGTTCTTATATCTAAATTAATAATTCTTCCTGTTTCATCCCTTTCAACATTTTCCATAAAGTTAGGTATCTCATTTTTATAATTTCCATTAAGCATTCCTAACTTATTTTCTATATCTTTAATTTCAAATTCAACTTCCCTTTTAGTCCTTGGGCATTTATTGCATAAAACCCTTCTCAAATAGGGGATATTTACTCCTAAAACATCTTCAGAATTTGCTGTTCCTCCAGAACAGTTCATAGTATAATAAAAGTCGATTATCTTATTGTTATATTTAACTATTAAACCTTCAGTTTCACTAACCGCTTTATTTATTTTTTCTTTTAACTTTGTATTTAGATTTATATAATTATTTTCGTCTAACTCAACATTGACTTTTTCATTCTCTATTAAATTTCTTATTCCACGGCAAAGTTTGCTTCTTAACAATACCGAAATTGCCTTTAAAGTTTCTATTTCTAGTTCAAAAAACTCTTGAAAGCTTGACAAATGATAAAGCACAGCCATTTCAAGTTCGATGTATTTCCCATTTAATAAAAGCCTTAAATCATCCATACTCCCACCTCTTTAGACCTTATGGGAGCATTCCCTGTATTTACCCCTGGTTTCAAGCCCTCCAATGCCCTTATCTCCGGTTATTGTGTTTTGTAAAACCTCATTTGGTGATAGAAATTTACTAATGCTAGAAAATGCTATCTTTTCACATACGAATACCGGGTCCATCGCATGTATTAAAACTCTCCCTGGGGAGCTTGCAAAATTAGCCCCAGCATCTAAAAGCGCTTCATAATAGGATTGGCAAGCTCCTGCAAATATAACTAAATCATCGTAGCCCGGTTCATACTCTCTTGCTTTTTTAACTGCTTCTACAAAAAACCTCGAGTTTCTATAATTATTTATGTCCTGTAAATTCTTCGCCCCCTTTACAATGCTGTCGTGACCTGTTAAAACCAGTATATCTGGCTTATATTCTTTTAATAACTGCAAAATAATATCGGACTGCTGCACCTCTGGAACATATTTTACTATTACATTAATTCCAAGCTGCTTATATCCCTTAAGGCATATATTCATGTATTCCTCGTCTCCATCTATGTGCAATACTCTTCCCGACCGTCCTCCCTGCGAAAATTCTTTTTCTTTGCCTTCGAATCTTTTGCCATGAAACGGGCTCTTTCTGCTCAGTATAATCTTCTTAATTTTTGCATTTACCTTTTTATTGAATACTTCATCATATTCGTTTAGTTTTCTTGAGTCTATCTGCATAAGATCCTCCTCAGGAGCATCGGCTACAATTCTTAATTCTATTCCCTTTAAAACATAGGTTCGCTTCCCATCGGACTTTGTAATGATTTGCATTATTTTAAAATATACATCTCCCCCATAGGATTTTCTTGCCACTATATCCCCCACTTTTAAACTCATAGCTTCACCTTTACAATTACTATAGTATTATAATATGTGGTTCGGGACATTTTGCCATTAAAAAAGAGGATAAAAAATTCCAGCAATGCTGGAATTAGTTTAAATTATATCCAAACCCTCAATGAAATTCAGGTAGTTTTCTTTTTCTTCGAGTATTTCCCGCATCTTTTTCATGAAGCTTGCCTCACTCCAACCCGGCTCTTTATAATAATATCTGTTCGCAAGCCTCCAAAATCTTTGCGGGAACATCAAAAGAGCCTTAAGCACGTTTAATTCATCCCTTGTTATGGGCTTTAAATCGTTGTAACTATCAAGTATTAATTTTGCTTTGCTCTTGTCCCAATCTAACCGTTTAAGAGATTTAATCATTAAAGTTGCAACATCATATATTTGTATTTCTTCTTTGCAATAGTCAAAATCGACGATATACACATCCCCATTATCCTTAATTAAAATATTGTGATAGGTAAAATCATGATGGCATAATACCTTATCCTGAATATCCCTCTGACAAACCCTATTATAGCAATCTATATCAAGAAATTTTAATGCCTTTTTTGCAAGTTCAATGTAAAAATCTACATTTTCAAGATAGAGTAAATCAAAATCAGTCTTTTTTTTGTTCTTTCTTGCTAAGTCCCTCATTTTATTAAGAGTCATAAGCCTTTTCTCAAATGTGAAAGGGAGTTTTCCAATATCATTTCTTGCCTTTAAATTATCCTCAGGAGTAAAATTTCTTGCTGCATTGTGGAATTTTGCTAGAACTTCTGCTGCAAGCTTTAAATCCGTTTCGTTCTTAAAGTCGCATTCCCTTCCATCAATCCATTGCGTCACAACATAAATGTCTTCATTTACAAGGGCGTATGGAAGTCCTTTGAGGCTTAGCTCGTTTCTATCAATCTTTTCAAATCCATTGCTAATGATATGCTCCTTAGCCTTATAAATATACATAAGCTTGTGTGGACCATAATTAACTTTTTTTAAGCATTTGTTCCCCTTATTTGTCTTAATTAGATACACTCCTCTTTGTGGAATCATATCTCTTATTTCAAATCCAAACTGTGTTGATATTTCTGTTTCCCTAACCATCTTTCCACCCCCTATTAATTTTTATGTCAAACATCCCTATAATATGAATGCCAGCCTCTTGACTTTTTGACTTTTTTTACTTTTGCCTTCACACACATTGACTAAATTCCATATTATAATATGAGAAATTGTTTAGGTGATGCTATGAAGATAGGATTTGATGCAAGAGCTGCCATATGGTATAGAGGAACAGGTATTGGAACTTACACATATCAGCTAATTAAAAACATCTCAATAATGGATAAGAATAATGATTACTTAGTTTTTCTTCCAAGTGAGAATTTCGATATAATATTTGACGATAATTTTAATGTCAAGCAAATCGATAAGTGTGAAAAAGAAACTTTCTGGGAACAGGTCGATGTTCCAAACATATTAACTGACACCGGCATTGAGATTTATCATGTTCCTCAAAATGGAATAGGACTTCCCTATGAAAAAAACTGCAAATTTGTAATAACCCTTCATGATGTGATTCCATATAAGATGCCAGAAACTGTTGGGCCTCAATATTTAAAGATTTATCTTGAGGAAATTCCAAAAATCCTTCCATTATGCGATGGCATCATAACCGTATCTGAGTATTCTAAAATGGATATTGCAAAAACTTTAAATTATCCCGAAGAAAAAATATTTGTGACTTATCTTGCAGCTGAGGATATATATTTCCCGTTAAACAAAAAATACTGCAAAGAATTTATAAGAAAAAAATATTGTATTGATGAAGATTTCATCCTTTATGTTGGTGGATTCAGCCCACGGAAGAATATCAAAGGGTTAATTAAGGCCTATAGCCTGATAAAAAATAAAATTGGCAATATTAAGCTTGTTATCCTTGGCAAAAAAGGGCGTTCTTATTTTGATTATCGTGACCTTGCATTAAGTCTTGGATTAAAAAACGATGTTGTATTCCCCGGATTTATAGAAGTTGAGGAACTGCCAATTTTCTATAACGCTGCAAAGATGCTTGTATATCCTTCTTTCTACGAGGGTTTTGGGCTTCCTCCTTTAGAGGCTATGGCCTGTGGAACACCAGTCGTTGCATCTAATGCCACTTCAATCCCGGAGGTTTTAAAGAGCGGAGCTCTTTATATTAATCCATATGATGAATATTCAATAGCTGAAAAAATGCTTATGCTAGTAGAAGATGATGCTTTATATAATGAAATGGCTTTAAAGGGATTATTTCAAAGTTCCTTCTATTGCTGGAAACGAACTGCTGTTGAAACTTTATCTGCATATAATAAATTGTCGAAATAACACTCCAAATTTTTGGGGTGTTTTTGTTATTATCCGTTGAGTTGTAATAAAAAGTATGCTAATATAGTTATAAAAGTCGAGGTGGGGGGAAAATTTATGGACTTTCAAGTCGTTCAGGATACTATAAATAAAATTGAAGGAGTAATCAATTCAAAGGTAGTATCGGAGAACAATGAAATTGTTGAGATACATATAATAGCCAACAGTTCAAGGTCACCAAAACAAATAGTTAGGGATATTGAATCTACTTTGATGGCAAAGTATGATTTTAGAATAGATAAAAATAAGATAAGCATCGCAGTAATTCAATCTGAGGATATGATGAGCACAAAGAGAATCAAACTACATAGCGTTGCAGTTAAAACTCTTTTGAATACAATCGAATACAATGTAAATCTATTATATGATAATAACGAATATACAATAGATGGTGTTGGAATAAACACGCAGGCAAACAGAAAAAAACTCATTGCACAGGCAACTTTGCAGGGAGTAGAGAAAATTATTGGACAAGAATTCCTCTTTGATGTGCAGGATGTCATCGTCAACACTACAAACACCGTTTCTGTAGTCACTGTAATAGTTAATTCCCTCGTTGGCGGACATGAAGAAGCACTTGTTGGTTCAGCAGTTGTCAGAAAGGATTTAAACGAAGCCATCGCCAGAGCAACACTCGACGCAATCAACAGACGAATTGATAAGATAACTGCATAGTGGTGTGGATAAGGCCGATTATATTTTATTTTCCATTTCCTCTTAGCGGAGCAACGCAACAGGCATTAGCGGAGCCCTGTTAGCCGAAGCGCAAAGGGGGTTATCAGATATGAAGAAAATATGGCCTGCATTAATGGCTCTATTAACATTAGCAATAGCTGGTGGTTCAATATTTTCATGGAAATAAGTTTTTATAATCGGCCTTAGAAGAGGAGGATTTTTATGAGAAAAGATAATTTTAAACTTTATTCGTATTTGTTTTTAATCTATTTAATAGCTATATGTTTATTTTATTCTGCTGCTAAAGTGAATACATTTACATCAATTAACATTGATGGTATTATTATTTTCTCTTTATTAGCAATTATATCGGATTCTTTACCTGTTGAATATAAAAATATTTTAGTAAGTACAACTTTTGCTATAGCAATAGCTGTTGTTAGCATATTTAACACTTTCTGGTCAATGGTTATAATTAGTATGGGTGTGTTATTTAGGATGTATAAATCTGATGGTAAAATTAACCATTTATTTAATATTCCACCTTATAAGCTACTATTCAACGTATCAAATTATGCTATTTCTACATATTTTACTTCGATTTCTACATTATATATTTCTAATTTTTTTAAAAATAATCTTCATTTGACTGAAGGCCTACAATTTTTAGTTTCTATTATTGTTTTTTTATTTGTGAATTCGTCAATAATTTCAATATTAATTATGATTTTAACTAATGACAATTTTTTATTAATTCTAAAATCACATATTAATTTTGGTTTTTTAAACATTGTTTCTATGGCACCTTTAGGATATTTACTTGCTTACCTCTATAAAACTAACAATTTAATTGGTATAATCGTCGTCATGATACTTGTTTTATTTGCCCGTTACTCATTCATACTTTACATAGAATCAAAATCAAAGTATATGCAGACTGTTGAAGCGCTGATGCACGCGTTGGAATCAAGAGACAAGTATACTGAAGGTCATTCAAGAAATGTCGCAAAATATGTTGAATTGATTGCAAGGGAACTTAAGTTTAGCGAGAGCAAGATTGAAGAACTTATACTTGCTTCCTATTTACATGATATAGGAAAAATTGGAATCAGCGATTCCATTTTAAATAAACAGGGAAAACTTACTGACGAGGAATATAACATAATCAAAACTCATCCTGTAATAGGCTATAACATAGTTACAGACATTAAGGACCTTGGAAATATACCTGAAATAGTTAGGCACCACCATGAAAAATACGATGGGACAGGCTATCCGGATAAAAAGGGTGGAGATGAATTAAGCCTTGATGTTTACATACTTCAACTTGCCGATGCTGTTGATGCCATGGCTACAAACAGAATCTACAGAGAGGCATTAACATGGGATGAGATACATTCAGAACTTATTAAAAACAGAGGAACACAATTTCATCCACTTATTGTCGATACGTTCCTTAAAGTTTGCGAAAAAAACAATCCATGCTTAGAAAGAGGTTAAATTATGACTACGATGCTTTTTTCAGTGATTCTTGGAATAATCATAGGTTATCTTTTAAAAGGTGATTTAAGAAACATGGACGTTTCAAATCTTAAGGGCATTTACATCGCATTTGCTTCATTCTTAGTGGAAGTAATTTTATTTACACTTGTTAGAAAAGGAATTTTAGAGCGCGGACTTATAACTATTATTATTTATTCTATTCAATATTTATTGCTATTTATTTTTGTTTATCTAAATCGTAAAAATTTTGCCATTCTTATACTTGGATTAGGCTTTCTATTAAATGCAATTGCAATTTTTTCAAACGGTGGCGCTATGCCGGTTAATCCAAACGCAATTGTCGAAGCAGGCCTTGCACCATCGATTGACCAGATTAACGCATCTTCAGAAGGTTTATACATCGTAGCTGATGAGACTACCAAGCTTGCAATATTTGGCGACTTTATTCCAATTAAATATGTTTTACACTATGTAATCAGCATAGGAGACATTTTGATATACCTTGGAATATTACTTTATATAATAAAAGAGATGAAACGAAATCCAGCATAAATGCTGGATTTTTTACTTTCGATGCTTTTCAAGATAAATTCTTGGACAAACACCTACAACCAAATTTTTCTTATTCCCCTCAAAAGCCTTGCCCTATCTTCAAGATATCCAGCCTTTCTAATAAGCTTATCAAGATATTCATCCTCGTCCCAATCCTTTGTTCTGCAATAATAATCCCTTGAAATGTCGTAAAAATCCTTTGGAAATACTAAAAGAGCATAAAGAACCTTTAATTCATCCTTTGATAATGGATTTAGCTTATTATAGCTATCGAGAAGCATAACAATAGAATCAATCGAAAAGTTAGTATCCTTAGCAACCTTATTAATAATATTTGCCAAATCATGCACCCTTACATCTAAAACGCAATAGTCAAAATCACAAAAATATACATTATCATCATTTCCCATCAATATATTATGATGAGCAAGGTCGTGATGGCATAAAACATATTCTCTAAATCTTAAATATCCTGACTCTCCTAATTGATTTATAGCATCTTTTATCTGTTCCAGATAATAATCCGCATATTCTAAAAAAATTATGTCAAATTCAGTCTTTAAAACATGCATGCTTGCTATATCATAAAACTTTTCAATATTATGATATCTTTCCCTGAATCTGTTTATCATCTTACCTTGTAAAAACCTTTTTTCATAGAAATCTATATTCTGCGAAGCTTCGTGATACTGCGACAATGCTGCTGCTGACTTTTTCAAATCAATTGGATTTTGAAAAATAGCCTCCCTGCCTTCTACGCAGTCCAAAACAACATATATGTCCCCATCATATTCAATAAATGGTCTTCCATCTTTAGTCAATCTAAAATTAATAACATAAGGGTAATTTTCTCTTATTTTATTTAGCGAATTATATATAAAATTCAAATCTTCTGTGGAATACTTAATCTTTTTTAGTATTTTTATTCCACAGTTTGTGGATAAAACAAATACACTTCTAACGGGTGTAACTTCGCTGACTACTAAGCCAAATTTTTCAAACAATCTATTATCTAATGAAAAAGTTGAAAGAAATCTTTTGTCTTTAGCCATCCAATCCACCCCTTACACCTCCAAAAGGTTGCACAAGTCATCCTTCATTTTTGTCTTTTTATATTTTTTATCATATTCTAACTGTTTTCCCTTTAAGTATTTTGAAATTAGTTTTGAACTGTTATATGGGAAGGAAACGAATGCTTTAATATATTCCTCCGAATTAGGTCCAAGCGGCCTCATTGCAGTATATTCCTTTATTATATCGCTAAATGTCCCCTTATTTTCCATCTTTTCAATTGCCTTTTTAATTAACCTTGCTAAATCCTCTTCTATCATATTATAACCTGCTTCAAACAAGTCGGTTATAATTAATCCCTTCTTGCCCCTTGAAACTGCTCTATCTGAAATCTTATTTAAACAAACCTCTCTATTTTTCATACTATCCTCAAGCCTGTTTAAAAAATGCAAAGTTCTTAATATTCTCATTGCGTCCTTTCCCCTTTTAATCAAATCCTCCAAATCCTTAGCTACCAATGATTCAAACTCATTTAAATCCTTTTTATCCTTTAACGAATCCCTGAAGCTTTCCATTACTTTTAACTGTTTCTTGAATTTTTCAACCGTTCTTCCCCATTTTACGTTTATCTTAACCCCTGCTGGTGGCACATACCCTTCTGCAGCATTATGAAATGCAGCAAGCATTTTGCAATATTCCATTATATTTTTTTCTCCATCAAACTTAAAGACCTTTCCATCCGTTTTTTCCACCTCAATATAAATCCTATTTTGCTTTATAGTATATAGCTTGCCTTCTTTGTTATATTTAATCTCTAAAACATTTCGAAATCCCCTGCTATATAAAAACTCTTCAAAAGACCTTGCGAAAACTATTTGCCATTCCTTGCATTTTACTTCCCTAATCATCCCATCACCCCATCAATGCCTTCTTTTTTTTCTATCTTCCATTTTTCTCTGCCTTTCATTGAGCCTTTCAAGCTCCTTTTCTATCTCTTCTTTTTCCCTTTTCAACTTTTCATATTTTTTCTCAAGTTTTTTAAGCTCCTTTAGCTTTTTAATGTCTTCCTTGATGTCTTGAATCTTTTTTTCCATTTCCTCACTCATACAACCACCTTAAACATTGATTCAAAATCATTTAAAAACTCAAACCTTTCCTTCTGGTCATCCGTTGTTTTTTTAAGTTTTTTTATAAAAAAGTCCTCGCCCCATGGCTGCTTCTCTACATAATACTGAAGTCCAACCTGCCAAAAATCCTGTGGAAAGCTCATAAAACAACAGATTAAATATTTTTCTTCATCTTTTATATTAATAAAATTTGAATAGGTATCTATTATATATTCAAGAATATCCATACTCCAATTGCCATATCTTAAGCTTCTTATAATTATACTTGCCAAATCATGAAGGTGAGTATCCATTACACAATAGTCAAAGTCGATTATGTGGAAATTCATATTTTCATCTATAAGAAAATTGTGATTGGCGCTGTCGTGGTGGCAAAACTCCTTATATTTTCTATGTTCCTCCATAATTTCACTATAATTTGAGTTTTGAAGTTTCTTTATTGCATCATATCCTTGTTTATAATGGATGTCTAAATATTTCAGATAAATATCATCAAACTCACTCCTATTATCCTTTGAAACTATTAAAGATTTAAAATAAAGCATCTCATTTAGCCTTTTTTGGAACTTATCAATCCACTTGCCATATAAATTTCTTCCCTTAACTTTTCTATGTTCAAACCCCCTTGAACAAATGTGCATGTTTGCTAATGTTTCAACTGCATGCCTTAACTCAATGGGATTTTTAAAATCAGCAGTCCTTGAGTTAATCCACTGTGTTAAAAAACCATACCCAACTTTAAGTTTTATAAAATCTGTCCCCTCAGTTGTCTTAATTATTGGAATAACTCTTTTAAACCCGTTTTTTATTAGATGCTTTATAGCAGAAATAATAAAATCAAACTGTTCAAAATCATATTTTGAAACCTTAAGGCAATATTCTTTATCTCCAGAATAGATTTTATAAACATTTTTTAATTTCTCAATTTTATTAACTTTTATATTATATTTATTTTGAATCATCTCAAATAATTCATCCATAGGCACCACTTAAAAACAAATTCTAATTTATAATATGTAAGCTTATAAAATGTGTGATTACCATGCACAAAATATTAAATTGTGTAATATAAATAAAATATAAGCTAATTAGGAGTGATTTGATGAGGATTGCAATAGACGCGAGGGGATATAACTGGTATGCAGGAACAGGAATCGGGACATATGTTCAAAACCTATTGAAATATATGCTCAGCATCGATAAGCAAAATGAATATTTGCTTTACTGGCATGGAGATAATTACATTGATTTGATGGATAAAAATGTAACAGCGTGTATAACCTCTAAAAGACACCATAGGTTTTTTGAAGAATATTTTATCCCATCAAGTCTAGAGAATAAAAAGATTGATATATACCTTCTTCCCCAGAACGGAATGGGGATACCTATTGAAAAAAAGTGCAAAATAATCACCACAATACACGATTTGATTCCATACGTAATGCCTGAAACTGTAGGTAAGGGATATTTGAAAAAATTCATCTCCCAAATGCCAAGAGTAATTGAAAACTCAGATTGTATCATAACCGTTTCCAATTATTCAAAGAAGGATATTCTTAGATTTTTTGATATAGACGAAGATAAGGTTAAAGTAATTTATCTTGCTGCTGAAAAATATTTTGTCCCTCTTGATAAAGAATATTCTAGAAATTACTTAAGTGAAAAATATAATATACAGGATAATTTTCTGCTTTACCTCGGAGGCTTTAGTCCAAGGAAAAACGTTGATTCGCTATTTTATGCCTATTCAAAGCTTTTGAAAAATTTAAGCTCGGACATTAAACTTGTTATTATCGGCCAATCAAGAGACGATAAAGCAAGACTTGAGAAATTAAGCCAGGAGTTGAATATACAGAATAGAGTTATTTTCACTGGATATGTTCCCTATGAGGACCTTCCCTACTTTTACAATAGCTGCACAATATTCGTATACCCATCTCTTTACGAGGGTTTCGGACTGCCTCCGTTAGAAGCTATGAGCTGCAAAGTTCCTGTTATTGCCTCTAACCAAACCTCCATACCCGAAATTGTAGGCGATGCCGCTCTACTTATAAACCCCTACGATATCGGCGAGCTTGCTAATTCTATAGAGCTTCTTTTATCCTGTCCTGCCCTGCAAGCTGAATACTCATTAAAAGGCTATGAACGCAGCAAAAACTTCTCCTGGGAAAAAACCGCAAAGGAAACATTGGTGACATTCACTTGATTTCTTGACTTCTTGAGTTGTTTGTCAATTGGGACAAGGTGGTATTCGTATCTACACATTATATATCAAACAATTTTATTCAGATAGCCCCATAAAAGATTTTATGCTTTTGTTAATGGTAATGCAGCAGTCAATCCAAAGTCTTTTATGGGGTTCTTATATAATTCACATTGAGCCTTAATATAATTAACATTGCAAGATAAGTATATAAATTATTATTCTGTTTTTATTATAGAATTTTATACCAATTACCTTATTTCTTGTCTTCCTTTAATTCCTCAATCCCAGTTAAAATATTCTGAGCATCGAAAAATCCGCATTTAATCAGTTTAATTACAATGTCCATCCTATCCTCTACTACATCTTCAAGTTTATCGGCAAGTTTTCTTATATCAAAAACAATATCAAGAAACTCCTTAACCTCATGAGTTTCATTAATAGTTATGTTCTTTATTATACTTGCCGTATTCGCAAAGTTAACAGATATATGTGATAACTTTAATAAAACATCTATTATAGGTGTTAATTCGCTTTCACATAGGACTTTAAAACTATCATATTTAAATATTAGTCCTTCTCTTTTAATATCTTCCCCCATAGCCCGCCCCTTAAATTTGCTTTATTAAATTATATTCGAATATCATTTTTATTATAATATGATTAAAATAAGTATATTAACTTACCCTATAAAGAAACCAAGTAAAATCATAAAAAAACGGCTGTCAAAACAGCCGCCAAATTTATTGACCATTGCTAAATAATATTTTATTCATTAGGAAATTGTAATTCTTCAAAACTGCATTTTCTAAAGTTGCAGTTTCTGACTTTGAAAGGTGATGTTTGTGATTTTCTAATATATAATCAGCATTAACTATGAACCAAGCTATATATGGAGTTTCCTTTGCATCATTTTTTATTGACACATCAGAAAATTTTGTATCATGTATTGCTGCATATGCATCAACATGGTTCTTTGCTGAATATATAACCATATTTTTAATGAACATTACATTCTCAGCATGAGTTCCTATGAAATCAGTAAACTTGCTTTCGTTCCACTTCATGAACCCATATAGGAATTGGTGAAGTCTTCCTACATTAATTTCGTCCTTTGATGCACTTACTGTTCCGTTAACAACCTGTATTTCTCTTGCTATTCCTTCTGTTCTATATGTTACACCCTTTACAAGAACTTTTTCTATCATCTTATTTGTTTGAAGCATTATTTCTGCAGCTTCTGTTCTATATCCGCTTTGAATTAATATATCCGAAAGCTCTTTAGCACCCCATAGGAATGTTCCAAAATCCTTCAAATCAAATTTAACATTAGCCCTGTCTCCACTTAATACAAATACATTATAATCTGAATCAAATGTTGAATAGATAAAATCATATGCCGCCTTCGCTAATGGCTTTAGGCTTTGTTTTTTTGTAGAATCAGCTAAATTCCATTGAACAGATAAAGCTAATAATCCATTTCCCATTGTTGAATAATTAATGCTTTGCAATGTTGAATCGTTATAGAATTTTCCTTCTTTATATAGATTGTTTAAAACATAATTTGATGTAGCCTGTGCATTCTTTAAAGCCAAATCCTTTGCAGCCTTCTGATATTTGGCTGCTTCTGCACTCATTTTATTTAGCTTTGCTAACTCTGCAACAGCGTTTTTATATTTTTTAGTCTTTCTCTCTGACTTCTTGGCGCTATTTATATACTTTTGGAGACTTGCCATATGTGACCTATGGAATACACCATAATTAAACTTTGAATTATTCTTATATGCATTATAGAATGCCAAACTCATCTGTGAAACAGATGCTATGTCAGTTTTGTTTTGGTTGTGATATTCGTTGTTGCTATAATCATAGCCAGAAACAACAGAGCCATCTTCGTTTATAAATAACCCTCCAGTCGCTTTAACTAAATCAATATATGTATTTGCTACTTTAGTCGCGTAGGTTGAATTATTGTTTTGAATATTATTCAATGCGCTAATTATTACTGCGTAGTCTGTAGCTGTTATCTTGCCTTCATACCAGTCTGAACCGTCTTTAGTAACTGCATGTGGGAAAATATACTTACCTTCAGTAGCCATAAAATGCGCCGGTGTTGCAGCAAATGCTACGTTGAATAGTAATACAAAGATGAGCAGAGTTGAGATTAATACTTTTTTCATTAAAATCCCTCCGTATTTGATAATGATTTTCATGTTCACAGTTATAATATTATCAAACACTCACAGCAATGTCAATATGATAATGATAATTATTTTTAGTAGTTTTATATAATGCAAAATCATTCAAAAAATAATCTTCATTGGCTAATCCAATGAAGATTATTTTATCTTTATATGAATCTCTCAAGTTCTTCAACATTTGATATTTTCTTAACCAAATCCTTTATGCTTTGACTCCTGTCCTTTGGACAAACAAGAAGGACATCATCGGTATCGATAATAAGTAAATCCTTAACTCCTATTGCTGCAACAAGTCTCTTTTCGCCTATTATGGTTGTGTTTTTTACATCCAAAACAGCCGATTCGCAGTTTGAAATTACATTTCCATTTTCATCTCTACTAAGGAATCTTTCTAATGAAGTAAAGCTTCCAATATCATCCCAGACAAAGTTCGTTGGAATCACAACTGCTCTATGTGTCCTTTGCATAACGCCAAAATCTATAGATATTCCATCTATCTTTTCATATTCTTCTCTAATAACTCTTTCCTCATCTGGTGTTCCAATATACTCATAAATTCTCATTAAATTTTTATATAGGTCGGGAAGATACTTTTTTATTTCCCTAAGTAGTCTATCACCGCTTTTTACCAAAGTTGGATGAACTTTCTCATGTTTCTATTGTTATTAAACACAATTTTTAATCTATAAGCATCCCCATCATCAAAGAATCATAAAACTTTCCGTCAATCATAAAATCCCTTCTAATTAATCCTTCCTCTTCAAATCCAAGCTTCTTATAAAGTCGAACAGCTCTTTCATTATCGCTTCTTGTCCTTAGGTTTATCTTTCTAATAATTTTTGTCTCCTTCGCCCAGTCAATCAAATATTTAATTAGTTCTTGCCCAATTCCTTTTCCCCAATATTCCTTTAAAACGCTCACTCCAAATTCCCCTGTATGGGCTAGCCTTTTCCTCCCACCGCCACTAAAAGATAGTGCTCCAATTATTTTACCATCTGCAACAGCAACTATAAATAGAGCATTATTCTTTTCTAAGAAACCTTTAATTATGTTTCTTTCTACCTCCAGAGTAATATTCAATTCTCCAGGACCAAAAGTTAAAAAATCTGACTCCCCACCGATTACATTCATATAATCAATCATTGCCGCTGCATCATCAGCAGTGATTGGCCTTATTATAACCTTCTTATCGCCAATCATTAACTCCTTCATTCCCACCACCCCTTAAAATTTTATCACTCTAAATATAATCAAACACATAAATTGTCAAACAATTCAAGAAGTCAAGAAATCAAGTGAATGTCACTTAAATAATAGGATACTTTCTTTGTTTTAAAACGTCTTGGTCTTGCAAACAGTAAAACCTGAGCACCATCTTCAATTACTTCTTTAATTAAAAAGCTCTTATCAACAAAATAATAATCATCTGATTTCAGGCTTTTAAAATCGCTAATTCCTAAAGGGATTTTCCTTTTCATCATAATCCCTCCAAATTTTTAAAAATCTATTTTCAGCTATTTATTTCTTGATTCCGTTTTTCCACCAAAAAATAATTAAATTCATTTCACTTTATCTTGTTATTAATATTTTATAAATAAACTCTATATATTTATATTAGATTAATTCCAGCAAATTTACAACCACTTTCCCTAGCAATCCTTTAGGTGGGGGTTATGTCAAATATAACATTAAAAAGTCCTAATTTCTCCTGCCAAAGTTTAAATGACTTATACACACAAGCAGTTCTTAATCTAATCAAATCAAAATTTTCTCAGAATGCAGATGAAATTGAATATTTAATTGAAGTTCTCAAGAAAGCTTACGCACAGGAGGAAATGTAGTTGAAGGTTGCAGCAATTTATTCAAGAAAATCAAAATACACAGGGAAGGGCGAATCAATTGATAATCAAATCTCTATTTGTAAGGACTATCTTGAAAGGATGGGCATTAGTGATTATTTAATTTATGAGGATGAAGGTTTTTCAGGTAAAAATGTAAAAAGACCCGAATTTCAAAGGATGCTAAAGGATGCTAAGGCTAAAAAATTTGATGTGCTTATATGCTATAGGCTTGATAGGGTGAGCAGAAACATTGCTGATTTCGCTCATCTTATTGAGCTTCTTGAGAAATATACTATTAATTTTATTTCGGTTTCTGAGCAATTTGATACTTCTTCGCCAATGGGAAGAGCAATGATGTATATTGCAAGCGTATTTGCCCAGCTTGAAAGGGAAACTATAGCAGAAAGAATAAAGGACAATATGCTGGAGCTTGCTAAGGGCGGGAGGTGGCTCGGAGGGGAAACCCCTACAGGATTTAAAAGTGTCCCTATCATATATAACGATAAGGACGGCAAGCAGAAAAAGATGTTTAAACTTGAACCTATTAAAGAAGAGCTTGAAATGGTTAAACTTATATTCCAACTGTATCTTAAGCATAAGTCCCTTAGCCAAGTTGAGAAATATCTATTAAAGAATAACATTAAAACAAAAAACAGCACTGATTTTGTTAAGATGAAAATTAAAACAATACTTAATAATCCTGCATATGTTAAAGCAACTAAAGAGGTTTTTGACTATATAGAAAGTAAAGGAATAACTGTAATCGGTGAACCTAATGGAATAAATGGACTATTGCTCTATAATAAAAGAAAAGGTAAAGGCGAATTAAAGGATAAAAGTCTTTGGGTGTGTGCAGTTGCAAAACATGAAGGAATAATTGAAGCTAAAGATTGGATTGAAGTTCAAAAGATTCTTGAAAAGAACAAAGAAAAAGCGCCAAGGCTTGGCAACTCAAAGTTTGGTCTATTATCAGGCATCATAAGATGTGCAAAGTGCAAAAGCACGATGAAGGTTATCTATGGAGTATTAAACGAAAAAACAGGAGAAAAACCTCATTACTATTCCTGCACAATGAAGCTTAACTCAGGAAAAACAAGGTGCAGTAATAAAAATGCAAAGGGAGATGAAATTGAAGAGTATGTTATTGGAACACTAAAAAACTTGAGCCTTGATAAGGAAAAGCTTATAAATGAACTTTTAAAATACCAAGAAAGTTTATCTTCAAAGTCCTTAAAGGATGAAGTTGAAGTTATAAACAGTCAAATTAGGCAAAATGAAAAGTCTATAGATAATTTGACAAACACTCTTTCTTTAACGGATGATTCTAATTTATCTAAAATTCTTCTTCAAAAAATAGACTCCCTTTCAAAGGAAAACCTAAACTTAAATAAAAAACTTCAAGAACTTAAAGATACTCATCAACTTGAAGTTGCAAGGAAAAAGAAAATTGAGGAATTTGCAAAATCTGTGAAAAGGTTTGAAACCCTCTTTGAAAGTGCATCCTTTGAAGATAAGAAAATGCTTCTTAAGGACATAATAGATACAATTTATTGGGATGGTGATAGCCAAACAATTGATATTAAATATAAAGAGGCAGGGGATTAACCTGCCTTAATAATTCTCTTCAAGCCATTTTGTAGTATATTTAATAAACATCACAAAATCATCAAGCCTATTCATTAAAATATCCAATACAACATCTTCATCAACCCTTGTGTAGTCATGCACAAGTATATTTCTAAAGGATGCCATTCCTACAATTTGTTTGGCAAACTGTTCAGGAATAACACCTTGTTTATACAAAGTTAATATGGTTTCTCTGTAACTATCAGGCCTTTCTAAACCTAAAGAAGATATTATTATATTAGCAATGTCGAGGACGCACTCTACACATATATGTATTCCCCTCTCAATACCCCAATATCTTATTATATCTTCTTTAAGATTTTCTTTATTAATTTCGTAAGATACCTGCTTTAATTGTAATAAATTTTTCTGTAGTTCTCTTATTTTAAAATTTATCAAATCAACTATATTTCTTGTCACTTAAATCACCCCATTTTTCCATAAAGACCATGTCCATAATTTCCTTTTGCCTTCTTCTGAAAAATTCCATATCCATATATTCGTCCATAGCCCTTGCTTCAAATAAAACTCTTTCTTCTTCGCTTACCTTATAGACATTTTTACCATATTTTATTACCTGAAATTTTAAAACCTCGTTTGCATCGTTTAATATGGCAAGGTCGATGTCGTCCCTTTTAAAAATATCCATTAGCTCTCCAATTAAGTTTAATTTATCAAGGGGCGTATATTCCCCCATTAAAACTGCAATATCAAGGTCGCTGTCCTTTTTATTGATTCCCTTTGCATAGGAACCAAAAATATAAATTAATTTAATATCAAAATTACTGAGCAGTTTATCTATATTGTCCTTTAAAATTGTTTCAACTTCAAATAAATTGCCTTGAACCATTAACTTCACTCCAAAAATAATTTTTATATATAAATCTATTTTCAGGGATTAACACATCACCAGTTTTTTTCATCTAATCTAAATTCAAGCTCTTTAAATAAATTGCATTGAACTTGCTCATCTAATCTATATTTCTGTGGTTCCCCATACTGTCCCTCATTATTTAATGTATATACAAGCACGTTTTTTGAATCAGGATTAATTATCCAGTATTCTTTAACCTTAAACTTTTCATATAAATAAAGCTTTTTTACATAATCAATTGAAGCATTTGATGGTGAAACAACTTCTATGATAAAATCTGGGGCACCTTTACAGCCCTTATCATCCAATTTATTTTTATCGCACACCACCGAAATATCTGGCTGAACAACATTTTTACAGGTATCTTCACTTCCACCTTCATCAATTAATCTTACATCAAAAGGTGCTACATAGACTTCACAGTTTAAGCCTTTTTCAGCTATAAAGTTCCCAATAATTCTCGCTCCTTCAGTCACTATTTTCTGGTGAATTCTTGATGGTGCGGGTGACATTGCAAAAAACTGACCATCTATAAGCTCAACTCTTGAATCACCATCAATATTTATATAGTCCTTATAAGTATAAAAATCTATTTTCTTAGGAAGTGCCATATCATCACCCCACATTTATCCTTTATTTAATTTTACCACACTAAAAAGATAAACAAACACATAAATTGTCAAACAATTCAAGAAGTCAAGAAATCAAGTGAATGTCACTTATGCTTATTTTATCTTAACAAGAACTTCCTTTCCTTCAAAAACAACTGCCATTTCTATTATTTCTTTTATTCCTAAATCGACAAGTTCTTGTCTATATTTCTGATTTTCAATCTGCGTCAATGCATTTTGTGCCGCAGTTTCAAGAGTTTCATTTTTTCTTGTATTCACTTTTTTAAATTCAATTATTATTCCAGGGTTAGTGCTTTCTTTAGGAATCATCATTATATCATATCTTCCAAGTCCACTCTCTCTGTTGGATTTAATATGATAATATTCTTCAGTTGCAATTAGCATGCCTAAAACCAGAGCATGATAAAATTTTTCACTTTCTCTTTCTATGTCAAAATAACTTGCGCTTTTGAATACATAATCGCTCAGTATTTCCTCGAATGTTTCTATATCCTTTTTCAAAAGACTCTTAATCATTGTTTCAAATCTATTAATACTTATATTATCCGTAATCCATGATAAAATAACTTCTTTATAAAGATACATTACTTCATTGTTTGGGATTGTTAAGTTACAATAGAGCTTACCTTCTTTTAAATTTTTATCGCTAGCCTTAAGATAACCACTATAGAGTAAGAAACTCCATACGCTTTCAGAGCTTTTATCAACATCAGGTAATATAATGTTCTCATCAATTCTTTTCAGTATCTTATCACCTTTAATCAAATCTTCAAGGTCCTTCTTAATCTCTTGACCGCCATTTGTCAGGAGAATCTTTACAAGGTCATTTGTGCTTGTATTAACCCAATATGGTTTTAATCCTTCATTATAATTTGCTGTATAATAAAGAACTGACCATGGATTATATATTACATCTTTCCCAAACAAATAACCGTTATACCAATCTCGAATATCTCCAAATTTAAACTTAAGACCATAATAATCTAAAATCTGTTCTACTTCACCTTCAGTAAAGCCAAAATACTCACTATACTGCTCGTTGAGCATGGTATTGACCTTCAGATTGTTAAGACCTGAAAAAATGCTCTCTTTAGATATTCTTAATATGCCAGTTATAACTGCTTTTTCAAGATAAGGATTGTCCTTTAAACCACCGCTTAAGAAATTCCTCATAAATTCAATTATTTCATCATAAAATCCATGTATGTATCCGCTTTGGATTGGAACATCGTATTCATCAACTAATATCACCACTTTAGAATTGTGATGCCTGTATAAAAGCTCACATAAATTCAATATGCTTTTAGAAAGTTCAACATTGTCAATTTCTCTTCTAATTATCTTCCTCATTTCTTCCTTCTTATGGTCTGAGATTTCTTTGCTGTTTAATAAATAATCAAAGTTTTCATAAAGCTTGCTAACCAGTATTTCTATCCCCTTAATAGTATTTTCCCATTTTGAATACTTTTCATCTTTAAAAGTCAAGTAAATAACAGGATATTTTCCTTGTTTTGTCATAATTTCTTCATCTTCAGTAATTTTTAACCCTTTAAATAAATCTCCACTATTGCTATTTATATCAAAAAAATATTTCAACATGCTCATATTTAATGTTTTCCCAAAACGTCTTGGTCTTGCAAACAGTAGAACCTGAGCACCATCTTCAATAACTTCTTTAATTAATAAGCTCTTATCAACAAAATAATAATCATCTGATTTCAGGCTTTTAAAATCGCTAATTCCTAAAGGGATTTTCATTTTCATCATAGTCCCTCCAAATTTTTAAAAATCTATTTTCAGCTATTTATTTCTTGATTCCATTTTTTCCACCAAAAAACGATTAAATTCCTTTCACTTTATCTTGTTATTAATATTTTATAAATCAACTCTATATATTTATATTAGATTAATTCCAGCAAATTTACAACCACTTCCCCTAGCAATCCTTTAGGTGGGGGTTATGTCAAATATAACAATAAAAAGTCCTAATGTTTCCTGCCAAAGTTTAAATGACTTATACACACAAGCAGTTCTTAATCTAATCAAATCAAAGTTTTCCCAGAATGCAGATGAAATTGAATATTTAATTGAAGTTCTCAAGAAAGCTTACGCACAGGAGGAAATGTAGTTGAATGTTGCAGCAATTTATTCAAGAAAATCAAAATACACAGGGAAAGGCGAATCAATTGATAATCAAATATCTATTTTCAAGGACTATCTTGAAAGGATGGGCATTAGTGATTATTTAATTTATGAGGATGAAGGTTTTTACAGCACTGAATTTGTTAAGATGAAAATTAAAACAATACTTAATAATCCTGCATATGTTAAAGCAACTAAAGAGGTTTTTGACTATATAGAAAGTAAAGGAATAACTGTACTTTTGCTCTATAATAAAAGAAAAGGTAAAGGCGAATTTAAGGACAAAAGTCTTTGGGTGTGTGCAGTTGCAAAACATGAAGGAATAATTGAAGCTAAAGATTGGATTGAAGTTCAAAAGAGTCTTGAAAAGAACAAAGAAAAAGCACCAAGGCTCGGCAACTCAAAGTTTGGTCTATTATCAGGTATCATAAGATGTGCAAAGTGCAAAAGCACAATGAAGGTTATATATGGAGTGTTAAACGAAAAAACAGGAGAAAAACCTCATTACTATTCCTGCACAATGAAGCTTAACTCAGGAAAAACAAGGTGAAGTAATAAAAATGCAAAGGGAGATGAAATTGATATAATGAGGCAGGGGATTAACCTGCCTTTTATGATTATCACCTAAAATTCATTCGCATATTTCAATATCTCTTCATCATGTTTATCTTTTGCTATTAATTCCAAAAAAACACCTTCTGATATAAAAATTTGTCCAAACATTTTTTCAAGAAGGTTCAGGCAATTTATCTTTAAAAGCGATAAAATAGGTGTCGTATTGCAAACCACAATCATTATCTTTCTTCCTCCAAAAGTTTATCTAACATTTTTGCATCCTCTAAAACTTCTGAACCTTCCATATCAAAATAAGCTATACCCATTTTACCAAGGTCAGTTATAAATTGTAACTTGCTTAACCCCAATATTTCAGCAGCCTTACCATATGATATTTTATTCTCTTTTACCAGTTCAAAAACCATTAATTCCCTTATTTTTTTTCGATATTCAACATCATTTACATCCACATAACTAAGTAATGTTTCGGGAACGTCAATTTCAACTTTTACTAAATTCATTAAACTCACCTCCATTTTTTATTCAAGCATCCTCTCAAATTTGAACCAAGAATATAGTCTAATGCCCAACTGGAGAATAATAAGGGCAGTATAAGCATAAAAATCCGTAAAAACTATCAAAAGTCCTGCCAAACCTAAAATAACTGTTATCTTATTTGATACATGACCATTAACTGGGTTATTTCCTTGAAAAAAGCTACTTTTAAGTCTCTGGGCATAACATTCAGAATGATAAGCATTCATAAAGAACAAATCAAAGGCTACAACTAAATCCTGCTTATCCTTTATAAATCTATTGCAATGGTTGCATATTATAAACTTTTCTTTCTCTTCCATTTTAACCCCACCCTAACAATTATTTTAAATAAATTATTGTAGCATCTTCAAATTTGTAGGTCAAAATTTCTCTTTTTATCTTCATCGCAATTTCTATGTTCCTTTCAGAAGCAAAATCACCAGATTTATTTTTGAATACAACAAAAACATTATATATTTCATTGCCCTCATCATAGGCAACATGATGATAAGCATAAGAGAGTCCCTGTTTTTTGAATTCATAAAAGGCTTCCTTTATATTTACAAGTTTCTCTTTATTTTCATAATTCGAGATGTTGTTTTTCAAAACATCATTTATCACGTTTTTGATGCATTTGTCCGCAGTTGCATTCTTTGCTGAAACCCTTAATCCAAATAATATTACATTTAAAACAAGCAGAAAAGCAAAAAATTTTATTATCGGCGGCATTTTCTTAACCATTCCCATCACCCCACATTTATCCTTTATTTAATTTTACCACACTAAAAAGATAAATAAACACATAAATTGTCAAACAATTCAAGAAGTCAAGAAATCAAGTGAATGTCACCATTGCACTTTGGTAAGTCGTGGGTCTGCACGCCATACGAACATGCCGCTGTTCCAGAGGAAGTTTCCTTTTTCTAAGAAGGAGGCGGCAACGTCAATATTAGGTTTTTCAATGAAACGCTTAACTTTAAAAACTCCTTCTTCTACGCTGTCGCCTATTTCAATATAGCCGTAGCCTGATTCAGGGCGTGTTGGTGTTATTCCGAATGTTACAAGATTATCCCCGTCCTGAGCTACATCGATTGCCTTTATGATAGCTTTTTCAAAATCCTCTTGCGCTTGAATGACATGGTCGGATGGAAGAACTACCATTGTTGCATCAAAGTCTCGTTTCAATAGTTTAATTGCAGCAAGGCCTATACAGGATGCTGTTTCCTTGTTTAATGGTTCTTTGAATATATTACCACTTTTAATTTTTAATATTTCATTAATCTTATCTACATAAATATTATTAGTAACTATACAAATTCTGTCATTAGGGATGATGTTTGAAATCCTATCGACAGTGTTTTCAATCATCGTCTTTTCGCCAATTACCTTTAAGAATTGCTTTGGTAAATTCTTTCTTGATTTTGGCCAGAATCTAAGTCCTAATCCTCCAGATAATATTACAGCATAAATCATACAAAATCACCCCGCATATTTTATAATATGCAGGGTATAAAAATTTGACACTTTATTTGTATATATCTGAAAACTCAATGTTTATACTTTCAACATGAGATTTTGTGGCATTTCTGCTCATTAATTCAGAGTTTTCCACCTTTAATTTTGTAGGTATGTCAATAATAAATTCGCTGCCTTCATTCAACTTGCTCCTGACCTTTACTTTTCCTCCATGCATCTCAACGAGCGATTTAACAAGAGCTAAGCCTATTCCACTTCCTTCTCGGTTTCTATTCAAAGACTTATCCACCTGTCTAAATCTTTCAAACACTATTCCTATTTTATCTTTTGGAATTCCAATTCCTGTATCCTTAACACAAATCCTTATATAATCCTTTTTATCATACAAATTGACATATATATATCCGTCCTTATCTGTAAACTTCACTGCATTTGATATAAGGTTTAACAATATCCTTTCAATTTTATCTGGGTCAAATGCAATAAACTTTTCTTCAATTTCAGTATCAAATATTATGTTCAATCCATATGATTCTACATAATCAGAAACCGACATAACGATATCCTCAACTACCTTTACAATATCATTGTTCGATGGCACAAGTTCCATAAACCCAGCATCTATCTTGGTTATATCTATAAGATTATTTACTATTCTTAATAATCTAAAGCAGTTTTGCTTCATGATATCTGTATATTTTTTTATTTTCTCATTATCAAGTTCATTGTTTTTGCTGTATAATTCCACAAGTTGAAGAGAGCCTAATATTACATTTAAAGGTGTTCTCAATTCATGTGAAATATTAGCAAAAAACTCCGTCCTTATCCTTTCTATTTCAACCGCTTCCTTAAGCTGCATAATATTCTTCTCTGCTTGCTTTTTCTCACGTAAATCCCTTAAAACTATCAATGATACAGCCTCACCATCGATATCAACAGGTGTTGCTGCAACCTCTACGTCTATTTCCTCTCCAAATTTATTAAATATCTTTTCTTGAATCCAAGGTTGTGCCTCTCCTCCCTGTTGAACGTTTTTTATTCTTTCATTAACTATTTCAAAAAAGTCCCTATGTAAAAAATCAAAAACAGATTTGCCAACTAAATCATCCATCCCCGCCATTCTTCTTGCTGCTTTATTTGCATAGAGTATTTCTCCCTGCTTGTGAACGACAATCGGATCGGGCATGAGTTCAAAAAACATTCTATACTGCCTTTCTTTTCTCTTTAATTCTTCTTCAGTCTTTACCAATGAAGTCACATCAAAAATTTGCCATATCCTTCCGAAATTTTTTCCTGATTTACTAACCCGTTTAGTGTAAAACTCATAAAACCTTCCATCAAACGTTTCAACTCTCCCAGTTGTAATATTTTTCATCCTGGTAAATATTTTTACTTTCTTCATGAATGCATCAAAATTTTTAATCAACCTTTGTCCATATCCATGCAATTCCTTTGCACTGCTAACTTCCATGTCTATATTCAATAATTTCTTTAATATTGAATTAATGTTTAATATATTCTTCTGATTATCATAAACCAAAACTCCACCCTTAGTTGATTCAATTATCGTCCTTAGTATTTCTTCTTTCTTTTCATGTTCCCTCAGCAGTCTTTTCTTTTCTGTTATATCCCTTGTAAAGCTTATTATACCAATTTCATTCCCAGATTTATCATATATAACCCTTCCATTAGATTCTAACCAGACATATTTACCCTTCGAATGCCTGTATCTATATTCCACATTAGCGCTACCCTTTGTTGTTCTTATATAATCTATTATATTTTTAACTTTTTCAACATCGCTCTTACGTATTCCACCAAAAATATTAGCGTTTAAACTTTCCTCTACACTATAGCCTAAAATATCCTTTACAGAAGGAGAGATAAATGATATTTTACCATCACCATCAAAAACAGTTATTATTTCAGGAATATTATTAATAATTAAGCTCAAATCGATATTTTCCAACTTACCCACCCCAAAACAAATTTTTACACAATAGAATTAATTCTCCAAAAAACGATTTTTTCCTTTATATAATCGTAATACAAATTATTCCAATAATAGACATATTGCAACAAAAATAACCCCAAATCGGGGTTATGGCCTTATAAACATTTGAGTCCAATATATTCTACCGCTTGCACTTTTTGCAACTCCAACTCCTATCTGTGTGAATGTTGGGTTTAATATGTTTCTCCTGTGTCCTGCTGAAGCCATCCAGGCATTCATAACTTCTCTTGGGGTCCTTTGTCCCATCGCGATGTTTTCCCCTGCTGCAATATATTTAATCCCAAATTTCTTCATCATGTTAAATGGTGAACCATATGTTGGCGAATAATGCGAAAAGTAACCCTTATTTATCATATCCTGCGACTTAATTCGAGCAACTTTGCTAAGATAAGTATTTTCCTTTAACGGTTTTAATCCTGCCTTAGCCCTCTCAATATTTACAAGCCTTACAACCTCCTTTTCAAGGGTTCTTATATCAGCTACAACATTTGTCTCATCCTTTTGCACAAAATATATTGACGAAGTCGATTCAAGTCCTGAATTTGTTTTTAATATTTCCAGCACGTGCGTTCCGTTCTGAGCTGAAATCTTGTAAAGTATGCACCCCGCATTAACAGAATGCACCATTCCTCTGGCTAGTGTCTGCCCCAGCATTAGAAAAATTAAAATGCTTATTAAATAAACTTTAGTCCTTCTTATAAAAATCACCTCTTCAATATTTTTTGTAGAGGTGATTTTTTTATGCAGATTGCGCAAATCCTTTTCTTTTAATTTTTCCCCAGCTGTGTTTAAGTTTTCTAAACTTAAAAATACCCTCAAACCTGTAAAGACTGGTTAATTGCCTGTATCCAAAGTTCTCATATATCGCGTATAGAGTTAGTTTAATAACTTGCCCAATGGATGGATATTTATTAAAAGTGTATTCCTCTAATAAAATTGCCCCTACCGAAAGAATGACCCCGTAGAGTATTGATGCAACAAGGAACAGGATAAAATATCTAATATTCAAAATTCCTAATATATAAGAAACAGGAATAAATATATATCCGATTATCTCAACTATCGGACCAAGCATTTCAAAGAAGAAAAAGTAAGGATAAGCATATAGTCCGATAACACCGTATCTTGGATTTAAAAGCATTCTCTTATGCCTTAAAAGCGTGTCCATAAGACCAATTTGCCATCTTCGTCTCTGGCTTCTTAAATCTCTCAGCCTCTCCGGAGCCTGAGTCCAGCAAACAGGGTCAGGGACAAATTTGATTTTGTATCTTCTCTTCTTCTCCCTCATATATCTATGAAGTCTTACGATTATTTCCATATCCTCGCCTATAGTTCCAGTAGTATACCCTCCAACTTCAACTGCAAAATCTTTTTTAAAAGCTCCAAATGCTCCTGAAACTATAAGCAGCGAATTTAGAGCATCCCAGCCCATTCTTCCTGTTAAAAAAGCCCTCAAATATTCTATTATCTGAAAAAGTGCAACCCTATTCTTGGGAAGTTCAACCTTTTCAATAATACCTCTTCTTATTTTTGAACCATTTGCAATTCTAACAATTCCTCCAACTGCAATTGTTTCTTTATCTTCAATAAATGGCATTATAACTCTTACTAATGAGTCGCTCTCCAAAATTGAATCTGCATCTATGGAAGCGAATATAGGATATCTCGAAACATTTATACCTGCATTTAAAGCGTCAGCCTTGCCTCCATTTTCCTTATCTATAACGACAAGATTTGGGATATCGATGTTTCTATAAACTCCCAGCACTTTTTTCGTGTTAACAAGGTATCGAATTGGCTGGTCAATCTCCTTTAACTCAAAGGCGTCTATAAGCCTTTTCAATGTTTCGTCCTTTGAGCCATCGTTAATTACAACTATCTCAAACTCAGGATAATTCAAGGATAAAAGCGATTTTACATTATCAACTATAGTCTCCTCTTCATTATATGCAGGCACCAAAACCGATATTGGAAGCATGTTAAAAGATGTCGTGTAATTTTGATAATCGGAATATCTTATTTTTCTAATATACTTGTAAAGACTAAATGAAGATAAAATGAGCTGGATAAAATATATTAAATTAATAGCCATAACATAATAAATTATAAATATATTGAACTTGAGAATAATTTCTCTAATCATTTAATCACCCTTTTCTATACTCCTCAAATATTCCTGAAATCTTTTCCTGCACTTCCTTTGGAACATCCTTTGCAAAACCATTCAATATTCCAAGGTTTTCAACAGCATAAATAACTATATCTTTTGCAAATTTATCATCGCCCTGCATTACTATTTCGATTGCATCAATTCCTCCAGGAATCTTAATAAGAGATTTAGCTGCGTTATACCTAACAAACCACACCTTGTCCGAAAGTGCGCTTACAAGAGGTATTACTGCCTTTTCATCCTCAAATCTTTCAAGCACCTTTGCAGTTACAGCCCTGACCTCCCATTCAGCATCGTTTAGACACTCTAAAACTTCATCTATAAATCTTACATCAGCAGCGTTGCCTATTAGCTTAATGGCTGCTATTCTCTTTTCCTTGTTGTTATCCTTTAAGTATTTAACTGCCATCTCAGAGAAGCGAAAATCCATATAATTCGCTGCAGATTTCATGAAAATAGCAGATAAAAAGTCGTTATCCGAGTTTATCATCTTTTCATATACATACCCCTTGTCCCCCTCGAAATCGTCGATTAGTTCTATTAAGCTTCTCTCGGATAGAGGTATACCTGCTGTAATTCTGTTAAAACCTTCGATAAAGGCTTCCTCATCTCCTATTTTTGATAATGCTAAAAGTGAATTATATTTTATATCTGGAACTTCAATCTTTAAAACATCAAGAAGGTAGGGAATGGCTTTTTTACATCTAAACTCCCCAAGCTTTCTTAAAGTCATAGACACATGATATAGATTCTTAGACTCAAGATTTTTAATCTCAATGTCAACAAGTCCTATTTCCTCAACAAATTCTATCAATTTTTTTACTATTTGTCCTTTGTATAAAGTGAAATAGTAAAGAAGCCTATCTTCAAAAATCTCTCTCTTGATTTTGTTTTTAACTATTTCTTTTGATTTGTTTAAGTGTTTTTGACCCAGGTTTCCCTCTTCAATCCTTTGAATTATATAATCAGTCAACTTGATTATATTAGCTTCATATTTCCTTCTTATTCTATTTCTATAAATATCTAATGATTTTTCAATTATAAGATAAAGATATAAAAAGAATATAACAATAGTAAAAAATATAATCGAAATATAAACAAATCTTTCCACAATATCACCACTAACTTAATAATTTTTTAATTCTAATGTCAAGTTCAATTGGTGAGAATGGTTTTGTAATGTATTCATCTGCGCCTGCCGATAGAGCCTTTTGGACATGGCTCTCGGACTTGTGGGCCGAAAGAACTATTATCTTAACGTTCTTATTAGTCTCTCTAATCTTTTTTACAAATTCATCTCCCGTCATACCCGGCATATAAAAATCACTAACGATTAAATTAACATCTTTATTGTCAGCAAAAACATTTAGCCCCTCTTCACCGCTCGATGCTGTAAGGACTGTATAGCCCTTGCTTGAATATCTCTTAGTTAATATAGCAAGAATTATTTTATCGTCATCCACAAATAATATTTTTTTCTTGGAATATTCATTTATTTGCCTTGAGGTATAAATCCTTCCCCCTTCATCCAGCTTTGCCTTTGCAAGGCTCTTTTTAGCAGCATCGATTAACTCGTCTATATTTTTCATACCCTTTTCAAACTCTGCAATCCCAGCAGAAATGCTTATTCTTACCTTATACTTTTTAGACAGATTTTCTAAATCTTTTTGTATTTTATCGGTAATTATCAGAACTTCTAATATATTTTTGTTGAAAAACATAAAAGCAAATTCATCGCCGTTTCTTCTATATATTATGTCGCTGTCCTTTACATTTTTTTTAAAAATATCAGCAGCATCCTTCAAAATATCATTTCCAACCGTTTTTCCAACCATCAAATTAATTTTTGACATACCGTCAAAATCAAGAAGCATAAAAATCATACTACCGTCTGCTTCCTTTAACCTTGCAAACTCCTTCTTTGAAATTATTTCACCATGATACCTCGAATAAACTCCTGTAAATATATCATGTATATTGTTTTTGATATATGCATTGGACAGGCGATAAATATTCTTTAACTTTAAAAATACATCATCCGAATCGAACGGCTTTAGTATACAATCAATGGCTCCCAAAAGCTCAGCATTGATTTTTTCACTCCTTTGACATTGACCAAATATAATTATTGGAACTTTGCTTGAAAGTTCCTCTTCATTCAACACATTTATCAAAAATATGCCATGATTTCTTTCATCGTTATCAATCAAAACAACATCAGGTCTTCTTAAATAAATGTAGTCCACAATATCTGCATTATAACTCTCTACCGCCACCTTAAAGCCTTCCATCTTTAAAGAGTCGATTAACTCCTTAAATTCATCGGGATTATTTGTGATAAACAAAAACTCGTCATCCTTTAAAAAATTCTCTTCAATTAACCTTTTGCATTCCCTTAACCTGTCCAAAACCTCTTCTTTTCTAATTTCTTCACTCATTACCTTAAGTAAAATGAACTGAACCTCAAACAAAAAATTCTTTTCAGCAATCCTTGCTAACTCTTCAATCCTCTCTTTTAACTCCTGCTGGCTCAACTCTTCAAATCTCTCAATTAGACTTTCTATTTCCTTCAACATACACATCACCTTCCATAAGTGACATTCACTTGATTTCTTGACTTCTTGATTTGTTTGTCAACTAGGACAAACTTGCATTTATTACAATAAATTCTCAATTAACAAACATTATTATCTTGTTTAACTATATTATATCATTCATTATATGAAATAAAAATAAAAAAGCGCAGGAAATTTCCTGCACTTTTTACAATGTCTCCGGGTCCTTTTTAAAGTAAACTCTCTTTTCTGGAGCTGCACTATTCATTATCTTTTCTCTGACATCATCTATTTCCTTCATTATCTCGTCGAACATTTTTTCATCAACTTTATAATACAAAAACAAATCCTCAAGATTTCTTGCTGTATCGAGTATCTTTTTATTTAACTCCAAGAATTTTTCGAACTTGCCGCTCGATATTACATTTCTAAACTGTTCCACGTCTATTTCTATCAATGTCACCACATCTTTTAAATCCTCAAATACACCGGCGACCATAGGATATGGCTTTACTCTTTGCAGAAAATATTTTTCCTTAGAATTTATATTATATGCATAGCTTATCTCATATCCTTCTATATTAAACTTTACATAGCACTGCTTACCTACGTAGCAGATAACTTTCGCACCCATCTGCCTTAGCAACATTTCATGCATAGTTTCCTTAACGTTGATATCCTTCATAATAAAACCCCTTTTCTATCTTAATTGGAAAATCAAAAGATAAACCGTCGATATAGCTATTGAAATAAGCATAAGTGGGAATCCAAGTTTAATAAAGTCCTTAAACGTTATTTTATAGCCCTCTTTCTCCATAACCCCCGCTGTAACTACATTAGCTGACGCCCCAATCAATGTTCCATTACCACCAAGACATGCACCGAGTGATAGCGCCCACCAGAGCGGCATTATATTCATACCCGATATAGCACCAAGGCCTTTTATAAGAGGAATCATAGTCGCTACAAAAGGTATATTGTCGAGGAATGCTGATAATATTGCCGACGACCATAGTATTACTACCCCAGTTATAACTAAGTTTCCCTTTGTAAGTTCAATTACAAGCTTTGCAAGCATTGAAATTACTCCTACTTCCTCTAAAGTCCCAACTATTATGAACAATGAAATAAAGAAAAATATAGTCGGCCATTCAACTTCTACTAATAGCTCATCTATTTCTATTCCGCTAAATAGAAGAAGTATTGTAGCCCCAGCAAGCGCAACTGTTGAGGACTCATACTCTAAATGTTCATGTAGGAAAAAGCCAAGTATAACCAGCCCCAAGACCGAGAGGCTCTTAATAAGCAGCTTCTTGTCAACAATTGCTGTGTTCTCGTCAAGCTTCATTATATGTTCTTTTAATTTTTCATCAACGTGCAAATCATTTTTATATATGTTTCTAATTATGTATACGCTAACAATTAGTATAACTATGATAACAGGTGATAAGTTCAATACGAAATCTAAAAATCCAATCCCAGCCTCTGAGCCTATCATAATATTTGGAGGGTCACCTATTAAAGTAGCAGTTCCACCAATATTTGAAGCCAAAACCTCAGACATTATAAATGGGATGGGACTAATCTTTAGAAGCTTTGCTATAACTAATGTTACCGGAATCATTAGAAGAATTGTCGTAACATTGTCCAAAAATGCCGACAATACTGCAGTCATTATTCCAAATAAAACAATTATCTTCATTGGGTCCCCTTTAACCATCTTAGCTGCCTTTATTGCAAGATACTGAAAAAGCCCTGTCCTTTTAATTATTGATACAATAATCATCATACCAACAAGAACCCCGACAGTCGTGTAATCGATAAATCTTGTTGCTTCTCCCTGGTCAATTATCTTTACAACCAACAAAATCATAGCCCCCACCATAGCAGCAACCGTTCTGTTTATCTTCTCTGTTACTATTATAATAAACGTTGCTACGAACACCCCAATTGAAATAAGCTGCATCATATTCATAGTATCATCTCCTTTGCATTGGTGACATTCACTTGATTTCTTGACTTCTTGATTTGTTTGTCAATTTGGACAGGCTGCTACAGCAATCTTTTTATTAATAGCCTTTCACCTAAACAAAACGTGTTATATATTGGGGAGCATTTATTAATATATTATCTACCTAACAAACAAATTTATCTCACATGCAGATTAATTTTCGATACAAAGCAGCTTCTTCGTAACCATAACAATCTAATAACTTACAACACAATTGAATTTAAACAAAAAAAATTATACCCCTTTCAGGGGTATAATTCAAGCATATTATACCTAACATAGGTATTATACATATTCTCTTGAAATAATCTCGCCTTCTGCGCTGATTGTAACTACCTTCACAGGGATATTTACACCTGCCATATCTCTCGCCATTCTTGCTGCCATAGCAATTCCGCTGCAGCATGGCACTTCCATTCTTGTAACTGTAATTGACTCTAAATCGTTATTCTTAATAATTTCTGCCAGCTTCTTCGTATAGTATTCGTTATCGTCGAGCTTTGGACATCCTACAACAACTGTTCTATCTTTTATAAAATCATTGTGGAAATTTCCATATGCATATGCTGCACAGTCAGCAGCTATTAGCAAATCTGCTCTATAAAAATATGGTGCTTGTGGTGATACAAGTGCAAGCTGAACCGGCCATTGTCTTAGCTTTGAGCTCACCGTAACTTTTTCATCCTTAACTTCCCTATTTATCTGCCTCATCATGCTGCCAGGGCATCCCCCCATATGGTGATGATGTGCATGATGTTCATTATGATTATGCTGGTTATGTCCATGTGAATGTTCCAATGTTCTTCCCATGCTCTTTAAATATTCTTCTACAGCCTTTTCATCAAATTCATCTGCTTCTCTTTCAATAATTGTTATAGCATCCTGTGGACAATGTCCAAGACACGCTCCTAATCCATCGCAATAAGTATCGCTTACAAGCTTAGCTTTCCCATCTATTATCTGCAATGCTCCTTCAACGCAATTTGGAATACACAAACCACATCCGTTGCACTTTTCTTCGTCTATGTGAACTATTTTTCTAATCATACCTCTACCTCCCTTTATTTTCTATTATAATTATATTTGAATTGCATTTGAGTTTCTGTGATATATGTCATATAATTGTATATACTGAAAAAATTTTTTAGGAGTGATTGTGTGAAAAGGCTATTATTCATTATTATAGCATTTTTATTATCGTCTTGCACTGTAAAAAATGTTGATATAGAAAAGCCTAATGTTCAAAATACTAATATCGATAGCAAAGTTACTAATGCGATTATCGTTGCTAAATCCATTAGCGAAATAGATTTTGCAAATAAAATGGGCATAAAAAATATTATCATTTCTTCAAAGGGAGTTAGAATAGATGATAAAAACTATAGAACTGATTTTGAAAGGTTAAGAGGTTTAGATGTGCTCGTTGAAAAGGCCAAACAATATAAAATGAATTTCTACATCGAGATAACCTCGGGGCCAGGGTATGATGTTGAAAAGAGAAATTTTAGCTTGTTCAGAAGGGACAGTCAAAAGTTTTACTTTGCTCAAATGATGAATGAAATTATAAAAAGATACGATGCAGATAATGGATTTAAGGGGATTGGCATAAATATTGAAAATCCCGGCGGCGATGCTGATGAGGCAATTAGCTATATATATTCTAAAGTAAATTATTCCAAAATTATCTATAATATCAACCTTCCGGATTTAAACTCAATTAAATTGAACCAAAAATATCCGAACATAGTTTATTTAAATTTTAAAAGCCTTAATTACCCGGGCTACTCAATGCTCAAGAGCTCCAACATAGAAGTAAATAGAAATTCACTTCTTGCAAGCCTACAAAACATGAAAGAGCAAAACAAATCAGCTATGGTCAGAGTATCTGCTCCGTGGAGCGATGAGCACGACGTATTCCTGCAGGACCTCTACGAATTATCGCGAATTCTAAACTTTGACATAATATTAGACAACACTTCCTCCATTAAAAAGTGCCCAAAACTACTAAAGATTTTGAGAAAAATGGTGCCTGTCACTTGATTTCTTGACTTCTTGAGTTGTTTGACAATTAGGACAAGAGTTTTTGAATGCTTACAAAAATTCATGAATAATCAATATGCCCCAAAGGTTTTTCCAATGGGGCATTTCATTCATAATACATATTTACAGCAATTCAATTAAAAGCACAACTACAGCAAGAACTATTCTATAATATGCAAAAGGTTTCAAATCCTTCTTTCTTATATATCCCATAAAAAGTTTAATAACCAGCAGTGCAACTATAAAGGAAACAAAAGTTCCTGTTAAAAGAGTCATCCACTCTATAAAATTAAACGCCAAATCTGCCTTAAATAGCTTCAAAACCGACGCACCTATAATCGTTGGAATTGCTAAGAAAAACGAAAATTCAGCCGCAGCCTCGCGTGAAAGTCCCATAAAAAGCCCGCCTATTATAGTCGATGCAGAACGGGACATCCCTGGCCACAATGCAAGGCACTGGAAAACGCCTACTGAGAATGCTTCAAAAATGTTCATATCGTCAGTATCTGGAACCCTGACCTTTTTATTTCTTGCCTCTGAAATGATAAGCAAAACTGCACCTACAATTAAAGCCACTGCAACCGCAGTTGGATTGAACAAATACTTATCAATGGTATCTTCAAATAAAAATCCAAGTGCAGCAGCAGGAATAAATCCTACAACCACCTTAATCCATAGCGAGTAAACCCTCTTCGCCTGTCTTTTGTTGTTAAACTTAGGAAAAATCTTGTCCCAAAAATACAGTATAACCGCCAAAATTGCGCCAACCTGTATTACAACGTCAAAAACATTTGCAAATTCGCCTGTAAAATTGATATATTCGTTTGCAATTATAAGATGCCCCGTCGAAGACACCGGCAGAAACTCCGTCAAGCCTTCTATTATTCCAAGTATAATTGCCTTTATTATCATCATTATGCCCCTTTCTTGATTGCTGCCAGCTCTCTATATTTTATGTTATAAATATATTTGCCCTTTACCTTTGTCCTAACAAGGTATGCCTTGTCGGTGGCAAGTTTTTCTATGACACGCTTAACATTTGCAATTCTTACGTATCTTTCCTTAGCACCATCCTGATACTCTTGTATATAATTATGGTTCAATAAATACATAAATGCATCATAATAGTTTTTATGATTCAAAATGCTCTTTTTAACTTCATAATACTGTCCAGCAATCTTAACCCTAAAATACCCTCTCTTATCAGCTGATTTTGATTTGCTTAGAAGCATTAGGGCTATATCCTGTTGCATCTTTGCATCCTTAACCAGCACATTAGGAGATACCCCTACTTTATTTATAGGCTTGTCAAGCGGTGAATAGAACTTTTGAATAGTAAACTTTAAAACACTTTCATCAGAAAGGCTAATAAATGTTTGAACTGTTCCCTTCCCAAAAGTTTTATTTCCAACTAAAAGGCCTCTTTTGTAATCCTTAATAGCTCCTGATAATACTTCAGAAGCTGATGCGCTATTTTCATTTACAAGAAAAATAACCTTCTTACCCTTTAAAAGCTCATTCATCTCAGAAGGTATAGCTTGAGAATCTTCCTTTGCTTTAACTATAATTATATTCTTTGGCCCTACAAAATATCCTCCCAAATTTATAGCAGTATCAAGGTAACCTCCAGGATTATTTCTCAAATCAATTATATATCCATCAACATTTCCAACCTTATTAATTATTTCCTTAAACTTTTCATCGGTATCCTCTCCAAAGCTTGAAATAGCTATATGAGCTACATTATTTATTATTTTATAATCAACCGTTGGAAGGACAATCTTTTTTCTTGTTACAGTAAATTCTAATATTTCGCTTCCCCTTTTAATCTTCAAATTTACAGTTGTCCCTTCCGGCCCTCTAATAAGCTTTACTGCCTGTTCAGTCTGCATTCCAGCAAGGCTTGTTCCGTCTGCTTCTATAATTATATCCCCAGCCTTTATTCCAGCATCCTTTGCTCCAGAACCCTCAAACACCGTCATTGCCTTAACGCCTTCGTCAACCTTTTCAATCTGAATTCCAATTCCTGAGAATGAATTGTTTATGCTATTGATAAAATCGTTAAACTCTTCCTTTGTAAAATATTGTGTATATGGGTCTCCTAAAGCCTTCAAGGCATCCTCAACCGTCTCTGCGTTTAATACATCCTGTGAAACCTCATCTACATAATAATATTGCAGTAAAGTTTTTACATCGTCGATTGGCGCCGCAAAAGCCTTAAAATTAACTAAAGTAAACGAAAAAAATAAAACCAATAATACCGCTGTAAGTCTCTTTTTCATCATTCCATCCCCTTATTTTATCAATTTCTTCTATTATATTAAAAAAGCAAACTGTATGTCAATCTAATTGGAAAAAAATAGAAAGGTTATGTCCAAAAGGAGCATAACCTTCTAAATCATTTTATTTCAAATTCACAATTTACAACAGCAGTTATTTCCTTATCTACTGATGATGTGTCAAATATTCCGTAGTCTGCAACTTCAGTTGAATATGGTGCAGTAATTTGGAATACTCCCATCTTAGCAGATTTTAAATTTCCTATTTTAAGTCCGGTGTTTTTTGCAATTTGTTCCGCTCTGTCTTTAGCATCTTTTGTTGCAAGTCCTAACATATTAACCTTCAAATCTGCAATCTTAGTGTAATAATACTGTGGAGGATAAGACTCAAACTGAACACCCTGATTAATAAGCTCTGTTGCCTGTCTTGATATTTCTGTGATTCCATCCACATCATTTGAGGTTATTTGAACAGTTTGATACAGCCTGTAGCTGTCAATTTTTGTTGATTGCATTCCGTTTGGAAGTATTTCATAATTTGTCATTGTCGAAATAGATGAAAACACTAAATCCTTTTCGCTCAATCCCTTTGATGTTAGATATTCCTTAACCTTGTCGTGGCTCTCTTTCAACTGTTTATAGGCATCCTTTAAATCCTTAGACTGTGCCGAAAAACTCCCCGTCCACTTAACAAGGTCTGACTTTATCTGCTGCTTTGCCGACCCCGTTACCGTAATCGTATTTTGCTTTCCCTTGATATTTGAAAGCCCATTTGATATGAATGCTGCCGACGCAACCATCGCAATTGCCATTATCAGTGCAATCACAATATTGATTATTTTTTTCTCTTCCATAGAACCCCTCCTTTATTTTTGGCTTAGCAAATTTACCCCAACACCAAATAATGCCCAAAAGACTGGTGCAACAGATACAACGCTATCATTAAAAACACCTGCTATAAGATATGCTAAAATGGCAAAATAAATACTTATATGTAAAATATGGTGTTCATCTATTAGACGATTAAAAATCAATTTCCGTCCCATATAAAAATAATAAATAAACATAAACAACAGTGAGATTAATCCCAAAATTCCAATATTTATTGCATCTTGTATATACATATTGTGTGGCTTATCCACTAAAATTGTAGTTGTGCCAAAATATATATACTTTCCAATATAATCATTTTGTGGATAATAAAAAGCGTATGTATCCGGTCCAAATCCCAGCAGAGCTGTTTTCTTAATTAATGGAATAGACCTTGACCATATATAAACTCTATTAGACCCAAGTCTTTCTTTCCCCTTAAAATCAATTTTTTCAATCCTACTAATTTCAATCAAATTTTCGTTTCTCGATAAAATATGATAACCCTCAAAAGTTTTAACCAGAGTTAAATCCTGCCATCCATTGTTTATTCTAACCCCAGGGAACTTATCGTGGAACGTCAAATAATATTTTAAGCTGGTGAATCTTTCATCCAATGGTTTTAACTCCATTGTTTGCTGGTCATAGTCAAATTTTAAATCCTTCCCATACTCATCCGTAACCTTAACCTTATCTTCAGAAATAATAAAATTTATCGAACCATCGTCAAATGCAAGGCAAAGCTTGTCCCCTTCGGTATAAATATCCCTTAGCCCCGTGTCGAATTCTTGTTTTGAAAATGTGTTGCTCAAATCAACAAATAAACTACCTATTTTATCCCCAAAATATCCACCTGAAACATTGTTTATGAAAATAAAAATCACAATATAAATTGCTGCCATTGGCAAAACAAATTTTATATTTCTCAATACATCCTTATACCTAATCAAAATAAACAAAATCACCGCTACTAAGCTTCCTAAAATACCCGCCCTTGAATGCGACCCAATTAAATTAAAATACATAATAATTGAAATAATTGCATATATAAATTTGTTTTTATTTGAATCTAAAACATAAAGTATGAATGAAATTATAAATGCAAGGGCCATATAACTTCCCACATAATTTGAATGATATAAAGTTGAATAAACCGCTCTATCCTCAGGAGTAAAATTAATAATAACCCTGCCTATATACTCCATCTGAAAAGGAACTAACCTGCTTAAAATATAATCCTTAACGAAATCCATTCTAAAAAATTGAAAAAAGCCAATTATTCCTATCAAAATTGAAGAAACTAAAAACATATTGATTAAAACTTTCACATCATCTTTCTTAACTAAATTAATAATTAAAAAAACAAGAATCATATATCCAACTAAAACTGCAGCGCCCTCATATCTATCAGGAAAGCCGATAAAAGCAACTGATTTATACTTTGAAAAAATTGTAGATAAAACAACAAATGAAGCATAAAATCCCATAGGGATATAAAGCAAATTCCATTTAACCTCAAATTCTTCTTTCCTTAATCTATACAATAGAGCAACAAGTCCAAATAAAATCAAAACGAGAAAAACTCTGCTTTTATAATAAGAAAAATAATCGAAGTTTACCCCACCAAACCATACGTTTTTCAAATCTCCCTTTAAAATTATTGCCTTTTCATAAACCACTAATGGAACAAAAAATATTAACATAAGCGGCAACAAATAAATCTTTCTCATCATTCTTATCCTCCGTTCAATCTTTCCAATTAATTACATTATATCATCGTTCATAGACGTTTTCTATAAAAAATTGTTTTTGTCTGAACAAACAATTAAATCCCATTAAAGATTTACTACGAAATCCTTAATGGGACCATAAAAATTAAATCTTTTCCCTTGGAGTATAATGAGTATGCAAGAGCTCATGAGCCCTATGTCCTCCGATGTCGCCCATATACTCCTTATACATAGCTATAACAGCAGGATTTTCATGGGATTTTCTAATCGGCTTATTTCTATCCTCAGTATATATAGCGTTTAGCCTTGCCCTTACTATGTCCAGGTTTCCATGATGATAAGGCTGTCCGCCTCCATCTATGCATCCTCCTGGGCATGCCATTATTTCAATTGCATGATAAAATCTCTTTCCATCCCTTATATCCTCTAAAAGCCTTCTTGCATTCCCGAGCCCATGGGCAACACCTATTTTAAGCTCCATATCCTTTACCTTAACAGTTGCCTCTTTAAGCCCATCCTCAAGCCCTCTTACTCCATGGAACTCAACCTTTTCAAGAGTCTCACCCGTCACCCATTCATATGCAGTTCTTAATGCCGCTTCAATAACCCCACCAGTAACTCCAAATATTACAGATGCACCAGTTGATTCACCAAGAGGATTGTCAAAATCCTCATCAGGAAGCTTTGTAAAATCTATTCCGGCTTCCCTTATCATCTTTGCAAATTCCCTTGTTGTAATTACATAATCTACATTTTCAAGTTCCTCATTTTTGAGCTCTTCTCTTTGTATTTCATACTTTTTAGCAATGCACGGCATAACCGAAACAACAACTATCTTTTCAGGCGGGATATTGAATTTCTCTGCGAAATACGTCTTTGCGATTGCGCCAAACATCATGTGCGGCGACTTACAAGTTGAAGGAATATCCAAAAGTTCAGGGAACTGGTGTTCAATAAACTTTACCCAGCTCGGGCAGCAGCTTGTTAAAATAGGCAGCCTGCCTTTGCCGTTTAATCTATCTATAAACTCTTTTGCCTCTTCCACGATTGTAACATCTGCTGCAAAATCTGTATCAAACACCTTTTTAAAGCCAAGTCGCCTCAATGCCGCAACCATCTTCCCTGTAACTATACTTCCATATGGCATTCCAAATTCTTCCCCAAGTGCAACTCTTATCGCCGGCGCAGTTTGTGCAATTACATACTTATCCGGGTCCAAAAGCGCCTCCCAAACCTTTGAAACATAGCTAACCTCAGTAAGAGCAGCAGTTGGACAAACCGATACACACTGCCCACAGAATGTGCACTGGGTGTCAATCATAGGAAGATGAAACGCTGGAGATACAACTGTCTCAAATCCCCTCTCAACTGCCGAATAAATTCCACAAGTCTGCACCTCATTGCACATTGTCTCGCACCTTCGGCACATTATGCACTTATCAGGGTTTCTATAGAGCGCACCGCTCGAACCATCCTTTGTATAAGTAGACTTTTCGCCCTCATACCTAATCTTTCTAACACCTAAATCAGCTGCTAACTTTTGCAAATCACAATTCCCATTTTTCTCGCACACAAGACAATCGGTAGGATGGTCGGACAAAAGAAGCTCCACCATTGTCCTTCTTGCCCTTATCGCCCTTTGGGTATTCGTCCTTATTACCATTCCCTCAAAGCATTCGGTAGCGCAAGATGGAGCAAGATTCCTTCTTCCTTCAATCTCCACAAGACATACCCTGCAGGACGCCGTCCTATTAACCATCTTAATATCATGCAAATCCAGATGACATAGCGTTGGAATATTTATATTAACCTGCTTTGCCGCCTCCAGTATCGTCGTCCCCTCAGGCACCTGCACCTTAACATCATTTATCGTTACACTAACCATCGTATCCCTCCCATTAGTGACATTCACTTGATTTCTTGACTTCTTGAATTGTTTGTCAATTTACATAATATGCCGACTATTTCCTCGTAATAGCGTTAAACCTGCAAGTTCTATAGCACTCGCCACACTTAATGCATCCTTCTCTGTCAATTACATGCACTTTTTTAGCTTCGCCATGTATTACATTAACCGGGCAGACTCTTGCACACGCAGTGCAGCCAACGCATTTTTCGGGGATAATATAGTATTTCAAAAGATTTGTGCACACACCCGACGGACAAGATTTATCCTTAACATGCGCCAAATACTCATCATAGAAGAATTTCATAGTTGACAAAACAGGATTTGGCGATGTCTGACCAAGTCCACATAGCGCAGAATCTTTAATAGTTTCTGCAAGTTCCCTTAGCCTTTCTAAGTCCTCCATCTCGCCGTTCCCTTCGGTTATTTTGGTTAAAATCTCCAAAAGCCTCTTGTTCCCCACTCTGCATGCTGTGCACCTTCCACATGATTCATCGCAGCTGAATTCAAGATAGAACTTCGCTATATTCACCATGCAGTCGTCCTCGTCCATGACAATCATTCCACCTGAGCCCATCATCGAACCAAGCGCAGTTAAATTATCATAATCTATCGGCGTGTCAAGGTGTTCAGAAGGTATGCATCCTCCAGAAGGGCCTCCTGTTTGAACAGCCTTGAATTTCTTGCCACCCTTTATTCCACCTCCGAGGTCAAATATTATTTCCCTTAATGTAGTCCCCATAGGCACTTCAACTAATCCTACGTTATTAACCTTTCCAGCAAGAGCAAATACCTTTGTTCCCTTGCTCTTTTGAGTTCCAATTGCCGCAAACCAGTCGGCTCCGTTTAAAATAATTGGGCATACATTTGCAAATGTTTCTACGTTATTTATATTTGTAGGCTTTTTCCAAAGTCCAACCTGTGCAGGATACGGCGGCTTAACCGTTGGCTCACCTCTACCGCCTTCAATTGAATTTATAAGAGCCGTTTCCTCTCCACATATAAACGCGCCGGCGCCTATTTTTATTTCCACATCAAATGAAAAATTAGTTCCAAAAATATTGTTCCCTAAAAGTCCAAGCTCCCTTGCCTGCTTTATTGCAACCCTTAATCTGTGTATAGCAAGGGGATATTCCGCTCTGACATATATGTATCCAAACTGCGCTCCAATGGCATATCCTGCTATCGCCATTCCCTCTAAGACCGAATGCGGGTCACCCTCTAATATGCTTCTGTCCATAAAAGCCCCCGGGTCACCTTCATCGGCGTTGCAAATGACATACTTAATATCGCTATTTGATTTTCGGGTTGCCTCCCACTTTATACCGGTTGGGAATCCTCCGCCGCCTCTTCCTCTTAAGCCGCTCCTTTTAACAACATCAATAACTTCTTCAGGTGTCATTTCTGTTAAAGCCTTTGCAAGCGCCATATATCCGTCCGCAGCTATATACTCATTTATATTTTCAGGGTCTATCTTCCCACAGTTCCTTAACGCTATTCTAATTTGCTTTCTATAGAATGGGATGCTGCTCTGTTCTGGCAATTTTTCCTCAGTTTCAGGCTCTCTATATATCTTTTCATCAACAATTCTTCCCTTAACAACGTGCTCTGCAACAATTTTTCTTGCTGCATCCTCGTCAACCTCAACATAGAAAATATTATCAGGCATGACCTTAACAATTGGCCCCTTTTCACAAAAACCAAAACAACCTGTCATAAGGACATTAACTTCATCCTGAAGATTTGCCCCTTTTATTCCTTCCCTTAAAACTTCCAATACTCTGTTGCTATTAGATGCCTGACAACCCGTTCCTCCGCACACCAAAAGCTCCATTCTAACTGCCATTTTATCGCCTCCTATCCTCTTAAAACCCATTCTCTAATAACTTCTCCGCCTTTTACATGCCTTCTCACGATTTCCCTTCCCTTTTCAGCATCAATCTTGCCATAAAGAATTGGGCTCTGACCTGGGAATCTAACCTCAACCGTTGGCTCAGCATAGCAAAATCCCATACATCCCGTTTGAACGACTATTGCATTATCTAAATTTTGATTCCTAACTTCTTCAACAATCGCATTTATCGTATCCCTTGCACCGGCTGCTATCCCACACGTCGCCATTCCTACAAGAATCCTTATCTTGTTCTCCTCTGCCTCTCTGTTTTGCAAAACATCCTTATACTTATCGCGAATCTGTTTGAGTTCTTCTAAGGACTTAATCATATGATTAACCTCCTGTTATAATAATTTATTATAAGCCTCAAAAAAATTTTATTCCGTCGCCTCTTTATACTCATCCAAAATTCCCTTGACATCCTCCACCTTAACCCTTCCAAATACCTTTCCATCAACAATAACCACAGGCGCCAATCCACATGCTCCAACGCACCTTAGCGTATCAACTGTAAACATCCCATCGCTCGACATGTTCCCTTCTTTAATATCAAGCTCCTTCTTAATCTCTTCCAAAATCTTATCAGCACCCTTAACAAAACAAGCAGTCCCAAGACAAACATTTATAACATGCTTTCCCCTCGGCTGCATCGTAAAATACGAATAAAATGTCGTAACTCCAAAAACCTTCGCCGCCGTCACATTGAGCTTTCGCGCAATAAAAAGCTGCACATCCTTTGGCAAAAAACCAAAAATCTCCTGAGCCTTATAAAGAACCCCTATCAACGCCCCTTCCTTCTCAGTTATCGAGTCGATATACTCCTCAAGCTGTCTTAGCTTTACCTCGTCAACATCATACTTTGCCATCGTATCCCTCCTTTTTGGTGACATTCACTTGATTTCTTGACTTCTTGATTTGTTTGTCAATTCAAACAAGCTGTCATATATGAATAAAAAAGTTACACATATTATTATTTTTCATTATCAAAAAATTTATAAAAAATTTGTCTCAACATGTTTATTTTATCCAATAATGGTTATAATTACTTAATGGAGGTGTTAATGTGTCAAGATTGCCTCGAATAATTTATAAAAATGCAATTTATCACGTATATCAAAGAGGAAACAATAAAGAAGAAATTTTTAAAAATCCAAAGCACAAAGCCGTATTTTTAAAGCAGATAAAGGATTACAGACAGGTATTTGATTATGAGCTTTTAGCCTACGCTATAATGGACAATCATTACCACTTAATGATTAAAGCTGGAGAGAGTTCGATAAGTCAAGTTATGTTTAACATCAATAATTCATTTTGCAAGTATCTAAATGAAAACGAAGATAGAGTCGGTCACGTGTTTGCCGGAAGGTTTAACGCAAAAGTTGTCGAAGACGAGGTTTATCTTTTTACTTTGCTACGCTATATTCATAGAAATCCCGTAAAAGCCGGGTTATGCGACGATGTGAATAAATATAAATGGTCGAGCCATGTTTTTTATAAATATGCTATTAATAACAATTTTATCAATACAAGAGAAATTTTGCAATATGCTTCCCCCGATTTAAAAGAGTCTATCAGATTTTATAATAATATAGTTGGCTTTGATAGCGAAAATGATTTTGAAAAGGATTATGAGACTATTAAATCGACATTTTTCCCAGACCAGGACGAAGCAGCTGTATTACCTGAGATATTAATTGAAAAGAAAATTTTCAGAAAATCTTTGGAAGAGATTTTTAACGAACTGTTTTCATCAGAAGATGTTAAAAAATTCATTATGGCAGGTTCAAAAAGCCCAAGACTTACAAAGTATAAAGTAGAGTTTATTAAAAAGGCTTTAAATTATAAATACACATTAAAGGAAATAGGAGATTTTTTAAAAATTAGCGAATCTGCAGTATGCAGGTTAATTAATAAATCGCTGAATTGAGAATCATTTTTATATTTGTAATATGTTTAACAGCGTATTCTAACCAAAATGCAAGTTTTCTACTTCATCTTAATGATGAATTTTTCTAAAATAGTTCAACCTCTCTTATATAAAGGAATGGCATTTTAAATTAGCATCCCCTTCCCTTAAAAATGCCATTCCCTTTTTTCATTTTTAAATTGTCAAACAATTCAAGAAGTCAAGAAATCAAGTGAATGTCACCAATAGGTGTGCCACGACACCTGCTGCTAAGCCGCCGATTGTGTGGGCGAAGATAGCTTTGTTGGTAAGCTGCCTTGATTCAAGAGCATCCATCATTGCAACGTGAGTTGAAAGATAACCACTCCAGCACATTCCCATGGCTGTAAACACAGCAATTTCGTTAGCTCCAATCAATCCCTGCTGCAAAAATTTAGGAACAAGTCCAATTGCAGCACCTACTGCTCCGAGAGCAGTTATAGGAAATGCTATAGCCTCTGGGTTTTTGAATCCCAAAAGCGGCTTTAATATAAAGCTTAGCTTTTCCCCAATCCACGGAAGCACCGGAACCCCCTCGTAAGCAGCGCCTGTATATACCCCACCCTTTGGTGAATTAGTGAGCATCATAACAAGAGTGCATATTACAATTACTCCAGGAATTATCGAAAGCCCCATTTCAACTCCAGTTTTACCTCCATCCAATATCGCCTCAAGCGCCCTTTGAAAAATGCTGCCGCTTCTTATTTCTCTAAATTTAGTCAAATCAATTGACTCTTCACCTTCATATGCCATTTTCTCCGTTCCATATTCCTTTTTAGTAAAATGCATCATTATTCTAACGCTTACTATGCTTCCTACAACTGCACCAATATTCCCAATTATCGCTGGAAGTATGAAACTTTGTCCTTCAGGAGCCTGTGAAATCATAAATGTTGTCACAATAAGCCCCATTCCAAATGCAGTTCCAAGATTAGTGAGTGCAGGAATTTGATATCTCTTAAAATATCTTGCAAAACCTTTATCCTTTGAAAGAGTAATTATTGCTGGATTATCCGAAAGATAAGTTGTTATAACTCCAATACTCGCGGCACCCGGCATGTCATAGAGCGGCTTCATCAATGGCGATAATATTTTATTAATAAGCGCAACCACTCCAAATTCAGTCAAAAGTGCACCAAATGCTCCCGCAAGAACAGCTATTGCCATAATAAAAAACACTGTGTTAATCAAGAGGTCATGAGCTGTTTTCATCATAGTGCTAAACATATTTGCAATCCCCATAGTTTTGGATAAAAATAAAAAAGAACCTGAAATAATGGCAATAAAAATAAATGATTCAGCATTTACTGCCTTTACAATTTTTTTGTCCACATAACTCCCCCCCATGTGATACTAAATAAATTTTACCAGATAATACACACTGCAACAATATTTGTTAAGTAGTTGACAAAAGATAAAATAAAAATTCACCCCAGAGATTAACTTTGGGATGAATTTTTAAAATATATATTAGGGATGAGGGGGGCTATTTTAAATTTATATTAAGTTATATGGCAAACAAATTTATTTAACTTCCAGACTCACTCGATTCTGGTTCTGGATATATTACAGTCGGATTTTCATTATTTTCTCCTACTCCAATCTTCAATGTGTTATCATTAATGTTGTAATTATAATAAAAATCATAATTAGCATTTTGTTTTGGCTTTAAACTACTAAGATTCTCTATATAATTAGAAAGAGTGTAATTAGTAGTATCCGTAAAAATGTTATTTTCGACCTTTGCCCATCCTGTGGTTGCGCTTAGTTCCGCTCCTTCAGCCATCGCCTCCTGTATAGCAACTGCAATCGTCTTTGCTGTCAACAAATCTGCAGTTTGCTTTGACTTTTGCAATGCCTTCATAGTCTGAGGAGCTGCAATGCTAACAATAATTGACATAATAGCAAGAACTATAATCATTTCAAGCAAGGTAAAACCTTTTTTCTTCAAACTAATACACCTCTTTTCACAATTTACTCTTGATACCCTGTTGAAACAATTTTATTATAAATCACTCAAACTCATTATTTTTCTTTATCTACCACCTCTTCTCTTGTAATCTATTTATGATTATTTCCATATTTTAGCATTTTAAACATCAAACTAAAAAATTTATTAAAATTTTTTTGGGAATTTTAATAACTTCTCTTAAACTTTTTCATCTATTTAGATTTATTTCCACTTTTTTCATATTCTAAACATGCAACAAAAAAATTTTTCAAAAATTTTTATAAAAATTTTAAACGAAAAAAAGGACTGCATTGCAGCTTTTCTGCTTTGCAGTCCCTATATCCTAACCCTTAAATTGTCAAACAATTCAAGAAGTCAAGAAATCAAGTGAATGTCACCTATTTTAAAGTAAACTTATATATATATTCACTTGAATAACCATTTTTATTATTTATTACAACTACCTTCAAATAATAATCTGTAGATGTTTGTCCAGGTGCAAGAGTATTTATAACCGTGCCCTGAGCTGCATCATGCCATACGAGTTCGCCTACATACTGATATTTTACGTAGAATGAATAATCTTTGCTTAAATCTCTCGAATCGCCTTCCTTTATCCATTCAAAAGCTCCACTTGTAGTAGCTTCAAAACCTTCTAAAGTCACACTTCCAGTTGTCGTTGATAAAATATTTTTTGTAGATGCATCAGGGTCAGAAGAATATATCTTATAATCTCCATCAGTAATTCCCTTAGATTTATATAAAGCACCGATATAAGTTGTAGGATCACTTCCAGCAGTTAACCTTATTTGTGGTGTTTTATTTGTATCAATATTAAATGTAATTGATTGGCCAGTTGTAGAAATCGTCGCTGGTTTCAATAGGTTATCTTCATAATTTATATTCACTTTATAGGTTCCTGGAACTCCTGATACTTCTTCGCCTTCCCAATAACCGTTATTCAAATAGAAATTATAGGTAATAGCCGCTGAATTTCCTACTGAAGTATTTGTTATAGTTCCTTTTACAACTGCTGATAGCACAGGGTCATATTTTACTCTTACCTTTGCACTATACGCTGTTAAATTTCCATTTGTTTCGGCTTTTCCAACAACACCATATAATTCCGGTGCAGGTGGTTCAACAGAACTGTTAAACACCTTAACTCTAATATTCTGTGTTGCTATATCTTCGCTTCCATTCTTTAGCTTCAACACCATATTTAAAGTTGAGAGCCCTGATGCTGTTGTAATATCAGTTAATTTTACAGATGCATCCGTTGTTGAGTTGCTAACATTGGTGCTTCCATTAATATCTAAGCTATAACTTACTCCAGAACTTCCGCTTGTAGTTACATTAATTTTTACATTATCTGTTCCTACAAATCCTGCATTTGCAATATACTTGGCTGTTAATGTATTTGTAAGTTCATCAAAATTAAATAAGTTATTATCCTTGCTGTCAAATACCTTATAACTTCCTGCAGTAACAGTAATTTGAGGCATTTCAACGAGTGGAACATAAGCAATTTGTCCTGGCATCTTATTTAAACTTGGAATAAATCTCACTAAAACATAACTCTTTCCATATAGCAATGTCTTATCAGAGATTAACTCCTGACTGGATATCCAATTGTTCCCGTCAAACGAGCACTCAATTAAACTATTCAATCCACTGAAGGAACTTGTATTAAAGTTATAGGCCACAATAGGTTTTTGTTGTGCAAGGAAGGTATATGGATTAGATGGACTCTTTAAAGTATTGTCACTATAATATGCAATCTTTAAAAATTTATTTTCTCCATCCACTAAATTCTCAACTGCACTCTTTGGTATATCAAAATAGTAGGAACCGTTCACACCTGAAGATCCTGAAGTTGTAGTATAATTTGAAATATTATCATTCGCATTGCTTACAAACCCATAGCCAATATTCGGGCTCTTTCCAGTAAATGTAACCCTATATTTATTTGAACTACTATCATATTCTGCCTTAACAATTGTTGGTGCTTCAGATGAATACGTATAAACTAAAGCATCGCTTGGCGCACAGCCGGATTGAGTTTTAACTATCTTAAGAGTGCCTCCATCGGAATCCAATTCAAGCTTTGTAATCTTAGCAATTCCCGACTTATCTGCAGTAGCCTTTCCTAAGGCCTTATCATTAGTATCATATAAAGTTATTATATCTCCCTTAGCCAGACCTTCAACCACGACATAGTCAGCTTTTGCACCTTCAAAATTATAAACCTTTACCTTATCAACAGCCACCATCGTTGAATATCTAGCTTTTCCTATTGAAACCGAAGTCCCATAACCAACTACTTTACCCTTATACGTAGTAATACCGTTCTTAACCTTTGTATTCCTTAAATCCCAGTTAACAAGCAATTCTCTTACAGAACCATCCCCCATAATCGCCGAAACCTTATCAGGCAAAGGCTCATTTGAATCTATTATCGTTTCCATTACTACACTTGCAACTTTTTCATCTGGCTTAAATTTTGCTGCTGCAACAGCTTTATCTGTTGAACCAATTTTATAACTGAATAGTTTGTTTCCCTTTGTAAAATAAATATAATCTTCAGCTATATTAATATTAGTTATAACCTCAGAATAAACCAAACTGCCGCTTCCAGTAGAATCCGCCTTATACAGCTTTCCGCCCAACATATTACTTCTATAATAAACATCGTTTGTCGTTTGAGCATTAATTACAGTAAATTTTTCTTTTTTAGTATCATTAGCCATTACATTCACTTCTGTTAATCTATTGTTCGAAACACTTCTGTATAGTTTCCCATCAAACCCTGCAGCATAAACAATTCCGTCATTTGTAACAGAGATATATCTTACTCCAGGGCTATATGAGCTTCCTACTGTAAATACATTTTTGGCTCCACCGTTTAAATTATATGAATATAGCCTTCCTTTATCAGATAAATTGCTATAATAAATCATATTATCAAATACAACAAGATAAGCTGCCCTATTGCTAACAACTGGGTAATTTACACTGCTATTATATCTACTCATTAAATATATATAGCTACTCTTTGATCCATTTATATAATAAATATAATCTCCAACTACATTTATATAAGATGATAATACATTATTTAGCCTGGTTCTTTCAGTTCCATCTGTTTTTATTTTATAAATCTTTCCACCATCCGAAAGATTACTATAATAAATATAATCGCCAACTACATTTATATATCTTGCATTATCTTCAGTAATTGGATATTCATCCAATCCATTAATGCTCTTTTTATATATCTTTCCGCCATCTGCTAAGTTGCTATAATAAATAAATTCACCGTCAGATGCTGCCAGTCCATTATTACTTATGTTGCCAGTAACCCTGCTGCCAGAGGTGCTTCCATCACCTACTATTGTTAATAAAACTGGAAAATTCGTTACACTCGAAGTGATGTTATTAACACTTCCTTCGGCTACTTCATTTCCCGAAGACGAATAAATGCTAAAATTAAAGTCGCTATTTGATGTTATCAATGAAGTTGTCTCATAAATACCTTTCCTATCAGTTGTAATAGTTCCAGTTCCAATATCATAATAAGATGCATTTGAAACTCCATAAATACTGTTAATCTTTACATAAACAACGCTGCTTCCTGTAGTTCCGCTTTTTGTTATATCAACAAGAGCATATCCATATTTAGCCGAAGTATTACTTCCTGAAGCTGATATTTTCCTATAAAGGTTATTTGCATCTGCAACATATTTTGTCCCATTTTCGCTATCAGTAGAATATAATGTCAACATTCTTCCGTTTGTTGAAACAATTTTGTCCTCAGTTACATAATTCCCATTTTTGTCCTTAATAGCTCCATCTTGTTCAATATAATAAACTTTATCAGGATACTTAGAAATTTGGTCGTTTACTAATGTGGAATTATTCTGCATATAATTTAAAGAATAAATCTTATCTCCAGCTATAACTACATTTTTCGGCAGTTCACTTGTAGTTGCCGCAAAATTTATTTTAGGTAGCATCCCTAAAATCATTATAATCGTCACGAAAAAAGCAATAAATCTTCGCATGTTTCTACCCCCTTCATATATTATATCGACCAAATTCATATTTTTTTTACAGCCTATAGACAAAATAATAATATATTATGTAAAATAAGATTAAGTAAACAACCGAGGTGATATAATGAAAAAAATTTTTTTATCTATAACAATAATATTAGTGCTTTTTATTGATGCTAACGCAGCATCGCAATTTGACAAAATATACGATAATATATCACCGGACAAAGTTTGGACCATAAAGTTTAACAGACCATACGGCTATACAACCTTAAACAACTCAATACAGCTTACTGACCAAAACGGTAACAAACTAACCCCTCAAACTTCCACAACAAGCGACCCAAATGCGCTGCAAATACTCCCTCCAAGTGGAGGTTATACATTTGGGAACACATACTACCTCACAATATCAAGAGAACTAAAATCAGCCAATGGAAAAAGGCTTATTAAACCATATACCATGAAATTCACAATAATGTCTGGTTATCAGCTTACCTACGAAGTCAAGATTGGAGGATTAAATATCTTAAAAGAAATAAAAATAAGCAAAATAACGTTGCCAAATGCTTATAAATACAAATTAGACGATAGCAGCAATTATTATAAATTAGACGAAATAGCAAGTCTCATTGTTCCAAAGGACTACACAACCATCCAGTTTTACGACTCAAATGGAAACTACCTTGGAAAAGCTTCAATATATGTGAAAACTTCAAACACACAAACAACCAATATTACAAGATAAGCTGCCAAAATGGCAGCTTTTAATATATATCTATAATCTCAAAATATTCACTATCATAATACTTTTCAAGCTCGCCATCATCGAGCAATGAATTTAACGCCCTAAGCTGTGCAATATGGACATTTGTGTAAAACTCATCTGCTGAAAAATAAGCTGGAAGTAAATTTTTCAAAGTCACAACCCCATCATTAAGCTTATCAACAGCCCTGTTATCATACTTTCCTATATCATAAAGCCCAAATAAAACAAACATGTGGCTGCTAAGACTAAACTTTGTCCTTACATTAAAGGAATCATACAACACATTCCCAGCATAGCTTTGGGCAAGCCCCCCTTCATTTGTTCCCTTTAAAAGAGGCTCAAGTGCCTTCTTAGCTGCATTCAAATACTTAACATCTTCAGTTTCCTCATAAATCCTTATAAGAAGCGATATCCCCAGCCCCTGTGCAAGCGACGATGACCATGGCGATTTTAAGTTTATGCTTCCTTCTTTATAATCAAATCCATTTACCAACTTACCTTTCGAATCAATTTTATTAACTATATAATCGGCAGCCTTAATGGCATTATTTAACCTATTAGAATCATAATTTCTTCTATATAAACTATACTGCTGCAACCCCCATTCAGCCACTAATAAAGGATTATATTTATATCCATTATAATCTGCCATAGGAATTCCATTTGAATCAAACTTAATATCCTTTATAGTTTCAATATCCTTTAAATCAGCAAAAAACAAATATTCCTTATCTGTCAAATAATTATAATCCTTTAAAATATTTTTTCCACCATCAAACAAATAGCTAAAATATTGCAAATTGCTAACATCATTGCCTTTATCCACACTTCCACTTGTGTTACCACTTCCTCCAGTATTGCCTCCTGCAATCTTTAGCTTCTCCGTCCTAAAACTTATCCTAAAACTATTGTTTCCGTTGCCCGAATAATCCTTCAAAGAAGCATACTGAACATAAAGTGCATAGGGAGTATCATAATCAAGCAAAATACTTGGTTTTACAATCAACTGCTTCTTATTAACCTTAAAACTAATTCCAACACTTTTTCCATTTCCATTCTTCAGAGAAATAAGTCTATAATTCTTTCCAAGTTTAATATTCTCATTAAAATTCAGCACAATGCTGCTATTCACCTTTACATTAAGCTGTCCGCTCTTAGGATTAGAACTAATAAGCTTAGGCCCTGTCTTGTCCTTCTTAGAAACAGTTTTACTCGAACTATTCCCACCTAAAAGGTCATATATAGACATAGTCTTGGTCTTATTAGGATAAGCATATTTTAATATATATTCCCTTCCTGCAAGCGCAAGGCTATTTATAAAAATCATTATAAAAAGGGATATTGCTGCAACTCTTTTCACATCCATGCCCCCTAAAGTTTGCTATATATATTATATCGTATTTTTCTATAAAAAGCATAGTTAAGAAAAAAATAAGTTGAATTTTATTCTTTTCTCTCCATCTCCTCCCTAATCCTATCAATCGCCCTATCCTTTAGCCTTGCAACAGACATATAATGGCACCTTCTATTGTTTGAAATCTCAACCATACTTTTTCTTTTAAAGTAATAATCAATTATAACTTCCCTTTGTTTTGGGCTTAAGTTTTCAATTGCATCATACAAATCCCTATTCTCTTCCTTTTTAACCATATCCTCTTCAATGCAAACATCCGAAGGGATAACCTCGTGCATTAAAGAGCCATCTTCTGTCATTTCAAACTCAAGACTCATATAATCGAACTTAATCCTTCTTACAAAATCCCTCATACTGTTTATAACTGCCCTTTTAACATAAGCCTCAAATGGAACATTAGCATCAACTTTAAAATTATTAATACACTTTAAAATTGCTACTCTCCCCTCCTGCATGGCATCCTCAAAATATTCCTTATCCTTTACATACATACTAAAGCACTTTTTCAAAAGAGGCTCAAACTTTTTTAAAATCAAAATCTTTTTTTCATCATCTTTCCTTGCTTCTAAAACTAAATCTCTCATACCATCCCCTCCTGAAAAGATGATACAAGAGATTATTTTAAAAGTTAAAAACGGAAAAATAACATAAAAAGTTGGAAAAATAGCATTTTTGCATGGAAAAATGAAATTCCAGCATGAAAAAACGACATTCCATGCTGGAAAAATTATTTTTACAATATTATATAAGAGTCAAAAAATTTCCGTATACACTAACCATCAATTCTTTGATAAAATAAATCCGGTAGAGTAAGCTATAAAGCCTTCTACTGGATATTTTAGTCTCTCATTCAATGAATATTTTTGTTTTAAAGTTTTAATTCTTCAAGTAGCTCTTTCTTCATCTAATTTATGCTCAATACTCCTCTTTTTAAATTAGCAAGGTTATCTTTCTTTACTACATATGAAGATGCTTTTATCTCCTGTAAGTTATCTCCTCAATAGTTGGTTCATCTGATTTTTAATCGATAATATTAAAGCCAGAAGCCTTCATCAAAATGCAGTATCTTCAATTTATTCATTTGTTTATTGCAAAGTAAGCGTCAAATCGGGACCACCTTTACAAAAAAAAGCCGCATTTTAATGCGACCTTTTACTTTAACTTGGCTCTGCATTTGTCAGGTAGTTCCTTTGACCATGGAAGCAATTTATTTAGTTCCTCCTCTTTTGTAATATCAACGTTTGGT